>CAYTRV010000043.1:0-15741 GCA_964440285.1 uncultured Bifidobacteriaceae bacterium
GTACGTGGTTGGCTGGTGCCGTCGTGCGGAGGAGCAGCGGACGTTCCGCCTCGACCGCATCCGGAGTGCCCGCGTCACGAAGGAGCGGTTCCGCCGTCGCAGCGAGATGACGGCGGGTCCGTACCTCCCGTGGGGGGACCGGCCGAAGCCCGGTGGCACGCTCGCGCAGAGCGCATCGGTGTGGTGCAGCCCGCAGGTCGCCCGGTGGCTCGAGGAGGAGCACCCGTCGAGTGAGCGCCACAGCGACGGCTCCGTCCTCGTGGAGATTCCGTACGCAAGCGAAGCATGGCTCGTGAAGGAACTGATGAAGCATCAGGGCGAGGCCGTGCTGTTCGAGCCGGTTGCACTCCGCCGGACCGTTGCGAGGTTGGCCGAGACCGTGCTCAAGCGCTACCGCGGCGGTCGCCGCCAGGCCCGCCGGACGCCGGTGCGCTCGACGTCGTCACGCCGCTCCTCGTAGGGGAGCAGCCCAGAACCGCTGGTCCTGGCTGCGGACGACCAGCCCGTCGATCTCGAGGCGGGCGAGGGCTCCTGCGATGGATGCCGGATCCCCCGAGGTGCGGGTCGCGAGCTGCTCGATCATGAGCGGCTCGTGGCTGAGCAGCGCGTAGATCCGGCCGAGCAATCCTTCCGGCACGGTCTGCGCCTGGCGGCGCTCCGGGCGCCAGGTCGCCGCGGGGAGCTCTGCGAGGACGTCAGCCGCGCTCTCGCACATCGCCGCCCCCGCGCGGAGGAGCGCGTTGCACCCGACGGACGCGACCGCGCCCGGGGCGCCCGGGACCGCGAGGACGGTTCGGCCCTGCTCGAGGGCGAAGTCGGCGGTGATGAGCGCGCCCGACCGTTCCCCTGCCTCGACGACCACCACCGCGTCGGCGATCCCGGCGACGATCCTATTCCGCGCGGGGAACCGCCATGGCGCGGGCGTCGTGCCCGGCCAGTACTCCGACACGAGCGTCCCGCTTGCTGCGATCCGGTGTCTCAACGCGGTGTTGCGCCGGGGGTGGATCACGTCGACCCCGGATCCGAGTACCGCGACCGTCGGCTCGCCTACCAGCAGTGCCCCTTCATGGGCCTCGGCATCGACACCGAGGGCCAGGCCGCTCACGACGAGCGCTCCGCGGTCGGCGAGGTCGCCGGCGAGCCCTCGGGCGAATCTGAGGCCGGCGGCGGTTGCCCGCCGGCTTCCGACGATCGCGACGTTCGGACCGCCGCTCACCGTCGTCGCATCGAGCGGCGCACCACAGCTGAACAGCCCGAACGGCGGGTCAGGGATCTCGGCAAGCGCCGCCGGATAGTCGCCGTCGCCGATCGGGACCCAACGGATGCCGGTCACCCGGAGCGCGGCGATCTCAGCCGCCGGGTCGAAGGTGCGACGCCACGACCGGACGCTCGCCAGCGTTTCGACATCGAGCTTCAGAAGTCGCTCCAGGGTTGTGGGTCCCGCCCTCCACAAGCGTTCCCCGCCTCCCGCGTGGCGCGCGGCACGCTGCAGGTCCCGCCCGACCAGGGCCGCCAGCCTGGCCAGGCCGAGCTGCCAGCTCATTCGGCCCTCAGCAGTCCCGAGGTGCGGTACTGGAGGGCCTCCGCGAGATGCTCTGAGCCGACCCGGTCCGCCGCGGCCAGATCGGCGATCGTGCGTGCGACCCGCAGCAGGCGGTCGTGGGCGCGGGCCGACAGCCCGTGCCGGTCGATCGCGCGGGCGAGCAGCGACCGCGCCTCGCCGTCGAGCATGCACGCCTCCCGGACCTGCGTCGGGGTCAGGTCCGCATTGATGCCCTGCTGTCCGCGCTCCCTCGCATGTGTCCGGGCGCCCTGGACGCGTGCGCGGACGGCGCTCGTCGCCTCCGAGGCGACGGCCGTCCCCACGATGTCGTCGGAGTCGAGCCGCGGGACGTCGATCTGAAGGTCGAGCCGGTCGGCGACCGGACCGGAGATGCGGGATCGGTACGCCTCCTGCCGTCCCGGCGGGCACGTGCATCGTCGGCGGGGGTCTCCGTCGAACCCGCATGGGCACGGGTTGCCCGCGCAGATCAGCAGCGGCCGCGCGGGGAAACGGGCGGTGACCATGCCGCGGGTGACGTCGATGCACCCCTCCTCGAGCGGCTGGCGAAGCGCGTCGAGCGCCGCCGGAGCGAACGCGGGCACCTCGTCGAGGAACAGCACGCCGAGGTGCGCCAGGGTGACCTCACCCGGCTGCGGGGTGCGCCCACCTCCGACGAGTCCCACCGACGAGATCGTGTGGTGAGGCGCACGGAATGGCCGGTGCGCGACCATGGCCTGGCCGTGCGGCAGGAGACCGGCGACCGAGTGGATCCTCGTCAGCGTGATCGCCTCGTCGACGTCCAGGGGCGGCAGGATCGACGGGAGCCGCCGCGCGAGCATCGTCTTCCCCGCCCCGGGAGGACCGATCATCAGCAGGCTGTGGCCGCCCGCGGCGGCGACCTCCAACGCCCGCCGGGCCACGAGTTGGCCGCGCACCTCGGCCAGGTCGGGTGCTCCCGTCTGCGAGCTCGCGGCGAGCAGCGCTTGCGGGTCGACCGTCGGCGCCATGACGGCCTCCCGCCCCTCGAGGGTGTCGACGGCGTGACGCAGCCCATTGACCGGGACGATGTCGACGCCCCGCACGAGCGCGGCCTCGCCCGCGTTCGCGGCCGGAACCACGAGCCGCCGCCATCCGCAACGGGCCGCATGCTCGGCCATTGCGAGCATCCCGGCGACCGGCCGGAGCGATCCGTCGAGGGCGAGCTCCCCGACCGCGCCGACGCCGGCGAGCGCGCGGACGTCGAGTTGTCTGGTGGCGGCGAGGAGCGACAATGCGATGGGAAGGTCGTACTGGGGGCCGGCCTTCCTCAGGTCGGCGGGAGCGAGGTTCACCACGATCCGGCCCCTGGGGAGGCCGTATGCCTGGTTGGCGATTCCGGAGCGCACCCGCTCGCGTGCCTCCTGCACGGCGGTGTCGGGGAGGCCGACCACGGCGAACGCGGGGAGACCCGGGCGAAGATCCGCCTCGACCTGCACCGTGGCTGCGGCGAGGCCGAGGAGGGCGGGGCTGACGAGGTGCGCGACCACGCCGCCTACGGTTGCAGCCGCGGGTGACACGGCGCTCACGCGCATCGTGTCAATCCACGCACGGGACCGTGCCAACTGTCGAAACGGTTCGCCCCGGCACACACTCGACACGAAGTTGGGTGCGAATCGACACGCCTGCGTCTTGCTCGGTAACGCATCCGTGCCCGAGCATCCCCCACATGTCGAGTGGACCTCTTGGAGAGACCCTCGCCGGGCGCTACCTCGTCCGGCGGGGGTGGAGAATCATCGCCCGCAACTGGCGCGGCGCGGGCGGCGAGCTTGACTTGGTGGCCCTGCGCGGCGGGGTGGTCGCATTCGTCGAGGTCAAGACGCGCGGGGACCGCGCCGCGCTCGACGAGCCGGTGACTTCAGCGCAGCGGATGAGGCTCGTCCGCGCCGCGAGCGCCTTCCTCGCGTGTCGTCCCGAGCTCTGCAGGGCATGGGCGCGATTCGACGTCATCGGCGTCGACACCGGCGGTCGTCGGAGTCGGATCCGTCATCTGGCCGACGCGTTCGACGCGCCGTCCGGCACCGGCGGTCCGACATCGAACAACCGCAGGTCAGGGTATGCGCCGGACCGGAACGATCGGCGGTGAAGGGGACTGAGGCCGGCCGCCCGCAGCGCATCTTGATGCTCCGGCGTCGCATACCCCACGTGGCGTTCGAAACCGAACGCCGGCCAGGTGGTGTGGACCGGTCCCGCCATGAGCCGATCGCGGGTGGTCTTCGCGATCACGGACGCTGCGGCCACGGCGGCGGATGTCGCGTCGCCGTCGATGACCGCCCGGTGCTCGGGCGCCGGATCGGGGAGTCGGAATCCGTCGACGATGCACGCCTCGGGGCGGGGATCGATCGCGGCCAGGCACTCGGCCAGCAGGCGCAGGTTGGAGCGGTGCAGGCCATTCCGATCGACCGAGGGCGCGCATGCCGAAACCACGACCACCTGCCGCGCGTGGCGGAGGATCGCCAGGGCGAGCGCCTCACGACGCGCTTGCGTCACCCGCTTGGAGTCGTCGAGGCCCTCCAAGTCGCGCCGGGCATTCCGGCCGATCGCCTCGAGGTCGAACGCGACCGCCGCGGCGACGAGGGGTCCCGCGAGGCATCCCCGCCCGGCCTCATCCGCCCCGGCGACGACGCGAACGCCCAGGGAGCGGTCGAACCGGAACAACGAAGCGGTGCGAAAACGCCGCCGACTCGCGGCCGTCGCGCGAGTCGCTGCCACGAGTGCTACCGCTGCTTCTCGCGCACGCGGGCCTTCTTGCCGACCTTGCCGCGCAGGTAGTACAGCTTGGCGCGGCGGACGTCACCCTCTGTGACGCGCTCGATCCGCTCGATCTTCGGGGAGTGCACCGGAAATGTCCGCTCGACTCCGACGCCGAAGCTCTGCTTGCGGACGGTGAACGTCTCGCGCGAGGTCGAGCCCTGACGCTTGATCACGATGCCCTCGAACACCTGAACTCGCTGGCGCTGCCCCTCGATGACGCGGAAATGCACCTTGACGGTGTCGCCTGCCTTGAAGTCCGGGACGTCGTCTCTGAGCTGCATCCGCTCAAGGGTCTCGATCAAGCTCACGCGGTTCCTCCGGGGGTCCGACGACGAAGCAGCGGGCATCGTACCACCTGGGGGCGGCAGCAGAACGCGATCTGTGCCCTACGCGCGGTAGGGTCCGAGCTGTTCCTGACGCCAGCGTTCGATCGCCCCGTGGTCGCCGGAGCGCAGGACCTCGGGCACCGCCCATCCCCGGTACTCGACCGGTCGCGTGTAGTGGGGGTGCTCCACCCGACCGCCCAGAGCCTGCGAGAACGACTCGCGCTCGAGGCTGTCGGGGTTCCCCAGGGCGCCGGGAAGGCGGCGGGCAACGGCGTCGATGACGGCCATCGCGGCCACTTCCCCGCCCGCGAGCACGAACGGTCCGAGGCACAGCGCGTCGCCTGCGAGGTGGGTGTGCACCCGTTCGTCGAACCCCTCGTAGCGGCCGCACAGCAGGACGAGATCCTGCAGCTCCGCGAGCTCCCGGGCGACCGGGTCGGAGAACTGGCGGCCGCGGGGGGTGAGGACGGCCACGTGGCGGGTGTCGCGCACGGTCTCGGCGGGGTCGCCGTAGACGGCCTCGAAGGCTTCCGCGATGACATCGACGCGGATCACCATGCCCGGACCGCCCCCGTACGGCGCATCGTCCACCTGCGCGTTCGCCAGGGGCGAGGTGTCGCGGAACGAAAAGCAGCGGATCTCGAGCCCGGCCTCCGCACCGGCCTGGGCCAGGTGACGCGGCCGTCGCATCCAGTCGAACCACTCCGGGAACAGGGTGAACACGTCGATCCTCATTCATCCCCCGAGCGCGGCAGGAGACCGTCACGGATGCGGATGCGCCGACCCGGCACGTCGAGCTCCTCGAGGGCGTCGCGGGTGAACGGGATCAGCGTCTCCACACCATCGGCGGCGCGAACGACGAGCGAGTCGTTCGCGCTCCCCTCGTACACGTCGACGACCGAGCCGATCTCGACGGAGCCGGTCGCGACGACGCAGCCGATGAGGTCCGTGACGTAGAACTCATCGGGTTCGGCGAGCGGTGCGAGGCGCTCCGGCGGCACCCGAATCGTGGAGCCGGTCAGCTCCGCAGCCGCCTCGCGCGTGCCAATGCCGGCGAACCGGACGAGCAGCGAACCGGACATGGCACGGACCTCCTCGACGCCGAGCTCGCGGTGCGTCGATCCGGCAGGCCCGACGAGCAGCACGCGATCTCCCGGCCGTAGACCGCCGAGAGTGGAGCCGGTGGGGTGCGCCCGGATCTCCCCCCCCACACCATGGGGCCGTCCGAGGCGCCCGATCACGACCAGGCGGTCGACGGGCATGGTACGCCGCGACCGTCCTAATCGACGATGTCGAGCGCCGCGCGGATGCCCTGTGAGCGCCCTGCGGCTTGGGTCACGGTGCGCAGCGCATGGGCGATCCGTCCGCCACGTCCGATGACCTGGCCGCGCTGACCGTCGGGGACGATCAGCTCGAACACCATCCGGTCGCGATCCTCGCGGGACCTGACGCGCACCTCGTCGGGGGTCTCCACGAGGCCCCGCGCCAGCACGGCGATCATCTCCTCGAGTGCCGCCTGGTCGGGCATCAGGCCGCCGCCGCCGCCCGCTTCTCGACGATCTTGATGAGCTTCGCGACCGCGGCGCTCGGCTGCGCGCCCTTGCCGATCCAGTCGTGGACCTTCGCGAGGTCCAGTTCGACCAGCGACGGCTCGGTCTGAGGGTTGTAGCGCCCGACCGTCTCGATGTTGCGTCCGTCCCGCGGCGAGCGGGCATCGGCGACGACGACTCGGTAGATCGCATTCTTCTTGCTGCCCACACGGGCGAGGCGGATCTTGACCACGTTGCTCCTTGGAGAGATCAGGTACCGAACAGCTGCGGCCGGCCACCCTTGCCGATCTGCCGCATCATCTTCTTCATCTGCTTGAACTGCACCAGGAGCTGGTTCACGTCCTGGACCTTGGTGCCGCTGCCGGCGGCGATTCGCTTCCGCCGGCTCCCATTGATGATGTCCGGCTTGCGCCGTTCAGTCGGTGTCATGCCCAGGATGATCGCCTCCACACGGTCGAGCTGCCGCTCGTCGAGGTCGGCGTCCTTGAGCTTCGCGGCCTGCCGGAACCCGGGGATCATCCCAAGGATACCCGCAATCGGCCCCATCTTGCGTATCTGGTGGATCTGGTCGAGCATGTCGTCGAGCGTGAACTCGCCGCCACGCAGGCGTTTCCCCAGCTTCTCGGCGGCGTCCTGGTCGATCGTCTGCTCGGCCCGCTCGATGAGGCTGAGCACGTCGCCCATCCCCAGGATGCGTTGCGCCATCCGTTCCGGGTGGAACGGCTCGAGCGCATCGACCTTCTCCCCCGTCCCGACGTACAGGATCGGCTTGCCGGTCACGGCGCGAACCGAGAGGGCGGCGCCGCCGCGAGCGTCACCGTCGAGCTTGGTGAGCACCACCCCGTCGAATTGCACCGCCGTCTGGAACGCCTGGGCGACCTCCACCGCGGTCTGCCCCGTCATCGCGTCGAGGGCGAGCACCACGGCGGTCGGCTCCACCGCGACCTTGACCGCGATGAGCTGATCCATCATCTCCTCGTCAACGGTGAGGCGACCGGCCGTGTCGACGATGACGACGTCACGGGCGAGGCGCTTGGCCTCACGCACCCCGTTGCGAGCGACGGCCACGGGATCCTTCGAATCCTCACGATAGACCGGTACGCCGATCTGGCCGCCGAGCACCTCGAGCTGGTCGATGGCCGCGGGGCGCTGCAGGTCGCAGGCGACGAGCAGCGGCGCGCGACCCTCGGTTCTCAGGTGACTGGCGAGCTTCGCGCAGAACGTCGTCTTGCCGGAGCCCTGGAGGCCCGCCATCAGGATGATCGTCGGGGGCTTCGATGCGAACGGCAGCCGCGCGGCGGTGCCCCCCATGAGCGTCGCGAGCTCCTCGTCGACGATCTTGATGACCTGCTGATCGGGCGTCAGCGAGGACATGACCTCGCTCCCCGTCGCGCGGGCCTTGATGGCGTCGGTGAGCTGCTTGACGACCGGGAGGCTGACGTCCGCCTCGAGGAGCGACAGCCGGATCGCCCGCATCGCCTTGTCGATGTCGGCCTCGCTGAGCTTGCCGCGACCGCGCAGCCCGGAGAAGACGCTCTGGAGCTTGTCGGAAAGGTTCTCGAACATCGCGGCCCCGGAGTGTACAAGCCCCTCTCCGAGACCCCGTGCGGTCGGTCACGATCAGGCCTCGCCGTGGGCCGCCGACTTCGCCTATAGCGTTGCTGCGTTGATCAAGTTGTCGCGCCTGCGGGGGTACATCGGTGACTTTGGGGTCGGCGGCCTCCTACTGAGTCTCGGGCGACGTGGATTCCAGCACGCCCGGTACGCATGTCGACGGCTCACCGAGGCGCCTGAAAGCTTCGACTTCCGTGGTGAGCGGTACTCGGTCTTCCATCATCGGTACAGCCGCACATGGTTGACTGAGCGCGCGATCGAACTCCCCGTCGCCATGCGGTTCGTTGACGCGTTCGAGCCCTCGGGGTTCGGCCTGGAAGTCGGGAATGTGCTCTCCCACTACCGGGATGTGCATCATCGCGTCGTCGACAGGTACGAGCGTGCGTCAGGGGTCGAGAACCTCGACGTCCTCGACATCGCGACGGACCGCCCGTTCGACTTCGTGGTGGCGATCTCGACGATCGAACATGTCGGGTGGGATGAGCCCGAGCGCGATCTCGACAAGCCGGTCCGGGCCATCCATCACCTCCGGTCGCTGCTGCAACCCAACGGTGGGCGGATGCTCATCACGCTGCCGCTCGGCTACCACCCGACCGTTGATCAGATGGCACTCGGTGGCCTGAGCGGAGCGGAATACGGCGAGATCTTCGTGCGCGACCGTCGCCACAGATGGAAGCCCACTCACCGACCGGAGCCGCACCAATTGCGGTACCAGTTTGAGCTCCGTTCCGCCACCGCCGTGTGGATCGCCGAGTTTGGCCCGCTGTGACCGTGACCGTGGTGTGCGTCGGGACGACGCAGGCAAGGCGTCTCAGCCCCGCTGAGCGAGCCTCCCGCGAACCTGTGCCGATCGACTCAAGTGTCCTTCAAGACGCCCTCCGAGGGAGTGGGGTTGCACTCCAATGGCGGTACAAGTTGAAGCGTGCTCTCGCGGAGTGCGGCCTCCGTCTGGCACTGTCTCCTGGCACCCGGTGGGTCAGTAGCGCCCGATCTCCCGGAGCCGGTCGTCCGAGATCCCGAAGTGATGCGCGAACTCGTGGTGAACGGTGTGGATCGTCTCCGCCCGAAGCAGCGCCGGATCGTGGCCGAACAGCCGCTCGAGCGGTCGCCTGAAGATGGTGATTCGATCCGGCAGCACGAGGACGTACCCGCTGCCCCGGGGTTGTGGCACGCCGTGATAGAGGCCGAGGATGCCGGGGTGGCCGGGCACCTCGTCCGCGATCTCCACCGAGACGTTGTCGATGCGTCCCGCGATCTCAGGTGGCAGCGTGTCGAGCGCCTCGTTCACCGCCTCTGCAACGACATCCTCGGACATGACGAAATCGTAGCTGAGGCGGACCAGACATCGATCCCTCCGCATCCATTCGAGGCTCGGCGCCTGCCGGTGGCCGCGCCCGTCCTCTCAGCAGCGAGACCCGTGATCGTCAGGGTCCCGCCTGTCCACGCCGGCGTCAGCGCGCTCGGCCGATGGTCCGCCAGCGCGGCTCGAATCACGAGCCCTCGGCGGGAGCGAAGATCGCCCGGGCGAAGCCCTCGGCGTCGAACGGCTGCAGGTCCTCGAGCGACTCCCCCACCCCGACGAGCTTGACCGGCACGCCGAGCTGATGCCGGATCGCGAGGACGATGCCACCCTTCGCGATCCCGTCGAGCTTGGTGAGCGCCACCCCGGTGAGCGGCGCCGCCTCGTTGAACAATCGGGCCTGGCTGATGCCGTTCTGACCGGTGGTCGCATCGAGCACGAGCAGCGTCTCGTGGGGCGCCTCCGGGTCGAGCTTCCCCGCGACCGACGCGACCTTCCGGAGCTCCTCCATGAGGTTCTTCTGGGTTTGCAGCCGCCCCGCCGTGTCGACCAGCACGACGTCCGCTCCGCGGGCCTTCCCGGCTGCGATCGCGTCGTAGGTGACGGCGCCCGGGTCGGCGCCGGGCCCCTGCCGCACGAGCTGCGCGCCGGCCCGTTCCGCCCACACCGCGAGCTGGTCGATCGCGGCCGCCCGGAACGTGTCGCCCGCGCCGATCACCACGCTCTGTCCCAGCGACGTGAGCCGATGGGCGAGCTTCCCGATCGTGGTGGTCTTCCCGCTCCCGTTGACCCCGATGACCAGGATGACCGTCGGCTCGCCGCCGAGCGGAATCCGAGCGGGTTCGGGCGCCATCTGCCGGGCCACCTCGCGCCACAGCGCCTGCGCGAGCGTCTCACCGCTTGTGACGCGTCCCTCCCGGGCCTCGCCCCTCAGATGGGTGATGAGGGCGTCGGTGGCCTCCATGCCGCAGTCGGCGAGGATGAGGGCCTCCTCGAGCTCGCCCCAGGTGTCCTCGGTCACCAGCTTGGGCGCGTAGATCGCCGCGAGCTGGGGCGAGATCGCCTGCTGCGGCGCGCCGAGCTTGTCACGCAGCCGCCGGAACATCCCGCGGCGGCGGGGCTCCTCCTCGTCGACGGGCTCGTCAGCGGGAATCGGGAGCTCGAAGAGCTCGGCCCAGGGAATCAGTTCGGCGTCGATGGGACCATGTTCACGAGTTGACGAGTCGAAGCTGGCGCCGCACGTACGGGCGTGCCGGACCTTCGACCGACTGGGCGAGGCGGCGTGAGAGCACCTGGCTGACGCCGTCCTGGCCCATCGTGACGCCGAACAGGGTGTCCGCGACCTCGACGGTGGGCTGCTGGTGGGTGATGACGAGGAACTGCGTGTCGTCGGAGAGCCGCCGTACGACCGCGAGGAACCGCCGCAGGTTCGCGTCGTCGAGCGCCGCCTCCACCTCGTCGAGCAGGTAGAACGGCGCCGGGCGGGCCATCGCCAACGCCAGGCAGAAGCCCATCGCGATCAGCGACCGCTCCCCACCGGACATCAGCGACATTGCCCTGGGGCGCTTTCCGGCCGGGATCACCTCGACCTCGACCCCCTCGTCGCCGCCTTCCTCGTCCGGCTCGACGAGGCGGAGCCGCCCCACGCCGCCGGGGAACAGGAGCTCGACCACCTCTGCGAACCGATCGGAGACGGCCTGGAAGATGGCCTCGAAGCCCTCGCCCACCGCCGCGTCGAGCTCCCCGAGATGACCGCGCAGCGCACTGCCGCTGTCGTCGAGGTCCTTGACCTGTTCGGCGATATGGGCCTCCCGCTCGGCGAGCTCTTCGCGCTCCTGCGCGGCAAGCTCGTTGACCGCGCCGATGCCGATGCGGCGGCGCTCCAGGTCGGCGAGCCGCGCGGCGAGCTCATCCGGATCGAGCCGCTCTGCGGGCGCCTCGTCGGGCGGTGGACCGGCTTCGGCAGCCCGTTCTTCCGCGAGGCGAAGCTCGACCTCGGCGTGGTGCAGCCGCTCGCGCTGCGAGTTCGCCTCGGCCTCCGCCGCCTCAACCGCACGCAGCGCGTCCGAGAGGCGTTCCTCGACGCTCGTGAACGCCGTGCGGGACGCGCCGACTGCATCACCCGCCGCTGCGGCGTGCGGGATCAGGCGCTCTGCGGCGGCGTTGAGCGCGACGGCCGCGCGAGCGACGAGCGCGAGATCATGCGGGAGGGTCTCGGCGGCCCCGATCAGCGCCCGGGCGGCGGCGGCCTGCGCCTGGATGCCCGCGGCCCGCGCGTCGACGGCGGCGGATTCGCTGCGGGCGTTGCGGAGGGCGGTCCGCCGGCGCTCGAGGTTCGCGGCACCCGTGTGCGCGCCTTCACGCGCGGCCACAACCGCTTCCTGTGCCGTGTCGAGCTCGGCGGCGAGCGCCGCCACTCGGCCACGGGCGGCCTCGGCGGCGTCGGCGGCGTCACGCTTCAGCCGCTCGGCCTCGGCGAAGTCCGCGCCGATCCGCTCGAGCCGTTCCGCCCGGGCCGCAGCCTGGGCGCGTTCGGCGGCCAGACGCTCGGCCACGCGCGCGGCGGCACGCTCGCTTGCGAGCAAGCGGCGCCGGATCCCCTCCCTGTCGGCCGTCGCCTCGGCGACGCGAGGCACGAGACCGGTGACATGTTCAGCGGCCTCGTCCTGCGCCTCCTCGGCTCGCCGATGCAGCGCCTTGCGGGCCCATGCCGCGCGCGTCGACGACACGGTCCCGTCCGCGGGCCGGAACACCACCCCGTGGGCGTTCACGAAGATGCCCGTGTGCCCCTGCGGAACCCGCTCGAGCTCATCCACCAGCCAGGCATCCGTCAGGAGGCGCTCGACGTGGGCGCGCATCGGCGCGGCACAGGAAACGATCGCGTCTCGCAGGGGTCGCGCGCCAGCCGGCGGTGTCGCCGTGGCGCGGACGGGGGCCGGGACGACGACCGCGCTCGCGCCGCCGTCGATGCTCGAGCGAGCCTCGCGCAGGTCGGCCGCGACTTGGGCGTCGACGAAGGCTCCGAGCGCTCCGGCCACGGCGCGCTCCAAGCCCGGCTCCACCTCGAGGCCGTCACCGAGGGCGCCGCGCACCGCGTCGTCGCCCTCCGGGGCGAGTCGCCGGACCTCGGCCGCCGCCTCGCGTTGGCGCTGCTCGGCCGCGCGGAGCTCAACGGTGCCGTCCTCGACCCGGGCCGTCGCCTCGGCGAGCCGGACGCGGTCACGCTCGATGCGGCGCTCCGCGATCTCGAACCGGAACTCGGCCCGCTCGAGCGATTCGGGCGCGTCCGCTCGCATCTCGGCCAAGGTGGCCGCGGAACGATCGATCGCTCCCTGAGCGGCTGCGGCCCGCCGGTCGGCATCGACGACGGTGCCCTCGCACGCGGCGAGCTCGGCGCCGGCGCGTCGCACCGCCTCGGACGCCTCGATCTCAGTGCCACGAAGGGCGATCTCGACTTCCTCCGCCGTTCGCGCCGCGGCCTGCGCAGCCGCGAGCGCCGCCGACGCATCCGCGAGCTCGCTGCCGAGCGCGGCCTCCTGCTCCTCGAGCTCGAGAAGCCGCCGGGCGGCGTCGGCCCGCGCCCGGCCCAACCGCTCCTGACGCGACTCCAGCTCCGCGAGCCGCTCCTGGGCGAGCTCCGCCCGGCCACCGACGCGGTCCGCCGCGGCACGAAGCGTCGCGGCGAGCGCCTCTGCCCGCTCGAGGGTGGTCACCGCCGCCCCGCGGGCTTCGGTCTCGGCGGTCCGACGCTCCCGCGCCCGCTCGAGGGTGCCTTGCGCTGCGGTGTCCGCCTCCCGTTCAACGTCGTGGACGGCCTGCGCGGTCGTCGTCGCTTCAGCCGCGGCGAGCGCGCGCGCGGCCCGCTCGCTCTCGCGCAGCTCGGCGATCTCGCCCTCGAGCGCCGCTGCGCGCTCGGCCGCGCGGGCCTGGCGTTCGAGTGCCCGTGCGCGCGACGAGAGCTCGGTCGCCAGGTCGCGGGCGCGGTCGAGCTTCTCGGCGACGCGCGCCAGCTTCTGCTCCGCCCGCCGGCGCCGGCGCTTCGCCACGCCGACACCCGCGGCCTCGTCGAGCATGGCGCGACGCTCAGCCGGACGGCTGGTCGCGAGCGCCTCCACCTGCCCTTGGCGGATGATGGCGAGCGACTCGGCGCCGAGCCCGCGGGCGGACAGGGTCTCCTGCAGGTCGAGCAGACGACATGAGGCCCCGTTGACCCGGTAGTCGGAGTCGCCGGCCCGCGTGAGGCGCCGGCCGACCTCCACCTCCGCCGGCCCGGCCCCAGCCGCGCCGCCATCGAACTGGAGCGCGACCTCGGCCAACCCCGCCGGCGGCTGGGCCCCGGTTCCCTGGTAGAGCACGTCGGCCATGCCGGGCGCGCGGAGCCTGCCGGCCCGCTGCTCGCCCAGCGCCCACGTGATCGCCTCGGCGAAGTTGCTCTTGCCGGACCCGTTCGGACCGACGATGACGTTCAGACCGGGTCCGAGATCGAGCGTCACCTCGCCCGCGAACGACTTGAATCCTTTGATGCACACACGCCTCAGCATTGAGCGCCCTTCGCACGAACCTCGAGCGCGGCCGCGGCGGCGGCCTGCTCTGATGCCTGCTTCGAGCTGCCCGTGCCCTGTCCTTCCTCGCCGGCGCCCACGTAGACGCGCGTCGTGAACACGCGCGCGTGCGGTGGCCCCTCACGGTTGACCAGTTCGTAGCGCACCTCGAGGCGGTCGCGGGCCGCGAGCTCCTGCAGCGCGGTCTTCGCGTCGCGCCGGCCGAGGGCGGCGCCGTCGATGACCCCGGCGAATGCGGCGAGGACGGCCGGGGCCGTCCGCTCGTAGCCGAGGTCGGTCCAGCAGGCGCCGATCAGCGCCTCGACGAGGGCCGCCTGGACGCTGACCTGGGCGGACATGTCGCGGGCGGTTGCACGGTGTCGGGACGGTGCGGCGTCGACGAACTGCTCGGGAAGCCCGAGCTCCCGTGCGGCGAGCGCGCAGGCCTCACGACCCACGATCTGCTGGCGCATCCAGGCGAGGTCCCCCTCGGAGGCCTGCGGGTGCCTGGCGAGGAGCTCGGCGGTCACGACGAGCTCGAGCACCACGTCGCCGAGGAACTCCAGCCGCTCGTATGACCGCGCGCGCGTCGGTGCCCACGAGCGATGGGCGAGCGTCTCCGCGCGCCGCGCAGCGGTGAGGAGCAATGCCAGATCCGGAAGGCCATTGGGCGAGCTGGTCGGTGGACGGGTCGTCGGCGCTCAGCCTCCGGCGTTTTCGACGACGTAGTCGACGGCGTCGCTGACGGTGAGGATCTTCTCCGCGTCCTCGTCCGGGATCTTGACGCCGAACTTGTCTTCCATACTCATGATCAGCTCGACGAGGTCGAGCGAGTCGGCGTTCAGATCCTCCTGGAAGGACGCCTCCTCGCGCACCTCGTCGGGGCTCGCGCCGAGCTGCTCGACGATGATCCCCTTCACCTGATCGAACGCTGTCTCTCGGTCCACTCGTCTCCCTTCGGGGCCGTTCACTGACCGTCGCGCAGGACGCTACCAACGGACGCGGACGCGTCATGGTGCGTGGTTGCGGTTTACGGGCCTGGCAGCAGACCGGCTTCGACCCGTCCGGTGAGGTCCTGCCGGACGCCGCGGGCGCTCATCCGGATGGCGTTGGCGATCGCGTACCCGCTCGCGTTGCCGTGCCCGATCACGACGAGTCCGCGGACCCCGAGGAGGTAGGCGCCCCCGTACTCGTCGGCATCGAACTTCGCGCGCAGCTGCTTGAGCGCGGACCGGGCGAGCAGGCCGCCCATCCGCCCGCGGCCCGAGGAGCGCAGCGCGTCGCGGATCTCACGGAACATGACGGCGCCGGCCCCTTCGTAGAGCTTCAAGGCGACGTTACCGGTGAACCCGTCGGTCACGACGACGTCCACGGTGCCCTGCGGGATGTCGCGGCCCTCGCAGTTGCCGACGAACCCCTCGCTTCCCACCAGCCCGTCGTAGGCCTCCTGCACCATCTGGGTGCCCTTGCCCTCCTCCTCGCCGATGGACAGCAGCCCGACCCGCGGCTCCGGGATGAGCAGGACCTCGCGCGCGAGCAGCCGTCCCATGACGGCGAACTGCTGGAGATACTCGGGGCGGCTCTCCGCGTTGGCCCCGGCGTCGATCAGCACGACCGGTCCGCCGGCGCTCGGCAGCACGACGGCGATGCCCGGCCGGATCACGCCCGGGAGCCGGTGGATGTGGAGCGTCGCGGCGGTGAGCATGGCGCCTGTGTTCCCCGCCGACATGACTGCCTGGGCGGCTCCGTAGGCGACGAGCTTGCATGCGACGACCAGCGAGGACTCGGGCTTGGCCCGGACCGCTTTCGCCCCGTCCTCGTCGGAGCCGACCTTGTCGGGCGCATGCACGACCTCGATACCGGTGGGCGTGCCCCCCTGACGAGCGAGCTCGGCCTCCAGCGTGCGGCGGTCGCCGACGATCAGCACCCGCACGCCGTCAGCGGCTGCGCTGATCGCGCCGCGGACAGGCTCGGCCGGCGCGCGATCTCCTCCCATCCCGTCGAGCGCGATGGTGACCTGACCGTTCATCGGACGGTCCGACGTCGGGGAGCGTGCCGGCTAATCCTCGATCTCGAT
>CAYTRV010000044.1:0-15705 GCA_964440285.1 uncultured Bifidobacteriaceae bacterium
CGTGCTGAGCGCTGATCTTCTCAGACGTCTCGATGTGTACCGCCGCCGAGTGCGACTGGACGACGGGGACCCTGACGCAGGTCGCGCTCACCGCAAGGTCCGGGATGCCGAGCATCTTCCGGGTCTCCGCGGCGACCTTGCGCTCCTCCCCGGTGTAGCCCGACTCGTCGAACGTGTCGATGTGGGGCAGCACGTTGAAGGCGATCGGGTGGGGGTAGACCGACGGTTCGGGCTCGTTGCCCTCGAGATGGCCGCGGGTCTCGGCGAGGAGCTCCGCAATCGCGGCGCTTCCCGTTCCGCTCACCGACTGGTAGCTCGAGACGACGACCCGTTCCAACCCGACCGCGTCGGCGATCGGCTTCAACGCGACGACGAGGGGCGCCGCAACGCAGTTGGGATTCGCGATGATCCCGCTGTGGCCCTCGAGGTCCGACTCGTTGACCTCGGGCACGACGAGCGGCACATTCGCGTCGAGCCGGAAGGCCGACGAGTTGTCGATCACGACGGCGCCCGCCTCCACCGCCGCCGGCGCGAAGGTACGCGACCGGTCACCGCCGGCGGAGAACAGCGCGATGTCGATCCCCTCGAAGGCGTCCTCCGTCAGGGTCTCCACATAGACCGGCCGGCCGAGGTAGTCGAGCTGCCGTCCCGTGCTGCGCGACGATGCCAGCGGGCGGAGCTCGCTGACGGGGAAGCCACGCTCCTCGAGCACCCGCAGCATGGTTCCGCCGACCGCGCCGGTGGCGCCGACCACCGCGACCTTAAACATGGACCCTCCGCTCGGCCTCGCTGCCCAGGTCGAACGCCTCGTGCAGCGCACGCACCGCCCGCTCCACCTCGCGGCGGTCGATGACCACCGTGATGCGGATGGTGGACGTGTCGATCATCTGGATGTTGATGCCCTCGGCCGACAGGACGCGGAACATCTTGGCCGCGACACCCGGCTCGGACTTCATCCCGGCGCCCACGAGCGTGACCTTGCCGATCTGATCGTCGGTCATGAGCTCGGCGTAGTCAAGCGTCGAACGGAGCCCTCTCACAACCTCCTCCGTCTTGCGCAGCTCGGCGAGGGGAACGGTGAACGACACGTCGGTGTGCCCCTGGTGGCTGACGTTCTGGATGATCGTGTCGACGTTGATCATCGCGTCGGCGAGCGCCGTGAAGATCGTGCCGGCGACTCCCGGGCGGTCGGCGACCCCGGCGAGCGTGACCTTGGCCTCGTCGCTCTTGTGGGCGATGGCGGACACGATGGCCTTCTCCATATCGGGTGTCTCCTCGGTGATCCAGGTCCCCTCGTCGGGCACGAACGACGATCGGACGTGCACGGGCACGTTGTGGTTGCGGGCGAACTCGACGGACCGTAGCGCGAGCACCTTCGACCCGCTCGCGGCGGCCTCGAGCATCTCCTCGTGGCTCACGAGCGGGAGCCGGCGCGCATCGGGGACGATCCGTGGGTCGGCGGTGAACACACCGGTGACGTCGGTGTAGATCTCGCAGACGTCGGCGTCGAGCGCCGCCGCGAGCGCCACGGCCGTGGTGTCGCTCCCGCCGCGCCCGAGGGTGGTGACGTCCCGTTCGGTCGAAACGCCCTGGAAGCCCGCGACGAGCACGATGTGATCCTCCGCGAGCGCGCTCTTCAGCCGCTCGGCCTTGATCTCCACGATCTTGGCTTTGGTGTGCGCGGTGTCGGTGACGATGCCGGCCTGCGAGCCGGTGAACGAGATGGCCTCGTGCCCGAGGTCGTGCAACGCCATCGCCATCAACGCGCAGGAGATGCGCTCTCCGGTCGAGAGCAGCATGTCCATCTCACGCGGATCTGGGCGGTCGGAGATCTCATTGGCCATGGCGGTGAGGCCGTCGGTCGTCTTGCCGCGGGCGGAGACGACGGCGACGACATCGTCACCACCCTCCTTCGCCTCGGCGATCCGCCAGGCGACGTTCTTGATCTTCGCGGCGTCGGCGACCGAGCTTCCACCGAACTTCATCACGCGCAGGCCGATGCGGTCCTCCTCGGGGCAGGGTCAGGTCGATTCTAGCGTGACACGCCCGCAGAGCCCGAACGCGGCGGCGGCTCGGCGGCGGCGGCCGGTCCCCCGGGCTCGGCCGCCGGCAGAAGCGGGATCAGGTGCTCGCCTCGGCCGTTCGGCGGCACGGTTACCCGCCGGGGAGACGTCGGCGCAGACGCCGGGTGGCGCGGCGGACCTCACCGTCGAGCGCGCCCATGAGCCCATGCGGCTCGGAGGACGCGGCGAACGCCGTGCTGTCGATCAGCAGATCCACCTGGCGTCGCGTCAGGTGCCCGACCTCCGGTGCGTCGACGAATCGCCTCCCGTCGTCGGTCTGTACGACCAGCCCGTCGAAGATGCGCTCACGCTCGTGGTGCTGCACCTTGTGCACTTTCCCCACGGTGACGCCGTCGCTGGTCACCACGGGAGTCCCGCGGGGGAGGGCGAGGTAGCCGACCGGCTCGTCGAGGTCGCCGCTCATCAAATCTCCCTCCGGCCGAGGAATGCCCGGCCGAGCGTCAGCTCGTCCGCGTGCTCGAGGTCCGCTCCGACGGGCAGCCCGCTCGCGAGGCGAGTGACCCGCACACGGCCGCGCACGAGGTCCGCGAGGAACAGCGCTGTGGCTTCCCCGGCCATCGTCGGGTTGGTGGCGATCACGAGCTCCTGCACGCCGTCACGCTCGACGCGGGCGACGAGCTCGTCGAAACGTAAGTCCTCCGGGTCGACGCCGTCGATCGGTGAGAGCGCACCGCCCAGCACGTGGTAGCGGCCACGGTACTCGTGGGTCCGTTCGATCGGGAGGATCGCCGACGGCTCCTCCACCGCGCAGAGCAGCGTCAAGTCGCGCCGCGGGTCGGCGCAGATCGGACAGAGGTCGTCCTCCGCGAACCCGAAGCACTCGCTGCACGGACGGAGGCGGTCCCTGACCTCGACCAGCGCTTCGGCGAGGGCATGGGCCCGCTCCGGCGGAGCCTTCATGACATGGAAGGCGAGGCGTTGGGCCGACCGGGGGCCGAGGCCGGGCAGGCGGGCGAGCTCCGCCACGAGCCGTTCGACCGACGAGGGCAGCACCGACGCCACGACGACAGACCTAGAGGCCGGGGATGCCGAGGTTGCCGAGGGCGCCCGCGACCGAGCCGAGGCGGCTGTTGGCGAGCTCCTGCGCCTTGCGCATCGCCTCGTTGGTCGCCGCGACGACCGTGTCCTGGAGCAGCTCGACGTCCTCGAGCGCCCCGGGGTCGATCTGGACGTCCATGATCTCCAGTGCCCCGGAGACCGTCACGGTCACCGCTCCGCCGCCGGCCGCCGCGCTCACGGTCTCCTGCGCCAGCGCCTCCTGCGCCCGCTGCATGTCTTCCTGCAGCTTCTGCATCTGCCGCATCATCTTCGCGGGGTTCTGCGCCATCAGGTTGCCTCCTCGGTCGCGTTGAAGGTGCGCTTGAGCTCCTCCATGAGCGCCGCATGGTCCAGTGTGGGCTCCGGATCGGCGACCTCGGCGGGCCCGGCGCCGACGGTCTCGACGAAGCGCACCGCGAAGTCGCGGCCGGCGAAGCGGGAGAGGGCCCCTTCGACCAGCGCGCGCTCGTCGGGCTGGTCGAGGATGCGTACGAAGACGCCGCTCACGGCGACCGCGACGGTCGCGTCGTCGACCTCGGTGACCGCGGAGTCGCGGAGGAACCCGTGGACGCTTGCGTGCTGCTGCTCGAGCTCCGCCACGACCTGGGGCCACACGCGCGCGACGTGCTCCAGGTCGGCGGCGATCGGCTCCTTCGGCCGCGGCGGCGGCACCGGCTCGGTCTCCTCGACAACCGGTTCGTCCGGCGGTGCCGGCGCCGACGGGTGAGCCGTGGCGGCATCATCGGCGACGGTCGCGGCCACCGTCGCCGCCGTCGTGTTGGGACGGCCGCGTTCGAGCGCCTCGACGCGCCCGGCGAGCGACTGCACGCTGGCGTCGAGCGCCGGCTGCGCGAGCTTGGCGGCGACGAGCTCGATCTGGATGCGCGGGTCGGCCTGCCCGTGGCGGATCCGCACCTGGGCGTCCGCGATGAGATCCAGTCCCCGCACCACCCGCGCCGGGGGGAGGTGGTTCGCCTGGGCGCGCAGCCGGTCGAGCTCCTCCGGCGAGTACGCCCAGTCCTCCCGTGGATGCGCGCCCTGCTGGAGGAGGCAGAGGTAGCGCAGGTGCGTCACAAGCCCGCGGATGAGCTGCTCGGGATCGGCGCCGCGGTCCAGGGTGGACTCGAGCTGCTCGAACGCTCCCGCCGCGTCACCGGCTGCGATGTGGTCGGCGAGCTCGAAGATCTCCTCGCGCTCGACGGCTCCGAAGAGCTCGAGCACGTCGCCGACCTCGACCCGGCCGCTCCCGTACGCGGAGAGCTGGTCGAGCAGGCCGAGCGCGTCGCGGTAGCTGCCGTCGGCCCCCCGCGCGACCAGGTCGAGCACCTCCGCCGATGTCTCGAACCCCTCGTCGCGTGAGACCCGCTCGAGCACGCGCACCAGGTTCGCCACGCCGGGCTTGCGCAACGCGTAATGCTGCAGACGCGACCTGATCGTGGGGAGGATGTCCCATGGGTGGGTCGTGCAGAGGATGACGACCAGGTGCGGCGGCGGCTCCTCCAGGGTCTTGAGCAGCGCGCTGGCCGCCCCTTCCTGGATCTGGTGCGCCTCGTCCATGATCGTGACGCGAAAGCGCGAGACGACGGGCGCGTAGCGCACCGTCTCGAGCCACTCCCGCATCTCGTCGATGCGGCGGGCGCTGGAGGCGGCGTCGACCTCGACGACGTCGAGCCAGTCCTGATGACCGATCCGCCGGCACGAGTCGCACTCGAGGCACGGCGTCGCGGTCGGCACGGGCGAGCTCAGGCAGTTGAGACAGCGGGCGAGGATGCGCGCGGTCGTGGTCTTCCCCGTTCCGCGGGGACCCGAGAACAGGTACCCGAGGGCGGGGCGACCCGCGCCGAGGGCGTTGCCGAGCGCCCGCGCGACGTGTTCCTGACCCACGAGGTCGTCGAAACGCATCGGGCGGTAGCGGTTGTAGAGGCTGCCGCGTGGCTCGTTCGGGGGATCTGTCATCTGGGGTGGGAGGTCAGCGGGTCCCGGGCGAGCGCTTCGGCGAGGCAACCCCATTGCACCTGAGTGGATCCACTTAAGGCTGCTTCCTCTCGGACCTGACCTGGTTCGCAGTCACTCACCGAATGGGACCTCGCCGAAGCGCTCGCCCGGATCCCGGCGTCGAGAATAGCCCGTCGCGGAAGCCCGCGCCGCGCGGAGCAGTCGAGCGGGGCGGGCGCCGTACGGGCGGTCGCGGCGGCTACCGGTCCTTCCGTCGGAAGCGGGGAGAGATGCGCTCGCCCCGCTTGCGTGCGCTGGATGCGCCGAACACGGCCCCGATGCCGCCACCGATCATGGCCGTCGAGATGGCGAGGTAGAGCCACACCTCGGCGCCGCGATCGCGAGCGAGCACGAGCCACATGAACGAGCCCCACACGAATCCGATGAGGATGCCGCCGAGGAGCGCACGCCAGCGCGACGGAAGGCGTGCGGGAGTCGTATTGTCAGTTTTCGCCACGAGTGGGCAGTACTGGGATTGAACCAGTGACCTCCCGCGTGTGAGGCGGGCGCTCTCCCGCTGAGCTAACTGCCCGGGGGGCGGAGACTAGTACAACGCACCGGGTGCCCGGTCCTTCCGGGCCTCCTGGCCGACACGGGGCGTGCGGCTCCGCCCCGTGTCGGTGGCGCATGGGAAGCTGATCGACGAGGATCGAGCGACCTCACCCGGCCGCTTTGGGGACTCGCGTGAGCAGGTCCTTGTTCTCATCGCGGAAGGCCCTCTCGTATTCCGGGCGCACGACCTCCTCGACCGGCGTGATGTGCTTCGTCTCGCATGCCAAGTCGGCCTTCGCGGTCTCCACCTCCACACGCTGCAGCGCCGCGAGGGCGTCCTGGTCGAAGGTCGCGTCCGGGTTGGCTGGCTCGGTCGCCCCCGCCTCGACGTTGGACCCGACGATCTCCTGGAAGCGCTCCAGCACGTCTGCGTCGATGTCTTCGGGGTCGTCGAACTTGTAGCCGGCGTCGGCCATGCACGCCGTCCACTGCTCGATGGCGCGGACCATCCGCTGGTCCTGGACGATCCGCTCGTCGAGCTCGTCGAGCTTGCCGACCAGGCCCGTGAGCGTCTCGACACCTCCGAAGACCTCCTCCGTGCCCTTCTTGGTACAGGCGCCGAGGCGGGTGAAGTCGCCGGAGTCGTTCGCCTGCGCGAAGTTGGCGCCCACGTTCTCCCCCCACAGGGCGCGCTCGTAGGCTGCGCGGTCCGCCGAGCTCAGCGTGTCGCGGATCCTCTCGTTGGGGTCGCTCTGGGGGCCCCCGCGCCCGTAGAGGGTGCTGATCCCGTAGCCGAACTGGTTGAGGAAGTCCTCGTCGCTGAGCCGTGCCGACCCGGTGATCGCCGCCCGCTGCGCCAGCGGGTCGATCGGCACGTAGTCGAAGCCCTGCGCCCTCATGCAGTCACTGATGGCGGCCTCGACACGGCTCTGGCGCTCCGCGATTCCCGCCTGGTCGAACCCGAGCTCATCCTCGACCGAGCCGCGAGGAGCGGCCGCCTCGTCACCGCCGCAGGAAGCGAGCGTCAACGCGGATGCGGCCAGGATGAGGAGGGCCGCCCAGCGGCCGACTCGGCGAATGGGTTTAGGGGTCATGGCTTCGTTCGTTCCTTTGTTCGTAGGGGTCAGGTTCCGGCGCGCAGCGCCTCGACGGGCTGCAGCGCCGCCGCGCGCAGCGAAGGATAGGTACCGGACAGCAGGCCGACGAGCCCGCCGGCAACGGGCGCCGCGAGGGGCACCCACGAGTCCAGCACCGGCGTCCAGGTGCGGCTCGCGGCCACGCTGACGACGACCAGGATGCCGAGGCTGGCGCCGACGATGCCCCCGAGGACGCCCATGGCGGTGCTCTCGACCAGGAACTGGGCGGCGATGTGCCGGCGGCCGGCCCCGAGCGCACGGCGCAGGCCGATCTCGCCGGTCCGCTCGAGCACCGAGACGAGCGTGACGTTGGCGATGCCGAGCGCGCCGACGAGCAGGGAGACGCCCCCGAGCAACACGAAGAGGGCGTTGAGGTCGTTCTCGACCGCGCCACGCAGCTGCTTTGGGTTGGGCGGGGCGGCGACCCTCAGCAGGGTCGGACCGCCCGGGCTGAGCGCGCGTGGCGCCTCGCCCACCACGGCTTCGACGGCGCCGATATCGGTCTCGATCTGAGCCGAGGCCGGCGCCTGCAGGCCGAACTCCTGGCGGGCGGTGCCCTCGGGGATGATCGCCGAGCCGAGCAGCGACGCCTGGCGGTCGACGCTGCCCAGCAGCCCGATCACGAGGTAGAGGCGATCGCCGACGTAGATGGCCGGTTGCTGGTCCACGCGCGTGAGTCCCAGCCGACGGGCGGCGGTGGGCCCGAGGACGACCACGCGATCCGCCCGGCTGGAGTGGCCGCTGTCCGGCAGGCGGCCGGCGGCGAGCTTGGCCCGGACGGCGCGCCACAGGCCGGGGGACGCGGCCTTGATCGGGAGCTGGATCTGGGTCTGCCCGCGCGGGTCGTTGATCGGCACCGAGTGCACCAGCGCGCCGCGGACGTCGACGTCCGACAGGGTGCCGGCGGCGGCGACGCCGTTGAGCCGGCTCAGGCGGGCCTCCGCGTCCCACGGGATGGCGTTCGCCGCCCGGCTGGCGCCGCGGGCCACGGGCGTCACGACGACGTCGGTGGCCGCGACCTCGTCGAAGCGGCCGACGATCTGGTTGCTCGCCGTCTTGGAGAGCCCCAGGGTGGCCACCAGCGCCGCCACGCCGACCACGGTGCCGAGCACGGTCAGCGCGACCCGAGCCGGGCGGGCGAGCAGGCCGGCGGCCGACTCGACCAGAAGGTCGCGGAGGGTCAGGCGCGAGCGTGGCAGCTCCGGCGCATCCGCGGCCCGCTCCGCGACACGGGGTCTGAGTGGTCGCCACCGGAAGCCTGTGCCGGGGGAGCGCCGTCCTCGCGGAAGCCGAAACTCCCCGGTCGGGGCGTCGGCCGCGTCCAGGTCCGTCGCGGATCTCCCGCGCCAGATCCGGTGGAACGTCCGGCGGAGGCGGCTGAGGCTCGGCCGGCGCATCACCGGGCGATCTCCGTGAGCCGGCCGTCGACGATCCGCACCTCCCGGTGGGCCAGGGCGGCGACCTGCTCGTCGTGCGTGACGACGACGAGGGTCAGCCCCTCCTCTCCCAACTCGGCGAAGAGCTCGAGGATGGAGGCCGTGCTGACGGAGTCGAGGTTCCCGGTCGGCTCGTCGCACAGGAGCAGGCTCGGCGACCCCATCAGCGCGCGTGCGATCGCGACCCGCTGCTGCTGACCCCCGGACATCTTGGTCGGCAGGAAGCTGCTGCGATTCGCGAGGCCGACCCGCGCGAGCCCGGCGAGCGCCCGCTCGCGCCGGCCTTCGCGGGGGGCCCCGATGTAGACCTCGGCGAGCATCACGTTGTCGAGGGCGCTGCGGTGCGGGAGCAGGTTGAACGTCTGGAAGATGAAGCCGATGCGCCGGCCCCGCAGCGCGGCCCGCTCGCGATCGTCGAGTGCGGCGACGTCGATGCCGTCGATCAGGTACGTACCGCTGGTCGGCAGGTCCAGGCAGCCGAGGATGTTCAGCAGCGTCGACTTCCCCGACCCGGACGGGCCGACGACGGCCAGGAAGTCGCCGCGGTTGATCGTCAGGTTGACGTCTCGCAGCGCCTCGACCGGTGGATCGCTGCCGTAGGTTCGTCCGAGGCCGCGCAGCTCCACCGGCGCGCCGGCTTCGCTCCTCGGCAGGTCGCTCGCCATGAACGGGCCGGAGTCCGCAAGCCGCTCACGCGGCCAGCGGGCGCGTACCGTCACGGGGTGCCGCCCCCTGTGACGGTTCCGGTGGTGGTGCTCCCGCCCGGCTCGCTCGTCGTGCTCCCACCCGTCCCTGTGGTCGTGCCCGTGCCCGGCTCGGCGGTGGTGCCGGTGCCCGGCTCGGTGGTGGTGCTCCCGCCCGCCTCGGTGGTCGTGCCCGTACCCGTACCGGTGGTCGTGCCCGCGCCGGGGTCCGTTCCGCTCTGCCCGTTCCCGGCTCCGCCCGCGGGGACGCTCCCCGCGGAGCCGACGACGACCAGGTCTCCGGCCTTCAGCGTCGCACCGCCAGCCGGCCGCACCTCGACCAGCCCGCTGCTGGCAAGCCCCGGCACGACGGTGACGTACTCGGTCTTGCCGCCTCCGCGGTCGACCTGCACGCGCGAGCTTCCGTCGGCGCCGACCGACAGCGCGCTGAGCGGGACGGCCAGGACCGCCCCCTTGGTGCTCTGGACGGCGATCGACAGCCTCACGGACGCGCCCACGAGGCGAGCGGGGGCATCCTGGGGGGTCACCTCGAAGTACACTCGGGTCGGGTCGACCTTGTCGGTCCCGGGCTTGTCGGCGACGCGGGTGACGGTGCCACGAAGCGTGATCCCGAGGTCCTGCTCCTCGATCGTGACCGGCAAGCCGACGCGGACGAGCTTGGCGTCACTGATCGAGAGCGAGGAGTCGGCGGCAAGCTGGGAGTTGCTGACGGTCATCACGGTGCCAGAGGCGCCGTCGCCGCGCTTGACGGCGCTGTCGTCGACGCGCAGCGGCAGCGTGGGGAAGAACAGCAGCTCGTCGGCGGGCACCTGGATTCCCGCCCGCGCCGCGAGACGGGCCGCGTCGGCGTTCGAGCGGCTCACGTCGCTCTCCGCGGCGGCGACGACCTGGCGCTGCAGGGTGGTGTCGACGCTGCGGGTCAGGATGGTGACCCGCGCGCGTGCCAGCGTGGCCTGGCGGCGAGCGGTGACGAGCGCCTTGCGTGCCCGCGTGCGCTGGGTCACGGCCAGCGTGGCGGCGCCGCTCGCGGCGTTCGCGTCGGCTTGCGCCTGGGCGACCGATGTCCGCGCGACCTCGCGCGCTGCGATCACGCCCGCCGTCGCAGCATCGGCGTGGCGGCGTGCGACCGGCACGGCGGCAATCGCATCGCTCAGGTTGCTCTGCAGCACCGCCAGGTTCGGTGCGCCCGGCGGGGCCGCCGCGAGGGCCGCTTGCGCATCCTCCTGCGCTTCGATCGCGAGGTTCAGCGCGGTCTGCTTCTCGAAGAGGTCGGCTTCCGCGACCGCCGTGTCGCGCGCCCCGGTCGTGGTCGCGAGCGACACGGCGTCTCGCGCCCGCAGGGCCCGCTCCGCTGCGGCCTTGGCCTCGGCGTCGGCGGATTTGACCGCCAGCGACGCGGTGTCGACGGCGTCGTCGGCGGTCACCGCGTCGGTACGGGCCTGGTTGACCTCGGCCGGCGTTGCGGGACGTTCCGCGCCCCGCAAGGCGAGCCGCGCCTGCAGGAGGGCGTCGCGAGCGCTCGCGGCGGCCGCCAGCGCGGCGCGAAGCTGCTCGGTTTGGGCGTCGGTCGCGCCGAAGGGCGCCCGACCCGCCTTCTGGTACCAGGCGGCGACCGCCGCCGCCGTGGCGCTGTCGTATCTGCCGTCCACGCTGCCGGGGCTGAAGCCGAGTCGCGCGAGCGCCTCTTCGAGTTGGCGGACGTCCTGGCCGGACGCGTCCGGGCCCAGGTCGCGGCTCATCGGATCGGCGCCGCGGAGCACGAAGACCGGACGGCCCGATACCGTCATGGCGAGCGAGCCCTCCGTCAGGTTGGCCCCGGCCAGGGGTGCCTTGCTGACGATGTCACTGCCCTGCTTGAGGCTCGACGTGGCGAGCACCACCGCCTGGGGGGCGCCGTAACGGACGGTGCCGCGCACGATCACCTCGGTGGAGAGGATGCGCTGCTCGACGGGCACCGTGATCAGCGACGCGTCCGGCGCCGCGGTCTCCGCGGCGACCTGCGCGGGGGAGCGGATGCGGCTCCCGACGGCCCAGGCGACGACCGCGAAGAGGATCACGCAGGCCAGTCCGATCACCAAGGCCCGCTTGTGTGGGATCGACGACATGCGACCCTGCTATGAGGATGACTCGAAGGATGCTGCGGAGGCGGAGCGATCGACGCCGGCGGCGTCGCTCGCCCCGTCGCAGTCGACGTTCCTGTCCATGCAGATCAGGCTAGTCCCGGTTTCCCGGTTTGTCGATCCAACTGGGCGGCCCCATCCGGGAGAGGTGAGCGCGTCCACGGCGAACGGAGCCTCGCCATCACGACGCCGGGACGGCGCCGTCGGCGCTGAGGCCCGAACGCTCCTTCCGGCTCTTTCCCCAGCGCAGGTAGATGCTCGGCACGACGAACAGGTTCAGCAGCGTCGATGTGATGAGACCGCCCAGGATGACGATGGCCATCGGGTACTCGATCTCGGCGCCGGGGATCTCACCGGAAATCACGAGGGGCACGAGCGCCAGCCCGGTCGCCAGCGCGGTCATCAGGATCGGCGCGAGCCGCTCCTTGGCGCCGCGCAGGACGAGCGCGGGGCCGAAGGCCTCACCCTCCTCCTCCTCGAGGTGCTGGAAGTGGTTGATCATCAGGATGCCGTTCCGGGCCGCGATGCCGAACACGGTGTAGAACCCGACGAGCGAGCCGAGGGAGATGACGCCCCCGGTCCATGCCGCGGCCAGCACGCCGCCCACGAGCGCGAACGGCAGGGTCAGGAACGACATGAAGGCCAGCCGCATGCGACGGAACGACGCGTGGAGCAGGAGGAAGATCAGGATCCCGGCGCCGAGGCCGAGCCACATCATGCGGCTCACGGCGCTCTGGCGCTCCGCGAACTCTCCCAGCACCTGGACGTGGTAGCCGAGCGGGAAATCGACCGTCTTGAGGCGGTCGTCCACGTCGCTTGCGACCTCACCCAGGGTCCGGGTGTCCGGGCTGATGTCCACGTCGATGCTGCGCGAGTTGTCCTCACGCGAGATCGCGTTCGGGGTCGGCCGCACCTGCACGTCCGCGACGTCCTTGAGGAGGACGTGGCCTCCCTCCGCCGTGTCGAGCGGGAGGTTCCGGATCGCGGTCAAGCTGGAGCGCGTCTCGGGCTTGCTCCAGACGATGATGTCGTAGACCTTCCCGTCCTTGTGCAGGTCGCTCACCTCGTCGCCCGACACCATCGTGGCAGCCGCCCGCCGGATGTCGCCCGGCTTGAGGCCGTAGCGCGCGGCCTTCGTCAGGTCCGGCTTCACCTGGATGTGCGGGATCTCCTGCTGCAGGGACACGTGCAGGTTCTTGGTCCCGGGGATCGTCGCGAGGGCCTCCTCGACCTCGTGCGCCTTGTCGCGGAGTCCCTGCAGGTCGGGGCCGAAGATGCGCACGGCGATCGCCTCGCTCGATCCCGCGACGACCTCCTTGATCCTCTCCTCGAGATACGTCTGAACGTCACGACGGAGACCCGGGTAGTTGTCGACGGCCTCCTGGACGGCAGCGCGCGTCTTGTCGTAGTCGACGTTGGGATCGATGCTGATCCAGTTCTCGCTGAAGTTGACGCCATAGACCTCGTCGCCCCCGACCGCGCGGCCGATGTGGGAGCCGAAGTTCCGGACCCCGGGGATCGCCCGCAGCTCCTTGCTCGCCTGGATGCCGATGCGCACGTTCTCCTCGTGGGATGACCCGGGCTTGGTGACCCAGTGCATCAGGAAGTCCCGCTCCTTGAAACCGGGCAGGAGCGACTGTCCCAAGAGCGGCAGGATGGCGATCCCCGCCACCAGCGTGAGGCCGGTCGCGGCGAGGACCGGGCGCGGCTGACGGACGATCGACGCGAGGAGGGCGTGGTAGCCCTTCTGCAGCCACCGTGTGAGCGGCGGGTCCCGGCGCTCGAGCGGAACGTTCTTCAGGAGGATCATGCTCAGGGCCGGGGTGACGGTGATCGCCACCACCATGGACGCGAGCACCGCGAGCCCGTAGGCGAGGACGAGCGGTTTGAAGAACGCGCCGGACAGCCCCGTCAGGAAGAAGACCGGGAGCACCGCCAGGATGATGATCAGCGTGGCGTAGACCATCGCGTTTCGCACCTCGAGCGACGCGTTGAGGATGACCCGCGCGGTCGACACGCCGGTCCCCTCGCGTCGATGCTGGCGAAGACGCCGAACGACGTTCTCGATGTCGATGATCGAGTCGTCGACGACCACGCCGACGGCGATCACGAACCCGGCCAGGACCAGCGTGTTGATCGTCTCTCCGAGCGCGTGGAGGACGAGCACGGCAGCCACGAGCGACAGCGGGATCGACAGGAGGCTGATCAGGGCGGCCCGCCACTCGAACAGGAACGCGGCCAGCACGAAGAGCACCAGGAGCGTGCCGATCAGAATCGCCTTGGTGAGGTTGTCGAGCGAGAGCTCGATGAAGGTCGCCGGACGGAAGATCGTGCTGTCGATCTCGATTCCGGGCAGGCCCGGCCGCATCTCGTCGAGCGCCTTCTCGACCCCGCGGGTCACGTCGAGGGTGTTGCCCCACGGGAGCTTCTCGACGATGAGCAGGAGGCCCTGCCGGTCGTTGATGACGGCATCGCCGATGAGCGGCTGATGGCCGTACACCACATTCCCCAGATCGCCGATGAGCAGTGGGGAGCCGTCGGCTTTCTTCTTGTCGTTGACGGCGACCCTGGCCAGGCTGTCCGGCCCGATGCCGGCCAGGACGTGCTCGATCGGCAGCCGCTGGGTGGGCGTCTCGATGAACCCGCCGACGCGCGTCTTCGCCGCGTTGGTGAACTTCAGCAACCCGAACTCCAGGGCGTCGGACGTGACCTGCAGGGCTTCGTCGACCGACACGTTGTGCCGTCGCAGCAGCTGCGGGTCGGTGAGCACCTGAACCTGCTTGAACCGGTCGCCCCAGATGGCGACGTTCGCCACGCCGGGCACCGACATCAGCCGCCACCGGATCTTCCAGTAGGCGATCATGGACAGGTCGGTGACGTCCATCGTCTGCGAGGAGATCCCGATCTTCAGCGCGCGGCTCGTCGCCGAGAGCGGCGGCAGCGTCCACGGGATCCCGGACGAGGCAGGCAGGCTGGTGATGGCAACCGCGAGGCGCTCGTTGACGAACTGCCTCGCCTGGAGGCTGTCGGTCCCGGGCTGGAGGACGAGCTTGATCGACGAGAGCCCGGGAACCGTCTTCGATCGCAACACGTCGAGCCCCGGCGTGCTGTTGAGCGCCTGCTCCAGCGGGACGGTGATCAGCGACTCCACCTCTTCGGTGGACATCCCCAGACCCTCGGTCTGGACCTCGACGAACGGCGGGGCGAACTCGGGGAACACGTCCACCGGCATGTCGTCGACCTTCGAGGCGCCGAACACCATCAGCGCCGTCGCCAGCGCGAGGACGATGAACCTGAACTTCAGGCTCGACCCGATGATCCAGCGCATCATGGGCGACGGCGTCCTTTCACGATCAGCCCTTGCCGAAGTCGATCTCGGCGCCGAAGAGCTCGATGGCGCCGACTGAGACGACGCGGGTCCCGTTGGGCGGGCCGTTCACGAGAATCGCGTTCGCGCCGGCGACATGGTCGACGCTGAGGCGGTGGCGGAGGTAGGTCAGGGGCTGCGGGTTCGTGTACGTCCACGCCACGCCTTCTGCGTCATAGACCACGGCCGAGTAGGGGATGACCTGCCGGTTCTGCGCTGCGGCCCGAACCGCCACGGTCTCGATCCCCAGCCGGTTCGCGGCGCGCTCGGACAGGATCACCCGGCTGATGCCGGAGGTGCCGACGGGCTCGAGCTTCTGCGTGTAGCCGCCACTCTTGGTGCTCTCCGACTTCCCGGTGGCGCCCGTGACGGCCTCGAAGATCCCGAAGATCACGAGACCGGCAACGATCAGCGTCGTGGCGGCCGCCCTCCACGTGACACCTTTCCAGAAGCCCGGAGTCTCGGGAACGTCCATTCACATCTCCTTCGTGTTTCGCTTTGGGTCCATCAGGACGTGCTATGCGTCCGCGGGACGGGCGGAGCCCGCTCCGAAGCGCAGGTAGAGGCTTGGCAGGACGAAGAGGGTCATGGCGGCCGAGGTGATGAGGCCGCCGATCAGGATCACTGCGATCGGGTTGGCGATCTCCTGCCCTGCGGCGCCGCCGGTGGCCAGGAGCGGTATCAGGGCCAGCACGATCGCGGCCGCGATCAGCACGATCGGCACGAGCCGCTCACGTGCTCCCCGGACCACGAGCTCGCGCCCAAAGGGCACACCCTCGTCGCGCTCGAGTCGCCGGTAGCGGTCGATCAGCAGAACGCCGTTTCGCGCCGCGATCGCCAGCAACGCGAGGAAGGCCAGGAGCGAGCCGAGCGAGACGTCGTCGCCGGCGATCGATGCCGCGAAGACCCCTCCCGAGAGCGCGGCGGCCAGGGCGAGCCAGACGAGCCCCGCCAAGCGCCAGCCCCCGAGCACCGCCTGAAGGAGGAGGAAGATGAGCACGGCGACGGCGATGCCGGCGCCGATCATGTACCGGCGGGAGGACTGAGTCGCGGACGACTCGCCCCGCACCTCTGCGTGGTACTCGAGCGGGAAGGCGATGCTCTCGAGCCGCCGCTCGACGTCGCGCATCACGGAGCCGGCGTCACGCCCGCTGACGGCGAGGCCGATCTTGACGCGCCGCGAGACCGCCTCGTGCCGGATGACGGCCGGGCTGGACTTGATGCTCACGTCGGCGACCTTCCCCAAGGCCACACGATCACCGGAGGGCGTGTTGATCGGAAGGTCGCTGATGTCGGTCGGGCTGTGCCGCGACTCGGGGTTGGCCCACACCGC
>CAYTRV010000045.1:0-15627 GCA_964440285.1 uncultured Bifidobacteriaceae bacterium
CCGCGAACGCTGCGAGCACGGGGCGGTCGCGGTCGGCGAGCGCGCCGAGCATCGCTACGGCGCGGAGGATCCCGTCAAGCCGGCGCAGGCGGACGTGTGTGGTGGCCGCGGACACACGTGGAGCATGCCGGACCACGTATGCTGGGCGCGTGGAAGCGGGCCGGTACCTCATCCTGTTCTATGACTACGTGACCGATGTCGTCGAGCGCCGCGCTCCGCACCGCCCCGATCACCTGGCGCTCGTGCAGGGGTACAAGCAGGACGGCAGGGTGGTGGCAGGCGGTGCTCTGGGCGACCCGGTGTCCGGCGCCGCGATCGTGTTCGCGGTCGACGACGAGGACGAGATCCGGCGGTTCGTCGAAAGCGACCCGTACACGCAGGCGGGTTTGGTCACCGAATGGCGCATCGTCCCGTGGACCGTCGTCACCTGAGCCGAGTGCGTCCGTGACCCGAACCGGTTTCGTCGGGCGAGACGCCCTCGGCGCGTACGACCTCGGCGACGATCATCCGCTGTCGCCGACGACCCGCACACTGGCGGTGGAGCTCATTCGCGCCTACGGCCTGCTCGACCGCGAGGACGCCATCGAGATCGAGCCCGTTGCCGCGACGGACGAGGAGATCGAGAAGGTCCATGCCCCGGCATACGTCGCCGCCGTCCGCCGCTACAGCGCCGACCCCGATCTTGCCGCTGCCTGGGAGGCCGCGAACTGGGGCCTTGGGGCGGCTGGTGACACGCCGGCGTTCCGCGGCATGCACGAGGCGGCGGCCGAGATCTGCGGCGCCTCCGTGACGGCGGCGCTTGCGGTGTGGAACGGCACGATCGACCAGGTCTTCTGCCCCGGCGGCGGACTCCACCATGCGTTCGCAAACCGCGCCGCCGGCTTCTGCATCTACAACGATCCGGCGGTCGCGATCCGTGCGCTGCTCGACGCCGGCGCCGAGCGGGTCGCCTACGTCGACGTCGACGTCCACCACGGCGACGGGACCCAGTGGATCTTCTACGACGACCCGCGCGTGCTCACGTGCTCGGTCCATGAGAGCGGCCGCTTCCTGTTCCCGGGAACCGGCGGCCTCGCCGAGCGCGGCACCGGGGCGGGGGAGGGCACCGCGCTCAACATCCCGCTGCCGGCGTTCGCCGGCTCCGCGCCCTACCTGCGAGCGGTCGACGAGGTCATCGCGCCGGCGGTGCGGGCGTTCCGCCCCGACGTGCTCGTCACGCAAAACGGTGTCGACCCGCACCACGCCGACCCGCTCGCGCACCTCCAGGTCACCATGGACGCGTTTCCCCGCCTCTGGAGATCGCTCCACGACCTCGCCTTCGACGCGGCGGGCGGGAAGTGGGTGGCGCTCGGCGGTGGCGGATATAACGTGGACGTGCTCCCCCGCGCCTGGTCGATGCTCTTCGCCGAGATGGTCGGCGCCGATCTCTCGGACGAGATGTCCGCCGACTGGCTCGAGGCGGCCGGAGCCCGCACCGGTCGCGACCTCACGCCATGCCTGCGCCAGGATCAGGGTCCCGAGGTGCCGCTCGAGCACCGCGAACGTGCCGACGTCGAGGCCGAACAGGTCGTGGACCAGGCCAAGGCGCTCGTCGGCGGCGTACCGGGCCCGCCCGCCTGAGGCTCGGAATGCACGTCGCGTCGGTCTTCGGGAGCTCCCGCGTGACCGAGCGGGACGAGGAGTACGCCATCGCCCGGCGCACCGGTGAACTCCTCGCCGTCGCGGGGTGGACGGTGATGACCGGTGGGTATCACGGCGCGATGGAAGCCGCGTCGCGCGGCGCCGCCGACGCCGGCGGGCATGTGATCGGCGTCACCGTCGCCGACCGGAAGGACCGCACCGCACCGAATCGGTGGGTGGGGGAGGAGCGGTGCGCCCCCAACCTGCTGGCCCGGCTCGCCGAGCTCGTGGCATCCGACGCGCTCATCGCGGTCGGCGGGGGAATCGGGACCCTCGCCGAGGTCGCCCTCGCCTGGAACCTCAAGCAGCGTGAGCACGCCCGCGCGCCGCTCATCCTCGTCGGCGCGCGCTGGGAGCGGGTCGTGCCCGTGCTGGCCCGGGAACTCGTGATCGACGACGACGATCTTCGGCACGTCCACCTGGCCGGCGATCCGGAGGCGGCGATGCGCGTCGTCACCGCCCTCTAGCCGGTCACGTCGGCCGCGAACGCCATCGCGCGGGCGATCGCGCGTTCGAGCGGCCGGTCACGCCCGCTGAACTCGAGCTCGCCTGCGAGGAGCTCACGCCGATCCGGCGGCGGCACGGGGAGCGACCGTGGTCCCCCCGCCGCCGTCCGCAGAGTGACCGTACCGGATCCGCCCTCGCGCGCGAGCCCGAGCACGCAGGCGCCGTCCGCCGAAAGATCCACCGCGAGGATGTCCTCGTCGCCGTCGGCTTCCGCGAAGCGGATCACGAGGTGCTCACCGAGGACGTCCACGAGCCACCCGGCGAACAGCAGCGCTTCGAGCGGCGGCGCCCCGCGCCGGCAGGTGATCGTGGCCGCCGCGGTCGCAACCCGCAGCGAGAGCAGGGCATCGCGCCGCAGCGACATGGCGACGAGCTGACGCCACGGGGTGATGACCGCCCACGCCAGATCGGTCACCGGGCCCCTCGAAAGGTCGGCGACGACGGCCATGCGCTCCAGCGCCGCGGTTCCGCTGAGCTCGCGGCCGGTCTCCGTCACGAGCCGGTCCGCGATCCGCGCCAGATCGATGAAGGTCGCCGAGGCGGGGTCGGGCGCTGCCGGCCACCACAGGAAGGTGGGGAGCTCGGACCGGAGCAGCGGGATGACCGCGCTCCCGGCGTGAGCCGCGACCGCCCCCCTGAGGGTCAGCACGATCTGCTCGACCTGAAGGGTCAGCCCGCCTGGCCGGTCGGTGTGGCTCATGACCTCGACGCGGGCGTCGATGCGGTCGCCGCCATCCGCGGGGATCACGATCACGGCGCGCGAGGGGTGGTGGTCGTGCAGCGCGTCGGTCACCTGTTCGATCTCGCCGGCGGCATCGGCCGACGGCGCGTACACGACCAGGTTCATGACGCTCGTCGACGTCGAGTGCAGAGACTCCCCCTCCACGGCCCGCAGCTCGCGGAGCCTGCGGGCGACGTCGACGATGCGGACGCCCTCGCCCGACCAGGCACTCGCTGCTAGAGACGCCGCCACGAGCGTCCCTCGCCGGCGAGCAGGTCGTCGACCTGCGGCGGACCCCACGAGCCGGCGTCGTAGAGCGCCAGCCCGTCGGCGCTGTCTCGCCAGCGCTCGACCAGCGGATCCATGATCTCCCACGCCCGCTCCACCTCGTCCCATCGGATGAAGAGGGTGGCGTCGCCCAGCAGGGCGTCGAGGAGCAACCGCTCGTAGGCGTCCGGAGAGGCGCGCAGGAACGAGGTGCCGTACGCGAAGTCCATGGTGACCGGCCGGAGGTCGATCTGGGGACCCGGGACCTTCGCGACGAACTTCAGCGCGGCTCCCTCATCCGGCTGGATACGAAGGGCCAGGAGATTCGGATCGAGCTCCGACACCCCGGTGGAGGCGAACGGCAGGTGCGGCGCCGGCTTGAACTGGATCGCGACCTCGGTGGCGTGTCGCGGGAGGCGCTTCCCGGTACGCAGGTAGAACGGCGTCCCCGCCCATCGCCAGTTGTCGATCTCGACCCGCATCGCCACGAACGTGTCGGTGGTCGACGCCGGGTCGACGCCGTACTCCTGACGGTAGGCGGGGACGCGCTCACCGCCGACCCAGCCGCCCGAGTACTGGCCCCGCAACGCCCAGTGCTCCGATGATTGCTCGTCGAACGCGGGGATCGCCCGCAGCACCTTGACCTTCTCGTCACGGACCTCCCGGGAGTCGAAGCGCGCCGGGGGTTCCATCGCGACGATGGCCAGCACCTGCATCAGGTGGTTCTGCACGATGTCGCGCAGCGCGCCGTTCTGGTCGTAGTAACCGCCGCGGCGCTCCACGCCGATGTCCTCGGCGACGGTGATCTGCACGTGGTCGACGTAGCGGCGGTTCCAGATGGGTTCGAAGATCGCGTTCCCGAACCGGAACACGAGGAGATTCTGGACCGTCTCCTTCCCGAGGTAATGGTCGATGCGGTAGACCTGCCGTTCGCGAAACACCTGACCGAGCTGGTCGTTGAGGGTGCGGGCGCTGGCCAGGTTCGACCCGAACGGCTTCTCCACGACGATGCGCGCGAAACGACCGTCACGTTCCTCGGCGAGGCCCGCGCGTCCGAGGTTCGCGGCGATCAAGGGAAAGAACTCGGGCGCGGTCGCGAGGTAGTACAGCCGGTTGCCTCCGGTTCCCATCGTTGCGTCGAGCTCGCGAAGGAGCTTCGACAGACGCGTGTAGGCGGCCGCGTCATCGAAACTCCCCGGCAGGTAGTGCAAGCGTGACGCGAAGCCCTCCCACACCGATTCGTCGGTCACCTCGACCCGGCTGTGGGCGTCGATGCCGGCCCGGATGTTGGCCCGGAACTCGTCGTCGCTCATCTCCGTCCGCGCGACCGCCACGATCACGGTCTCCGGAGGCAGGAGGCGCTGGTGGGCGAGGTTGAACAACGCCGGTCCGAGCTTGCGCTTCGTCAGGTCGCCCGATGCGCCGAAGATCACGATCACCGCAGGCGGCGGCGTGCGGGTGAGCCGTGCCCCCAGCTCGAAACCCGGCCCGTTCCCCGACTCGCTCAACGCGCCTCCCGCCGGAAATATCTTAGGTTCAACTTGAACGTGAGATTGAAGAATCCCTGCGCTGAGGCGCCAGGCATCACGGCTCCACGAACGCGGTCACGGCGTCGGCCAGCGCGGACGGCGTGAGTCCGTAGCGTTCCATCAGTTCCGCACCGGGCGCCGAGGCCCCGAAGGTGTCGATCCCCAGGATCGCGTCGGCCCACCGCTCCCAGCCGAACGTGGCCGCGGCCTCGATCGCGACCCGCGGAGGGCCGTCGGGAAGGACCGACTCGACGTACTCGGCGTCCTGCTCGTCGAACAGCTCCCACGACGGCATGCTCACCACGCGGGCGCCGATGCCCCGCTCGGCGAGCAGATCGCGCGCGTCGATGGCGAGGGAGACCTCCGACCCGGTGGCGATGAGGATGCAATCCCACCCGTCGGCCACCACGTAGGCCCCGCGGGCGACATCGGCCGGGCCGTCGAGGGTGGGCAGGGCCTGCCGGGTGAGCACCAGGACGGTCGGGCCGTCTGCGCGCTCCATGGCGATGCGCCACGCCGCTGCGGTCTCGTTCCCGTCGGCCGGGCGGATCGTCACGACGTTCGGGATCGCGCGCAGCGCCGGGAGGTGCTCCACGGGCTGGTGCGTCGGGCCGTCCTCGCCGAGGGCGATGGAATCGTGCGTGAACACGAAGATGGACGGGATCTCCATGAGTCCTGCGAGGCGGATCGTGTTCTTCATGTAGTCGAAGAACATGAGGAACGTCGAGGCGACCGGCCGGAGGCCGCCGTGCAGCGTGAGGGCGTTGGTGATCGCACCCATCGCATGCTCGCGGACCCCGTAATAGAGGTTGCGTCCGGAGAAGTCGTCCGCGGTGACGACGCCGCGCTCTTTGAGGGTCGTGTCGGTCGAGCTCGACAGGTCGGCGGCGCCTTGAACCAGCTCCGGGACGCGGGTGGCGACGGCGTTGATGGCCTTCGCACCCGCGGCGCGGGTCGCGAGCCGGTCGTCCGGGCCGAAGCGGGGAAGATCGGCGTCCCAGCCATCGGGGAGCTCGCCCGTGAGGGTCCGCTCGAACTCGGCGGCGAGCTCCGGCTCGGCATCGCGGTAGGCGGTGAAGCGGGCGGCCCAGTCGCCGGCGAGGGCGCCGCCGCGTTCCACCATCGCGGGGGCCCATGCGGCGACGTCGTCGGGGACCAGGAACTTCGCGTCCTCCGGCCAGCCGTACGCTCGCTTGGTTGCGGCTGCCTCCTCAGGGCCGAGTGCGGCGCCGTGGGCCGCCTGGCTGTCCTGCTTGTTCGGCGACCCGTAGCCGATGTGCGTCGTGCAGACGATCAGCGTCGGCCGCCCGTCGGACTCCTGGGCGGCGGCGAGTGCGGCGTCGATCTCCGCGAGGTCGTTGCCGTCGTGGATGTGCAGCACGCGCCAGCCGTACGCGCTGAAGCGCGCGGGGACGTCCTCGGTGAAGCTCAGGCTCGTGGGGCCGTCGAGCGAGATGCCGTTGTCGTCGTAGATGGCGATGAGCTTGCCGAGTCTGAGGTGACCGGCGAACGACGCCGCCTCGTGGGAGATCCCCTCCATGAGGTCGCCATCGGAGCAGATGCACCATGTCCGGTGGTCGACGATCTCGTGCCCCGGGCGGTTGAAGCGTGCGGCCAGGAGCCGTTCGGCGAGCGCGAATCCGACGGCGTTCGCGAAGCCCTGGCCGAGCGGCCCTGTCGTCGTCTCAACCCCCGGCGTGAGACCGTGCTCCGGGTGGCCCGGGGTGATGCTCTCCCACTGGCGGAACCGCTTGATCTCGTCGAGCGGCAGGTCGTACCCCGTCAGGTGAAGCAGCGCGTACAGCAGCATCGACGCGTGACCCGCCGAGAGCACGAACCGGTCGCGGTCGGGCCACGCCGGGTCGTTCGGCGCGTGGCGGAGCGCCGTCGTGTAGAGCTGCCATCCCACCGGGGCGAGCCCCATCGGCGCGCCTGGGTGGCCGCTCTTCGCCTGCTCGACCGCGTCGATGGCGAGCGTTCGGACCGTGGTGATGCAGAGCTGCGGGGGGGCGAGCGCGGACATGAGCCTCCTTGGACCGGGCGAGTCTACCCGCGCGGTGCGAGGGGTTTTCGGCCGGGCCGGCCGGTTTCGATGTGGTGCCGATGGCCCCGTGGCCCGACGCCATTGGGCGTCGACACGCTACGGTCAGCGTCCACTCGAGAGGAGCGCCCATGGACCCGCGACGGATGGCAAATCGCAAGCGCGTCGCATTGATCGCGCACGACAATCGCAAGGACGACATGCTGGACTGGGCGCGGTTCAACCGCGGCACCCTCGCCCGGCACGAGCTGTTCGCGACCGGCACGACCGGCGCGACGATCTCCGCGGCGCTCGACCTCCCGGTGCACCGCTACCTGAGCGGCCCGATGGGCGGCGACCAGCAGATCGGCGCGGCGATCGCGGAGGGTCGCATCGACTTCGTCGTGTTCTTCTGGGATCCGCTGGAACCGCACCCGCACGACGTCGACGTCAAGGCACTGCTGCGGATCGCGGTCGTCTACAACGTTCCGATCGCCTGCAACCGGTCGACCGCCGACTTCGTCCTGTCGAGCCCGCTGATGGGCGGCGAGTACGTTCCGAACGTCGCCGCGTAGCCCCCTACTTGCGCGTCACCTCGGGCCCGATCCGTTCGCGGATGAGGGGCAGGACGTCGTCGGGGTCGGGGTAGCGGCCGAGCATCCTCTTCTCGAAGACGAGCTCGCCGTCGACGTGGACGTCGAAGACCCCTCCGGTGCCGGCGACCACGTCCACCGATTCCAGCGCCGCGCCCCAACCCTGTAACAGCCGCGCCACCAGACCGGCGGCGTTCGGGGCGGCCCCTCAGGGAACGCAGTACTCGATCCGGATGCGGTGTGGCGGGTTGATCGCCATGGCGATGGTTGTACCAGATCGCCGCCCGCCCCGGCCGGTACGCTTCAGCGGTGCTCTGGAGGCCCCCCCTCTGCGCCTGATCGTCGCCCGGTGCGAGGTCGTCTACGGTGGACGTGTCTCGTCCGTCCTGCCGATGGCGCTGCGCGTGATCATGCTGAAGGCCGACGGCTCGATCATGGTCCATTCCGACGCGGGCGGGTTCAAGCCGCAGAACTGGATGACCCCGCCGACGCGGATCGAGGCGTCGGGCGGGGCGATCGTGGTCGTCAAGGGGTCGGGCGCCCGTCAAGAGCGGTTGGAGATCCGCATCGAGGAGGTCGTGTCGGACACCGAGCACGACCTCGGTGAGGCCGCCACGCTCGAGAAGGACGGCGTGGAACGCGACCTCCAGGAGGCGCTCGCGGCGACGCCGGAGGTGCTGGGACCAGGCCTTCGTCTCATCAAGCGGGAGTATCCGACGCCGATCGGACCGGTGGATCTGCTGTGTGCCGACGGCGACGGCTGGGTCGTGGTGGAGCTCAAGCGCATCGGGACGATCGACGCGGTGGAGCAGCTCACCCGCTACCTGCAGTACATCCGTGTCGAGCCGGGCATGGCGGGGTGCCGTGGCATCCTGGTGGGCGAGTCGGTGAAGCCCCAGGCGAGGACACTGGCCCGTTCGCGGAGCATCGAGACCGCGACCGTCGACCTGGCCGCCCTCCGCGGCCTGCGGGAGCCGGACCTGCGCCTGTTCGTCAACTAGAACGACACGTCGTGCGGGCGGCTCTCCTTGAGCCCCGCCGACGTGATGCGCACGAACCGGGCGCGTTCCTGCATCTCGGCGATCGTGCCGGCGTTCGAGTAGCTCATCCCGGAGCGCAGGCCGCCGACGAGCTCCTGGATCATCAGCGCAACGCCCCCCCGGAGGGGCACGACCGCCTCGACGCCCTCGGGGACGATCGGCGAGAAGTCGGTCTGATCCTCGTGGACGAACGCCTCCCCGGCGTCGCCGTCGATCGCGCGCCGCGCCGCCGCCGCTCCCGCGCTCGCCATCCCCCGAATGACCTTGACACGCGCCCCGTTGCGGGTCACCACCATACCAGGGCTCTCCTGGGTGCCCGCGAGCAGGTTGCCGACCATCACCGTGTCCGCTCCGGCTCCGATCGCCTTCGCGACATCGCCGCCGGCCCGGATGCCGCCGTCGGCGATCAGCGGGACTTCGTGCTCGCGGCACGCTGCGGCGCACTCGGCGACCGCCGAGAACTGTGGCACCCCGACCCCCGCGACCACCCGCGTCGAACACACCGATCCCGGGCCGACGCCGACCTTGATCGCGTCCGCGCCCGCCGCGATGAGGTCCTCGGCGCCCTGTGCGGTTGCCACGTTCCCGGCGATGACATCGATCACGCCGACCCACTCCCGGACCTCGCCGATCGCCTCGAGCGCCCGCTCCATGTGACCGTGCGCGATGTCGAGCACCAGCGCGTCCGCGCCGGCGTCGACCAGCGCCTTCGCCCGCTCGAGGTGGTCGCCGCGCACGCCGATCGCCGCGGCGACCGCGAGGCGGCCGCGGCCGTCTTTCGTCGCGTCCGGTCGCTCCTTGCGCTGCAACAGGTCGCGAAGCGTGATGAGCCCGGCGAGCCGTCCGTCCGCATCGACGAGGGGAAGCTTCTCGATCCGGGCGTCGCGGAGCATGATCGCCGCCGCATCCACGTCGATGCCGGCGGGCGCGACCACCAGGCGATCGGCCGGGGTCATGACCCGCGACACGGCAACCGACGGGTCGTCACGCAGCAGCGTGTCGCGACGGCTCAAGATCCCGATCGGGCGCCGGTCGTCGTCCACCACCACCAGGCCGCTCGCGCCCTTCGTACGCATCTCCTCCATCGCCTCACCGAGGCTGAGATCGGGTGACACCGTGAAGGGGTCCTCAATGACGAGGGCCTCGGCCCGCTTCACGCGGGCGACCTGCATGACCTGCTCCTCGATGGAGAGGAACCGGTGGATGACGCCGATGCCGCCGGCCCGGGCCATTGCGATCGCCATCGGAGCCTCGGTGACCGTGTCCATGTTCGCCGACACGATCGGCGCGGCGAGCGTCAGCGTTCGGGTGAACCGCGCGGTGGTGTCGACGTCGCCGCGGGAGGCGATCGGGCTTCGCTGCGGGACGAGCAGGACGTCGTCGTACGAGAGCGCGAGCGGCAGCTCCGAGTTGGCCATCACGCGACGAGGATAGCTGACGTTGCCGGCGGCCCGCGTTAGGGTGGGCGCGTGGTTTCCCGCATAGTCACCATCGCCGCCGCGGCGGTCGTCGGCGTGCTCGCCGGCTGTGGCAATTCGACGCCGGCGCCGACCACGACGCTCGTGGAGAACGCACGTGTGGACGCCGCCCGCTACCTGGCGGACTCGGCGGCAGGCGCCGCCGCCATTCGGTCGTTCACGGCGGAGCTCGCGACGGTGGGAACTCCCGCGACCCCGGCACGGCTCAAGGCGGTCGTCCCCCGGCTCGACCCGCCGCTCGCCACCGCCCGCCTCGTCGGGCAACGACTCAGCGCCCAACGCCTCGCCGACCGGCGCCTCGAGGCGCAACGTGCCGGCGACGCGACGTCGTTCGCGGTCGCCGTCATCGCCATGGGGCAGGTCCGTACCGCCGCCGCGTCGGGCGACCCGGTCGCCGCCCGGACGGCCTCACAGGCGCTCGCCTCCGCCCTCGACGCGCTCCGCATGGCAGCCACCGGGGTGTCCTGACACCCGACTCGTGCCTGACGCCGGCTCCGCGTCGCTACGGGGTAATGGTTCGTCCCGAAGATGCCGATGTGATGAACGAACCAGATCGCGGCGCCCCACTCGCCAACGGGCGCCGCGTCGTGCCCAAGGATGGTGCGAGCTTGTCCGACACGAACGTCCCGGTACTCATCGCAAGCAGATCGCCTGCCCTCGCAGAGGGACTCCGCTCGTTCCTTCGCGGGCTCCCGGTGCAGATCGCCGTCTGCCACACCGTCCATCAGGCGTTGACGTTGATCGACCGCGGATCGCCGCGCCTGCTGATCGTCGACTGGAACCTCGGTGACGCCACCGGAATGGAGCTCGCGCTCGAGGTCGGGCGCCGTGGAAACCCCATCGCGACGCTGTTCTGCATCGAGCCCGGCCCGTTTCGCCCCGGACACGAGGCGCAGGCAGCGGCGCTGGGCGCGTTGGGATGCCTGCTCGTCACCGCCACGCGGGAGGCCGTGGAGGATGCGGTCTCCGAGGCGATCGACATGCGCCTGGACGCGCCGACCGCAAGCTCCTACGGGGAGCTCGTGGAGCGCACCGGACCGCGTCGCGTCCTGCTCACCTCTCAAGAGCGGGTGGTGCTGCGGCTCATGCGCCAGCAGCTCACATACAAGGAAATCGCTCTCGAGCTCGGCGTGTCCTGGCACACCGTCAGGAGCCACGCCCAATCGATCCTGCGGAAGATCGGCATCCATAGCCGCCGCGACCTCGAGACCTGGGACAGCCGGCTCGGCGTCGCCGGCCCCCGCGACACACCGTTGGAGGCGCTCACATGATCCCTCTTCCTCAGCGTCAGCCGGTGCGTGACGCCTCGCCGCTCGAGGAGGTCCGCCGGGCGGAGCGTCCGGAGCGCCGCCGCAGGGCGATCGCCGGCCCGAGCGGTCTCGCGCTGCTCTTCGCCGGTGGAGCGCTCCTGGTGCGTGTCACGGTGCTGAGCGTCCAGAAGTCGGGGGCACCCACCCACCCGTGGCTCTTCTCCGCCGCCGCGTGCGTGTTGGCCGGGGTCGCACTGGTGCTCGTAGCGCTGCCCAAGATCGTCCCCGCTGAACGCGGGGACAGAACGCCCGCGCCCGCGACACACGGGTGAGGGAGACCACAGGGGACGGGTGGCCTTCGGGAGGCAGGCCGCCCGTCGCCTGTGGCAGATCGCCAGACGTACCTACCTGACGGCGGCGGCCCCAGTGTGGGATGCCTCGCGCGCATGCACGACCGACCACGGGATGAGGATTATACGTCCGTCGAGGATGACGTCGCCCTGGGTCTTGAGGCGGCCGAAGGCCGTCGTGACCGCCTCGCGGGACGCGCCCACCAGCGACGCCCATTGCGCGTGGGTCAGGTCGAGCCGGAGACGGATCCCGTCGCGACCGGTCACGCCGAAGCGCTCCGACAGCTGATGCAAGCGGGCTCTGAGCCGGTCCTCCACCCGCATCTCGCTGACCATGGCGATGGTCTCCGCGAGAGTGCGGCAGCGCTCCGACAGGAGCGCCGCGAGGTTGCGGCCGAGGCGCGGGTACCGCGTGCCGAGCGCCTCCAACGCGAACGCCGGCAGGGGCGAGATCGCAGACGACTCCAGCGCGGCCAGGCCGGGGGGCCTCAGGCCGCCCAGCGTCGACCAGATCGCGCCGGGCTCGAGAATGGCGACCATGACCTCGTGCTCCGGGGCGAGGCACGCGTACAGTGCGAGCCGGCCCTCGCGGACGAGAAAGAGGTGGTCCTCGCGCTCGAGGGCGGCGGGAGTCTCGGCTCCCTGCGGCCACCGGACCATGCCCAGGCGTCCTTCGAGAATCTCGAGGTCGCGCTCCGGAAGCCCGGCGAACAGATCCATCTGCTTGAGGGGAAGGCGGTCGGGTGAGTCGGCGAGCCGCAAGGCCGGGGCCTCGGTCGCGCGCGGTGCCCGCTTGCGGGCTGGGACGGTCGTTGACATGCGACGGAGCCTGCCACTCGATTGTTAGCCTCGGGTGAAGGCGATGGGAGTTTTTCGGGTTCTTTTGCGACGCGGGTCCGGCGCGTCCGGGGCGGGACGCCACGCATGCAGCAGACGGGACTTCGGTCCTCGGGCATTAGACTCGCCCGGATGAGCGAGGAGCGCGCCCAGGCCCGGCCGAGCCCGGCCGTGCAGGACTACCTGAAGGCGATCTACCGGATCGAGGAGGACACCGGCCGGTCTGCCGTCGCGACGTCGGAGGTCGCCGCCGCGCTCGGGGTCACGGCCGCCTCCGCGAGCGGCATGTTGAAGCGGCTCCTGCAACTCGGCTTCGTCGCCGCGGGTGTCCGTCGCGGCTCGGTCGAGCTCAGTCCGGACGGACGGACAGCGGCCCTCGAGGTCATCCGCCACCATCGGTTGCTGGAGACGTACCTCGTCACCAAGCTCGGCGTCCCGTGGGACGAGGTGCATCATGAGGCCGAGGTCTTGGAGCACCACCTCTCTGAGGCGCTCGAGGCGCGCATCGCCGAAGAGCTGGGTCACCCGGTCCGCGACCCGCACGGCGATCCGATCCCGACACTCCGCGGGGAGGTCGTGGTGATCCCGGTCGGCCTGCTGGCCGACCTCCCCGAGGGGGCGAGGGCGGTCATCCACCGGGTCAGCGATCAGGACCCAGCGCTGCTCAGGTACCTCGCCGACAAGGGGCTCGTGCCCGACGCCGCGGTCGAGATGGTGCGTCGCGGAGCGTTCGGCGGTCCGCTCGGGATCCGGGTCGCCGGCGGACGGGTGGTTGAGGTGCCGCCTGACGCCGCCCGCGCAGTGCGAGTCGCCTGAGCGGCCAGCCGCCAATCACATGCTGTCTCCTTTCCGCGCCGACCGACCGGCGCCCGCTGGCGAGGAACGAACCCAATCACGCGACTCGGGACACTACGAAGGCGGGTCGACGTACGGCTCGGCCTGGTCGATCAGATCGTCGAGGTCGAGGCCGGCGCTCTGCAGGAAGAAGGGCGTCAGGAGGTTCAGGGTGTGCCGGCAAGCCGGGCAGATCGGAAGCGGCGGCGGCGGAGGGAGGCCCTCCGTCTCGCCCGTCAGCGAGAACGCCTTCCCCACATATCGCCGGCAGGCGCCGCAGTCGCCGTGCTTCGCGTCGAGCCGGACCAGGTCCATGCCGTTGGCGCGGAGGTCGGCGATGTAGGCCTCATGCCGGGTGAGGTACGCCTCGGCATCTCGGGCGAGCGCGTCCCGGGCCTCGGGAGTCCATCCCGTCCGCCGGGCCGTCGCGAAGGGCTCCGGGGGATCGTCGATGCCCGCGAAGATCGCCGTCCACCGATCGATCTCGGCCTCCCAGTGGCGCACGGAACTCTGCTACTCGACGAAGTCGACCGGGACCGCCTGCGGGATGAACCCCGCCTCGGCCGCCCGGCGAAGGAGCTCCGCGACGGCGGCGCGTCCCTCCTCCCCGTAGTCGAGGGTGCGGTCGTTGACGTACATCCCGACGAAGCGGTCGGTGAGGTCGTGGTTCAGCCCGCGCCCGTACCGGGCCGCGTGAGTCAGCGCGTCCTCGCGGTGGTCGAGCCCGTACTTGATGCTGTCGCGCAGCAGGACCGACAGCTCCCGCATGACGTCCTCGCCGAGGTCGCGGCGCACGGCGTTCGCGCCGAGCGGGAGCGGCAGACCGGTCAGCTGATGCCACCACTCGCCGAGGTCGAGGACGAGCTCCAACCCGAGCGACGCGTACGTGAGCTGGCCCTCGTGGATCACGAGACCCGCATCGGCTTTGCCCGACGCCACGGTCTCGAGGATCTCGTCGAACGGCACGATGAGCGGGTTGTCGATCCGGCCGATAGCCAGCTGCAGCTCGAGGAACGCGCTGGTCATGACGCCCGGCACCGCGATGACCACACCGGGGAGCTCCGACGGGTCCATCGGCTCGTGGGCCACCACGATCGGTCCGTACCGCTCGCCCATCGACGCACCGTGCGGCAGGAGCCGGTACTTGTCGGCCACGTAGGCGTACGCATGCACGGAGATGGCGGTGACCTCGAGCTCGCCCTTCATGGCCCACTCGTTGAGCGTCTCGATGTCGCGGAGCAGATGCTCGAAGCGGAAGCCGTTCGACGGGATCTTGTCGGCCGCGAGCGCGTAGAACATGAACGCGTCGTCGGGGTCCGGGCTGTGGCCGAGTCGGATCAAGCGGTCGGTCATTGGGCGTCTCGATGGTCGCGGGGCGAGACCGACGATGGTACGGGAGACGGCGGGCTGACTGGAAGTTTGTCGCTGCGGTAGTGACAATCCGCCCGTGACGCGGTGGCGAGACGATTGGGCGATCCTCGAGCGGTTCAAGCTGCCCGTGGCGCTGCTCGGGTTCGCCATCGTGTACGGCACGTTCGGCTACGCGTTGATCTTCGGGTGGGCGTGGGTCGACGCCCTCTACATGACCGCGATCACGCTCACGACGGTCGGGTACCGGGAAGTCGAGCCGATCGACACGGCCGGCATCCAACTGTTTACGATCTCGGTGCTCGCCGTCGGCCTCGGGGCGTTGTTCGCGGGGATCAGCGTGTTCGCGAACATGATCGGCAACGGCGAGCTGTCGGAGATCACGCGGAGACGGAAGGTGCGGCGGCAGGTGGCCGGACTCGCAGACCATTACATCGTGTGCGCATACGGGCGGGTCGGCCGTGCGGTCGTCGAGGAGCTCCGCCGCCAGGAGGTGTCGGTCATGGTCGTCGACACCGACCCGTCGCTCGAACCCCGGCTTCAGGCGGACGGCGTACCTCATCTCATCGCCGATCCGAGCGAGGAGGCCGTGCTTCGACAGGTGGGGGTCGAGAAGGCGCGCGGTCTGGTCTGCGCGGTCGACTCGGACGAGGTCAACGTGTACATCACGCTCACCGCACGCGCGCTGAACCCGCGTCTCACGATCGTGGCGCGTGCGTCGCGGCGCCAGTCGCTGCACGCGCTCGAGAAGGCCGGCGCAGACCGTGTGATCAGCCCATACAAGCTCAGCGGCAACCGAATGGCGGCGCTCTCCCTGCGTCCGTCACTCGTCGACTTCATCGAGATGGTCACCGTCGGTCCGGACCTTCGGCTCGACGAGATCGTCGTGCGAACCGGCTCGCCCCTGGTGGGCACCACGGTGGACGGGGCCTGCGCGTCGTACGAGGGCGTCACCATCCTCGCCCACAAGCGAGAGCTCGGGTCGCAGATCGTCGCGCCGCCGCGGGGGGATGCGGTGCTGGCCGCCGGGGACCTCGTGGTGGCGTTCGGGCCGCGCGCCGCGCTGGAGGAGATGGAGCGCTAGAGAATCCTGCTTCGCGCGCCGCCCCTGCGCGCCGCCGGGATCCGCGAGGCCATCTCGATCGCAGCATCG
>CAYTRV010000046.1:0-15384 GCA_964440285.1 uncultured Bifidobacteriaceae bacterium
CGCGACGAGGTCGACGACGCCGCGACCCGCGCGGGGCGCCGCAAGGGGGACGTCGAGATCGTCCTCGCCGGCAAGTACCTGGCCGCGGAGGACGCTCCGGCGGTGGTCGCGGCCGGAGCGCCAGTGATCGGGGAGAACCGCCTCCAAGACCTCGAAGCCAAGCGCGCGGTCGTCGGCGACGCCCTCCTCTACGATTTCATCGGACACCTCCAGCGCAGGAAGGTCCGTGCGGTCATCGACGCCGCGCGGCTCATCCACGCGGTCGACTCGGAGCGCCTCGCGCAGGAGATCGACGCGCGCGCGTCCGATCCCGTGCGTGCCCTCGTCGAGGTGAACCTGACTGAGGCACCCACCAAGTATGGTATCTTTCCGCGCCAGATTGAGGCGTTTCTCGAGTCGGTCAGCCGTTTCTCACGGATCGTCATCGGAGGCCTCATGGCGCTGCCTCCCGCGGATCCCGATCCCGAACACAGTCGACCATACTTCGCCCAGCTGCGGTCGCTCAACGACAGGTTGGCGGAGCGGTGGGTCGGCAGGCATGATCTCCGAGACCTCTCAATGGGCACAAGTCAGGATTTCGTGGTTGCTGCGGAGGAAGGTGCCACCATTGTGCGGATTGGACGTTCGATAATCGATCGGAGCCAGGTGAGCTGATGGCGCTCTCGGACCTGTGGCACAAGACGCTCGTCTACTTCGGCATGGCCGACGACGACGAGGATGACTTTCCGGAGCAGGAGACCCGCGCCGCCGCCCCGCGCGCCCAGGAGGAGCTCGAGCAGAGCTACCGGGAGCGTCCGAACGTCCGCCGCCTCGGCCCACGCCGCCGCGACGAGTTCGACGAGATCTTCGGCGACGACGAGCCGGTCGGCGCGGGCGCCCGCTCGACCCCGATCCGCGCGGTCGATCCGCGGTCGCAGCAGATGCAGGTGCATCTCGTGGTCCCCAAGAGCTTCAACGATGCGCAGCAGGTCGCCGACAAGTTCAAGGCGACGGTGCCCGTGATCCTGAATCTGCAGAGCGCCGAGACCGACCTCGCCAAGCGCCTCATCGACTTCGCGAGCGGCCTCACGTACGCCCTGGACGGCGGCATGCAGCGGGTCGCCGACAAGGTGTTCCTCCTCACGCCGCGCAACGTCGAGGTCTCGGCCGAGGAGCGGGCGCGCCTGCTGGAGAAGGGCTTCTTCAACCAGTACTGATTGCTTCGCGGGTGGCGACAGCACCGTGGCGCCCGGTGAGCGACGCTCACGTGAGGGGTCCTGTCAGGATGTCGGCATGAGCGACTGGCCACACACCACCGGGCTCGTCGGCTGCGGCGCGATGGGTCGCGCGATGGCGGCGGGGCTGGTGCGGGGTCGCCCGGCGCTCGCCGCCAACCTCGTCGTCGTCGACGCGGTTCCGGCCGCCGCCACCGCGGGCGCGCACGAGCTGGGCGGGCGGGTCGGTTCGCCGGTCGACGCCGCGGCGTGCGACCTCGTCGTGCTCGCCGTGAAGCCGAAAGACGCGCCGGACGCGCTCGCCGCGCTGGCCGCCGGCGGCTTCGGCGACGACACCGTCCTGTTGTCGGTTGTCGCGGGGCTCGACCTCGACCGGCTTGGGTCGCTCGCACCCGGCGTCGCGCTTGCCCGGACGATGCCGAACCTCGCGGTGCGCCACGGCGCGGGGCTGATCGCGGTCTCGACCCGCGACGTGCCGTCCGAGACGGCCGCCGCGCTCGGGAAGACGCTCGCGCCGCTCGGCGCAGTGGTGGAACTGCCGGAGCATCTGATCGGCCCGGCGACGGCCCTCGTGGGCAGCGGACCGGGCTTCGTCGCGCTGGTCGCCGAGGGGCTCGAGGACGGCGCGGTCGCGGTCGGCTTCCCGCGCGACCAAGCCCGGCGGATGGTGCAAGCGGTGATCGCCGGAACCGGCGCTCTCCTCGCCGACGGCAGGGATCCCGCCGACCTACGCCAGCGCGTGAGCTCACCGGCGGGAACGACGATCGAGGGCATCGCGGTCCTCGAGCGGGGTGGTGTGCGCGGACACCTGGCCGACGCGGTTCGCGCCGCCGCGCGCCGGGCGGGCGAGTTGTAGGCCGGGCGCGTGGACCTTGTCATCCGCTGGGTGAACGCCCTGTTCCTCGTCTACACGATCTGCATCCTCGTGCGGATCCTGATGTCGTGGGTTACGATCGCCCCGATGCGCCGCTGGTCGCGAGCCGTCGTCGAATTCCTGCACGAGACGACCGACTGGTACCTCAACTTCTTCCGCCGGTTCATCCCGGCGGTCGGACCCCTCGACCTCTCGCCGATCGTCGCACTGCTGGTGCTGGGGATCGTCAACCGGTTCGCCGTCGAGATCCTCGCCGGTCTTGCCTGACGTCCCGGAGTGGCTGTCGCCGCGGGCCGACGGCGTCACCGTCGTCGTGAAAGCCGTTCCGCGCTCTCGGCGCACGCAGGCGGTCGGGGTGCAGGCGGGACACCTACGGGTCCAGATCGCTGCGCCGCCGCACGACGGTCAGGCGAACGCCGCGCTGTGTGCCTACCTCGCCGAGGCCGCGGGCCTCAGGCCGCCGGCCGCCCGTATCAGGCGCGGCTCCGGCGGCGCTCGCAAGCTCGTGGAGATTGACGGCGAGCCTGCGATCATCGTCGCGCGACTCCTCGCACGCTTCGCGAGCGTCGAGGACACGGGCTGATGAGCTCGACCAGCCCGCGACCGGTGCGCGACGCGGTCGAGCAGGCGGAGGACCGCAGGCTCCGCAGGGAGGCCAGGCGGCGGTGGAACGTGTTCGGCGTGACCGCAGTGGCGATCTTCGGCGCCGACCAGGTCGCGAAGCTCATCGTCCGCGGAGCGATGGATCACGGCGACCGCATCGCGATCATCCCCGGATTCGGGCTTGTACGCGCGCGCAACGAGGGCATCGCCTTCGGGCTCTTCCCCGGTAACCAGACCCTGGTCGCCGTGCTCACCGTGGTCGCCCTTGGGCTCATCGCAACGGTGCTGGCCCGCCTCGCCGCCCGCAGCCCCGCCGTGGCGTTCGGCGGCGGGCTCCTCCTCGGCGGAAGCGTCGGCAACTTCGTCGATCGGTTGGTCCACGGAGGCGTGACCGACTTCCTCGACCCGGTGGCCTTTCCGGCGTTCAACGTCGCCGACGTGGGGATCGTGGTCGGAGCGGCGATCGTCGCGCTCGGCCTGCTTCGAGTCCGTGACTCGCATGACCGAAAGTGAGCTCCGGTTCGTCGCGGGCCGCGACGACGCCGGCCGGCGGCTCGATGTGGTGGTGGGTGAACGGCCTGAGGTCGGTAGCCGGGCGGAGGCTCAGCGCCTGATCGACGCCGGCCGTGTGGAGGTCGACGGGCGGGCGGTCCCGAAACGTCACGGCCTCGCCCCCGGTTCGGAGGTGACCGTCCGGCCGGCGCCGAGGGCCGCGTCGGCGCTCGAGCCCGAGGACGTACCGTTCACGGTGCGGTACGAGGACGACGTGCTGCTCGTCGTCGACAAGCCGGCAGGTGTGGTAACCCATCCCAGCCGGGGTCACGCGTCCGGCACCCTCGTGCACGGGTTGCTGGGACGCGGGATCCGCGGCGGCGACGCCGAACGGCCGGGCATCGTCCACCGGCTCGACCGAGACACCAGCGGCCTACTGGTCGTCGCGAAGACCGACCGCGCCCACCGGCGGCTGCAGCGGATGCTCCGCGAGCGCACGGTTGACCGCCGGTACGTGGTGCTGGTTCACGGCAGCTTCCCGCCGGCCATGAGCGTCGACCGTCCGATCGGCCGCGACCGGCGCCACCGCACGCGGATGTCGACGCGGACCGACCAGCCCCGCGAGGCGCGGACCCACTTCCGCCGGATCGCCGCCTTCGGCCGCCACAGCCTGCTGGAGGCGCGGCTCGAGACCGGGCGCACACACCAGATCCGGGTGCACCTGGAGGCCGTCGGGTTCCCCGTCGTCGGAGACCCCGTCTACGGGCGTCGCGGCGACGAGCTCGGCCTGGAGCGACAGTTCCTGCACGCACGCCGGATCGCGTTCGCCCACCCGGAGACGGGCGAACAAGTCGAGGTCGAGAGCGAACTCCCAGCCGATCTGGACGCCGTTCTGCGCGCTCTGGAGCGGGCCGGCCTGGCGGGCCGCTAGTATCGCACGGTTCCATCAACCACTCACCCGACGTCGAACGGCCGGTGGCGGTGCCGCCCCTGGGCGGTTCCACCGGACCCGCGTCGGTTCTCACCCCACCCAAACCGAATCAGGAGCCACCGTGCCCGTCACCATGAAGCAGTTGCTGGAGTCCGGAGTGCACTTCGGACACCAGACCCGCCGCTGGAATCCCAAGATGAAGCGCTACATCTTCGGCGAGCGCGGCGGCATCTACATCATCGACCTCATCCAAACGCTCGAGCTGTTGGGTGAGGCCGTCGACTTCGTCCGCAACATCGGTACCCGCGGCGGCACCGTGATGTTCGTCGGGACCAAGAAACAGACGCAGGACGCCGTCCGCGACCAGGCGATCCGCTGCGGCATGCCGTACGTCAACCACCGCTGGCTCGGCGGTCTGCTGACCAACTGGGTCACCATGTCCGATCGCATCCGCCGGCTGCACGAGCTCCGCCGCCAGAAGATCGAGGGCCAGCTGGACCTGCTTCCGACCCGGGAGCGGCTGTCCGCGGAAGCCGAGCTGCTGAAGCTCGAGACGAACCTCGGTGGCGTCGCGGACATGCAGCGGCTGCCGGACGCGGTCGTCGTGGTCGACCTCAAACGGGAGATGATCGGCGTACGCGAGGCGAACCGCCTCGGCATCCCGGTCATCGGCCTGGTCGACACGAACTGCGACCCCGACGAGGCGACGTACGTCATCCCCGGCAACGACGATGCGATCCGCTCCTGCAACCTCATCCTCGGCGCCATCGCCCGCGGTATCGCCGACGGCCGCGGATACGTCGCTCCGCAGGCCGACACCGAGGCGCCGGCGGCCGCGGACGCGCCCGCAGTGCCGGCCGAAGCCGTGGCACCGGCTGCGCCGACCGAGGCCCCCGCTCCAGTGGCGGCGGCACCCGCGGTGCAGGACCCGCCGCCGGCGCCGGTCGAGCCGCCTGCCCCGGTTGACGACGCACCCCCGGAGGCGGCAGCGGCACCCGCGGTGCAGGACCCGCCGCCGGCGCCGGTCGAGCCGCCTGCCCCGGTTGACGACGCACCCCCGGAGGCCGTTGCTGAGACCACCACCACCGACGAGGAGCTCAGCGCGTGACCGATTACCAGCCGTCTGCGAAAGAGGTCAAAGCCCTGCGGGATCGCACCGGCGCCGGGATGATGGACTGCAAGGCCGCCCTGGCCGAAGCCGGGGGCGATCTCGAGCAGGCCACCGATCTTCTTCGTGCCAAGGGCGCGGCCGACGCTGCGAAGCGATCTGGGCGCGAAGCTCGCGAAGGCATCGTCGACAGCTACATCCACCACGGCGGCCGCGTCGGGGTACTCCTCGAGGTCAACTGCGAGACCGACTTCGTCGCGCGCAGCGACGACTTCACCACCTTCGTCCATGACCTCGCTCTGCACATCGCCGCAATGAACCCGCGGTTCGTGTCCGCCGACGATGTGCCGGACGAGCACAGGGAGCGTGAGCGCGCCGTCTATCTGGCGCAGTCCGAGGACGTGGACGAACGGTTCCGGGACAAGGCGGTCGACGGCAAGCTCGCGAAACACCTCAAGGAAATCGCCCTCCTCGACCAGGAGTTCGTCCGCGACCAGGCCGAGAAGAAGCCACGGACCATCGAGGACCTCCGCGCCGAGATGGCGGCGAGGCTCGGCGAGAACGTGACGATCCGACGATTTGTCAGGTATGAGCTTGGCGGGTAGCGACATCGCCGAGCCCTCGACCGGGGCGGCCGGCCGGGATGGGCGCAGCCCGTTCCGCCGGGTCGTGTTGAAGCTCTCCGGTGAGGCGCTGCTCGGCGAACGGACCTACGGGATCGACGCCGAGCGCGTCGGCGCCATCGCCCGTCAGATTCGCGGGGCGGTGGAGCTCGGCGTCGAGGTGGCCATTGTCGTCGGGGCCGGCAACATCTTCCGCGGCGTCGCGGGCGCGTCCCGGGGCATGGACCGGGCGACGGCCGACTATATGGGGATGATCGCGACGGTGCTGAACGCGCTGTCGATCCAGGACGCGCTCGAGAAGCTCGACGTGACGACCCGGGTGCAGTCGGCGATCGCGATCCAGGAGGTCGCCGAGCCGTACATCAGGCGACGGGCCATGCGGCACCTCGAGAAGCAGCGGGTCGTGATCTTCGCGGGAGGGACCGGGAACCCGTTCTTCACGACCGACACCACGGCGGCGCTCAGGGCCCTCGAGATCGGCGCCCAGTGCATCCTGATGGCGAAGAACAACGTGGAGGGCGTCCTCGACCGCGACCCGCGGGAGGATCCGAACGCCGAGCTGATTCCCCGCATCACGCACATGGAGGCGATCGAGCGGGGCCTCAAGGTCATGGACACCACCGCGCTCACGCTGTGCATGGACAACGACCTGCCGATCCTGGTCTTCAACATGGCCGACGAGCGGAACGTCGCGCGGATCCTCCGCGGCGAGCACGTCGGGACGATCGTCGCGAACGATGAGGGGGAGCGTTCATGAAGGAGCTCATGGCCGACGCCGGGCGGCGGATGGATGGTGCGCTCAAGAGCCTGGACGTGGAGTTCGCCACGGTTCGGACCGGTCGCGCCTCGACGCACCTGCTGGATCGCGTCATGGTGGACGCCTACGGTGCGGAGATGCCGCTGAATCAGGTCGCGACAATCCACGCGCCGGAGGCCAGGCTGCTCACCGTGCAGCCGTTCGACAAGACGCTCATGAAACCGATCGAGAAGGCGCTGCAGGAAGCGCAGCTCGGGCTGACGCCGTCGAATGACGGTCAGATGATCCGGCTGCCGGTCCCTCAACTGACCGAGGAGCGGCGCAAGGAGCTCGTGAGGCTCGTGCACAAGATGGCGGAAGAGGCCCGCATCGCCGTGCGGAACGTCCGCCGGGACGTCCTCAACGACGTCAAGCGGCGCGAGAAGGAAGGCGACATCTCGCGTGACGAGGCCTCCCGCGTGCATGACGACGTCCAGAAGCTCACAGATCGCGAGGTCAAGTCGATCGACGAGGCAATGGCGCGCAAGGAGTCGGAGATCCTTGAGGTCTAGCGGGAGCATTCGACGCCGCCGCACGCGATGACGATCCGGACCCGCTGGAGGTCGGCCCGAGCGCTGCTTCGGCTCCGGACGGCCGACGAGCTCGTCGGCACCGGGGTCTCGCGCGACGTCCCGGTCTCCGTCGCGATCATCATGGACGGCAACGCCCGGTGGGCGCTCCGGCGGAGGCTCCCGGTGGCCGCCGGACACCGCGCGGGCGCGCAGGCGCTCAAACGGATCGTGCGCGCCGCGAACGACGCCGGCGTCGAGGACCTCACGGTCTTCTCTTTCTCGACCGAGAACTGGGCGAGGCCGGAGGCGGAGGTCACCGACCTGCTCGGGTTGTTCATCGAGTTGATCGACCGCGAGACCAACGAGCTCGACGCCGAGAACGTGCGGATGCGGTTCATCGGCAGGATCGACGGGCTCCCGGAGGAGCTGCGCCGGCGGATCGCCTGGTCGGAGCGGCGCACGGAGGGCAACACCGGCTTGAACCTGTTCGTGGCGATGAACTACGGCGGGCGTGGCGAGCTCGTCGACGCGGCTCGCCGGTTCGCGGCCGAAATCGGCCCGGACGGGGACGAGGACGACTTCGCGCGGTGCATGTACGACAGCGAGATGCGCGACCCGGAGCTCGTGATCCGTACCAGCGGCGAGCAGCGGCTGTCGAACTTCCTGCTGTGGCAGACGGCGTACGCCGAGCTGTACTTCTCCGACCGGCTGTGGCCGGACTTCACGCCCGAGGATCTCGGCGCGGCGCTCGCGCACTACGCCGGGTGCCAGCGCCGGTTCGGGGCGCGGTAGCGAGTCCGGGGCCAGCTTGGGCAGCCGTATCGCCGTCGCGATCCCCGGGATCGTGCTCGCCATCGCCGTGGTCTACGTCGGCGGTCCGCTGTTCGTGGCCGCGGTCGCCGCGATCGCGCTGGTCGGCGTCTACGAGTACCTGAACCTCGTCGCCGGCATCGCGCCGCTTCGCTGGGCGGCGTACGCTGGGACCGCCGTGACCGTCGCGCTGCCGTCGGTGGTCGATCCTCCGGAACGGGCGGTCGCCCTCGGGGCCGCCGTGGTTGTCGCGCTGAGCGCGGTCGCGGGGTTGATCCTGCGAAATCGTGAGGAGGTCACGATCCGGGTGGCGCTGACCGTCCTCGGCGGGGTCTACCTCGGCGTGCCGCTCGGGCTGTTCGTCGCGACGCGGGAGCTGCCGAACGGGGCGGCGGCGGTGGCCAACATCCTGGTTGGGACGTGGGCGTTCGACACGTTCTCGTACTTCGGAGGGCGCCTCTGGGGCACGCATCCGATCGCGCCGCGGACGTCGCCCAAGAAGACGGTCGAGGGGTTCGTGGCGGGCGTGATCGGCGGGACGCTCGCGGTGTGGGTGGCGGGCCTCTACATGGACTGGATCGACCATCTCGAGTCGCTCGTGCTCGGATTGGTGATCTGCCTGGTTGCATACGCGGGCGACCTGTTCGAGTCGATGCTCAAGCGCGACATCGGGGTGAAGGACTCCGGGCGGATCCTCGCCGCGCACGGCGGGGTGCTCGATCGGTTCGATGCGCTCCTGTTCACCGCCGCGGCCGGCTATTTCACGACCGTCTGGATTGTCCTGTGACCACCGGGCCTCGGGACGGACCCGTCCCGCCGGACGCCGCCCGAGCCATCTTGTACCGTCCCCTTGCGCCCACGATGACCACCGTCGCCTCTTTCGAAATCCCGCACACCCGGTTCATCGCGCCCGACGGGCGCGCAGAGCGCGACCTCCCGGACTTCGCCCGGGACCCGCGGGCGCTCATCCCGCTCTACCGGGCCATGGTGCGGTCCCGGTCGCTCGACGCCCGCGCCGTCGCGTTGCACCGGACCGGCCGGCTCGGTACCTACGCAAGCGGACTCGGCCAGGAGGCGGTGGGGGTGGGCCTGGCGAGCGTGATGGACGACGACGACGTCCTGGTACCGAGCTACCGGGACCAGGCGGCGCTTCTGTGGCGCGGCGTCACGCCGCTCGAGATCCTCCTGTACTGGAGCGGGGACGAGCGCGGCAGCGACTTCTCCGGCCCCCGGCGCGATTTCCCGGTGTCGATCACGGTGGGCGAGCATCCCCCGGCCGCCGCGGGCGTGGCGCTCGCGATGCGCATCAGGAACGAGCGGCGGGTGGCGGTCTGCACGGTAGGGGACGGGGGGACGTCGAAGGGCGCGTTCTACGAGGCGCTGAACGCGGCCGGTTCGATGTGCCTGCCGCTCATCGTCGTCATCGTGAACAACGGGTGGGCGATCTCCGCGCCGCGGTCCGTCCAGAGCGCGGCCCCCACGCTCGCACAGAAGGCGGTCGCAGCAGGGCTGCCGGGCGAGCAGGTGGACGGGAACGACGCCGTCGCCGTCGCCGAGGTCTGCCGACGCGCCGTTGACCGGGCCCGCGCGGGTGAGGGCGCGACGCTGATCGAGGCGGTGACCTACCGGCTCGCAGACCACACCACCGTCGACGATGCCCGCCGCTACCGCGACGACGCGGAGGTGAGCCGGCAGTGGGAGCTTGAGCCCATCGGACGGCTGCGCAACCACCTGGTCGCCGCAGGGGTATGGGCGAAGGAGGACGAGGAGGGCCTCCTGGCCGAGTGCGCCGCCGAGGTGGACGGCGCCGCGGAGGAGTACCTCGCGACGCCGCCGCCCCCGCCGGAGGCAATGTTCGACTTCCTCTACCAGGACCTGCCCGTCGGGCTCGAGGCGCAGCGCCTCGCCGCCATCCAGGAGTCGGCCGCGGATGCCTGAGGTCACGCTCGTGCAGGCCGTCGCGATGGCGCTCCATCACGAGATGGGCGCCGATGAGCGCGTCGTGGTCCTCGGTGAGGACGTCGCCGCCAGCGGCGGCGTGTTCCGTGCGACCGACGGCCTCCTGGAGCGATTCGGACCTGAGCGCGTGATGGACACACCGCTCGCGGAGACCGTCATCGCGGGCCTCGCGATCGGCCTCGCGGCCGAGGGGATGCGTCCCGTCGCCGAGATCCAGTTCGCGGGGTTCATGTACCCGGCGCTCGACCAACTGCTCAACCACGCGTCGCGCCTTCGCAACCGCACGCGCGGGCGCCTGAGCTGCCCGATGGTCATGCGGGCGCCGTGCGGGGGCGGAATCAAGCCCCCTGAGCACCATTCCGAAAGCCCGGAGGCGATCCTCGCGCACATCCCGGGGCTCAAGGTCGTGGTGCCCTCGACTCCGTCCCAGGCGTACGGATTGCTTCTCGCGGCGATCCGGGATCCCGACCCGGTGATCGTGCTGGAGCCCGCCCGCCTGTACCGCGCGGGCAAGGAGGACGTCGCGGACGACGGCGCCGAGCTTCCGATCGGGATGTCTTTCGTGGTGCGCGATGGAACCGACCTCACGCTGGTCGCGTGGGGCGGCATGGTCGCGGAGGCCCTCGGCGCCGCCGACGAGCTCGCGGGCCAGGGCGTGAGCGCCGCGGTGATCGACGTCGCGTCGATCTCGCCCCTCGACATGGAGCCGATCCTCGAATCGGTCGGCCGGACGGGGCGATGCGTCATCGTTCACGAGGCGCCGCGCACCGGCGGGTTCGGGGCCGAGATCGCGGCGCGGCTCGCGGACGAGGGGTTGGCGTCGCTCGTCGCGCCGGTCACGCGCGCCACCGGATTCGACGTGATCTTTCCCCTCGCCCGCCTCGAATCGAAGTACATGCCCGATCGCCGGCGTGTGCTGGCGGCCGCCCGACGTGTGCTGGAACACGCGTGAGGACCTTCCTGCTGCCCGACCTCGGCGAGGGCCTCCACGAGGCCGAGATCCTCACCTGGCACGTCTCGGTGGGCGACAGCGTCGTGGCCGATCAGCCGCTGGTGGCGGTCGAGACCGACAAGGCCGTCGTCGAGATCCCGGCGCCGTGGGCGGGGCGCATCGCACATCTGTACGGCGAACCCGGGGAGCTGGTGGAGACGGGAACGCCGCTGGTCGACTTCGAGGAGGCCGGGCAGGCGCAGGAGTTCAGCGGCATCGTCGGGTCGTTGCCGGAGGGCGCCGAATCCGGCGCCGGCGCGGATCCAGCGGCGATGAGCGTGACGCCGCCGCCGCGGCCGGCGGTGCGGGTCGGCGGCATCGTGCAGGCGCCCCCGGCCGTCCGGGCGCTGGCCAGGCGCCTCGGGGTCGACCTCGCCGAGGTGGTCCCCAGCGGACCGGGCGGCCTGGCCACCGCCGCCGACGTGGAGCGCGCCGCCGGCGCGCCAAGCGAGGAGACCGCCTCCGAGCCGCTTCGCGGTCCGCGCCGCGCGATGGCTGAGGCGATGGCCCGCTCGGGGGCGGAGGTCGTCCCGGCGACGATCACGGACGAGGCCGACGTCGACGGTTGGGCGCCCGGCACCGGCGCAACGGTGCGTCTGGTGCGCGCGATCGTCGCCGGCTGCCGTGCGGAGCCGGCGTTGAACGCCTGGCTGGACACCGGCGCGACGGGTCGCCGTGTCCACACGCAGGTGGATCTGGGGATCGCCGTCGACTCCCCCGAGGGGCTCTTCGTGCCGGTCATGCGAGGAGCCGACGGCCTGGATGCCGCCGCGATCCGTGCCCGGCTCGACGAGCTCATCGCCTCGGTCCGGGACCGGTCCATCGCGGTCGAGGATCTTCGCGGCGCCACGATCACGCTGTCGAACTTCGGGTCACTCGGCGGACGCCATGCCGTGCTGGTGGTCGTCCCGCCGCAGGTGGCGATCCTCGGGGCCGGCCGGGCGACGATGCGGCCGGTGGCGGTGGACGGACAGCCCGCCGTCCATCGAGTGCTGCCGGTCTCGCTCACGGTCGACCACCGGGCCGTCGCCGGGGGGGAGGCGGCGCGCTTCCTCGCCGCCGTGGTCTCCGATCTCGAGTCGCCTGACTGATCGGACCGGGCGACGCGTACCCCGCCGCCCGGACGGCGAACCGGGGCGACGACAGTCCCGCCCGCTACGATCATTGACGTGAAGCGGATCCTCGTCCTCGGTTCGACGGGTTCCATCGGCGTGCAGGCGCTCGAGGTGATCGACCGCGCGCCTGACCTGGTCGCGTGCGGCCTCGCCTGCGGATCGCGAGTGGACGTCATGAACCGCCAGGCAGTGGCCCACGGGGTGGCGAGCACCTCGGCGGCATGCGGTGGCGGCACGGTGCCCCACGATCCGGACCTCGGCGCGTTGATCGAGGCGAGCGAACCGGACCTCGTCCTCAACGCCCTCGTCGGCGCCGCCGGGCTGCGGCCGACGCTCACCGCGCTCGAACGCGGCGTTCCCGTAGCGCTCGCAAACAAGGAGAGCCTCGTCGTCGGTGGCGACCTCGTGGCCGCCGTGCGCCGCCGCTCGGGCGCCGAGCTCGTCCCGGTCGATTCGGAGCACTCCGCCCTTTTCCAGCTCATCAACGGGGTTCCGGGCGATCGCGTCGCATCGGCGGTGCTGACCGCATCTGGCGGGCCCTTCCGTGGGCGCACGGCGAACGACCTCGCCGACGTCACCGTGGACGAGGCGCTCGCGCATCCCACCTGGAAAATGGGCGCCAAGATCACCATCGATTCCGCGACGCTCATGAACAAAGGGCTCGAGATCATCGAGGCGCACCACCTGTTCGACCTCTCCTACGAGCGGATCGAGGTGGTGGTGCACCCGCAGTCGTTCGTCCACGCGATGGTTCGGCTCGACGACGGGAGCCTGCTGACCCACTGCGGGCCACCGGACATGCGCATCCCCATCGGGTTCGCGTTGCGCTGGCCGGCCGCGCCCCCGCCGGCGCCGCAGGTGGATCTCGTCGGCCGGCGCCTCGACTTCGACGCGCCGGACGAGGATGCGTTCCGCTGCCTGGCGCTGGCCAGGGAGTCCGGCCGCACCGGCGGCACCGCACCGGCGGTGCTGAACGCCGCGAACGAGGTCGCCGTGCAGGCCTTCCTCGACGCGCGGATCGGGTTCCTCGACATCGCCACGCTGGTCGAGCGGGCGCTCGGCGAGATCGCCGCCACATCCGCCGATTCGCTCGAAGCGGTGCTCGAGGCCGATCGCGCGGCCCGCGCGAGCGTCGAGTCAGCCCTGGGAGTGCGGGCGTGACGGCCGTCAACATCGGGGTCTTCGTCCTCATCATGATCGTGCTGATCGTGTTGCACGAGCTGGGCCACATGGTCGTCGCGAAGCTCTGCGGCATGCGGGTCGAGCGGTTCTCGGTGTTCTTCGGCCGGCCGATCTGGTCGTTCCGCCGGGGCGAGACGGAGTACGGCATCGGGTGGCTGCCGCTCGGCGGGTACGTGAAGATCACAGGCATGACGCGCGAGGAGCTCGTCGAACGGGTCCGCGATCCCGAAACCGGGAAGGTGATCGAGGAGATCCCCTTGCCGGCGGACGTCCAGGCCCGCGCGTACTGCAACTCCACCACGCCGCGGAAGGTCGCAACCATCCTCGCCGGCCCGGGAGCGAACGTCCTGGTGGCGATCATCGCCTTCGCGGCCTCCTTCTGGATCGGGTTGCCGCAGTTCGCCCAGACCAACGTCGTGCGTTCGGTCAGTGCGGACACTCCCGCCGCGACGGCCGGCTTGCGTCCCGGCGACAGGATCGTCTCGATCAACGGCGTCTCGGCGATCGGGGACGACCCCACACCGCTTCGCGACGTGTTGCAGCGCAACGTCGGCAAGTCGGTGACCCTCGGGGTCGACCGCTCCGGCCTGCTGCAGCGCATCGAGACCCCTCCGCTCGTGCCCGACAGCGCCGACCCCTCGATCGGGCGCCTCGGGTTCGGGTTCGACTCCCGCCAGGTCGCCGACCTGCAGTTCGGCGCCGCCGGCAGTCTCCGCGAGGGGCTCCAATACACGGGGTTCGTCACCAAAGAGCAGGTGCGCGCGCTCGGAAAGCTCTTCGTCGACGAGAAGACGCGCGAGCAGGTCTCCAGCGTCGTCGGGATCGGCGCGACCTACGACGAGTTCGCGCAGGAGGGATTGGGGACGATCATGCGCTTCGTCGGCATCATCAGCCTCGTGCTCGCGATCATGAACCTCATCCCGCTCCTGCCGCTCGACGGCGGCCACATCGTGTTCGCGCTGGCGGAGCGCCTGCGCGGCAGGCGCATGGACATCAGCGTCTACCAGCGGGCGTCGGTGGTCGGCATCGCGCTCGTGGCGGTCCTGTTCTTCTACGCCCTCAACAACGACATCGGCCGCCTCACCGGCGAGGGGTTCCGGCCGTGACGCGCCGAGCACGCGCCGGATGCCTCATCGGCGGCGTTCAGGTCGGCGGCGGCGCGCCGGTCGTGGTGCAGTCGATGACGAACACCGACACCGCCGACGCCGAGGCCACGGCCCGCCAGGTGGCCGAGCTCGCCGCCGCCGGGTCGGAGCTCGTGCGGATCACGGTCAACAACCGGGCGGCCGCGGCCAAGGTCGCGGAGCTACGGGCCCGGCTTCGCGACGACCACGGCACCGACGTGCCGATCATCGGCGACTTCCACTACAACGGGCATACGCTGCTGCGCGAGTTCCCGGACTGCGCGGCCACGCTCGACAAGTACCGCATCAACCCCGGCAACGTCGGTCGCGGCGCGCGCCACGACGCGAACTTCGCTGCGATCGTCGCGGCGGCGGTCGAGTACGGGAAACCGGTGCGGATCGGGGTGAACGCCGGGTCGCTCGACCCGGAGCTGCTCGACGACCTGATGGACGCGAACGCGCGCCTCGCCGAGCCGGAGGGCGCCGAAGTCGTGGTCCGCCGGGCGATGGTGCAGAGCGCGCTCAGCTCGGCGGAGGCGGCCGAGGAGCTCGGTCTGGGCCACGACCAGATCGTCCTGTCCTGCAAGTCGAGCCGCCTGCAGGACATGGTGGCCGTGTACCGCGACGTCGCCGCCGCGTGCGACTACCCGCTGCACCTCGGGCTCACCGAGGCCGGGATGTCGAGCAAGGGGATCGTGGCGACCTCCGCCGCGCTGGCGGTGCTGCTGCAGGCCGGCATCGGCGACACCATCCGGGCGTCGCTCACCCCGGAACCCGGCGGCGACCGCACGCTCGAGGTGCGGGTCTGCCTCGACCTGCTGCAAAGCCTCGGCCTGCGGTCCTTCCGTCCGGAGGTCACCGCGTGCCCCGGCTGCGGGCGCACCACCAGCACCGTCTTCCAGGAGCTCGCGCAACGCATCGAGGCGCGCCTCGAGGAGCGGATGGCGGTCTGGCGAACCGAGCGGCCGGGCGTAGCCGCCCTCAAGGTCGCGGTCATGGGCTGCATCGTGAACGGGCCGGGGGAGAGCCGCGCGGCCGACATCGGCATCA
>CAYTRV010000047.1:0-15359 GCA_964440285.1 uncultured Bifidobacteriaceae bacterium
CGCCGCGGCCCGCGGCCAGGCGCCCCTCGACCCACGGGCCGCCAGCGCGCTGCTGTCGGCCCGCGCCCACCCGACGCGCGCCGAGGGTCTGTCGCCCCGGGAACGCGAGGTGCTGGCGCTGGTGGCCGAGGGCCTTCCGAACAAGGTGATCTCGCGACGCCTGGGGATCAGCGAGAAGACCGTGAAGACGCATCTGACGAGCATCTTCCGGTCCATCGGCGCCGATGACCGCACCCAAGCGGCGGTCTGGGCGGTGAGGAACGGGATCGTGGACGGGTCCCACTCGGAAGCGTAGGGGTAGGACCGATGTCCGATTGTCCCCGGGCGCTCGACGGGCCATCCTGAGTTGGTGAGTCGTGGTCGGCCGAGCCGGGGTGTCCTCGCCCTCGTCGTCTGTGCGTTCGTCGCAGCGCTCGCGGCTGCGGAACCCGCGGATGCGCGCGGCGGGGGAGATCGGGTCGAGGTGCGCGCCAAGGGCGTCTGCGGCCGCTCCAGTACCGCGCGCCTCCGCCTGCGCGCCGAGGACGCGGAGATCCGCGTCGACATGCGGGTCCGTACCTCCAAAGTGGGCGTCTGGCGCGTCGCCGTCTTCCATGAGCGGCGCCTGGTCCGACAGGTACGCGTGCGTTCGACGCACGCCGTGGGCGGCTTCGAGTATCGGATCGTCCTGTCCGACTACGAGGGCCCCGACGCGGTGTGGGTCCGCGCGGTGGCGCCCAGGGGCGAGACCTGCAGCGCCGGCGCGACGGTGAGGGAGTCGTAGGCTTCATCAGTCGGGCGTCGTAGGACCAATGGACCATTGACCCGCCGCAATCGTCGGCGGATGCTCGGGGTGAGGGGTCGGCAAGGGCGGCCCTCGTGGCCTTGGAGGTAAGCACATGTCCAACCCCGTCTGCCGAGGAGTCATGCGACGGGGGCGGGCCATCGAGGTTCGCTCTGCACTCGTGCTGGCGGTCGTCCTCGTGGCGGGCATCGTCGGCGGAGGACGTGCCAGCGCCTCGACGCAAGCGCCGACGTTCGCCACAACGGACTATTCCTTCCTCGGGAACAACCACGTCGTCGGAGACTTCAACGGCGACGGAAGCCTCGATCTGGCGGGGACAGGCAGACCGTTCGCCACGGTCCGATTGAACAATGGCGCCGGGACGTTCGGGGCGAGTGTCGACTACCCGGTGGCGGGGGATTCGGCCCAAGACCTCGCGGCCGGTGACTTCAACGGCGACGGGAGACTGGATCTCGTCGTCACGATCAACAGTCCGGCGGTCGGCCTCTCGTTGCTCACCGGCAACGGCGACGGTACGTTCAACGCGCCTGTGAACTTCGCCAATACTTCCGGTCTTGACTCGCCTGCGGTCGTCGCCGTCGACCTCAACAACGACGGCAAGCTCGATGTCGTCGTCGCCCACGAGATCGCCTGCTTCACCGCGCCTTGCATCGTCGGACTGACGATCTCCGTGATGATCGGAAACGGCGACGGGACGTTCCAGCCCACGCGTGAGATCGAGGTCGGTCGTGGGATGGCCGAGATCGCCGTCGGCGACTTCAACCGTGATGGCATCAAGGACTTGGCGATCGCGGGCGACAGCTCGCGGGTCTACCGCCTCTTCGGCGTGGGCGACGGGACGTTCATCCAGCAGCCGACGTTGACGCTCACGGCGGACACCTTCGGCGTCGACGGCACCGACATCGATGTCGCCGACTTCAACGGCGACACGATCCAGGACCTGGTGGTGGCGATCGCCCTCAACGGGAGCCGGACGGCGGTTCTGATCGGCAACGGCGACGGCACGTTCCAGCCGCCGCTGATCATCACGGATCCCGACCTCAATATTCCCCACCAGCAGGCGGTCGCCGACTACAACGGCGACGGTTTCCAGGACCTTGCGCTCAGCATGGCCGACGGCAATCAAGGCTTGATGAACATACTCAACGGCAACGGCGACGGAACATTCCAGCCGCGGGTCGTCTATCTGACGCCCCCCCCGTTATCGAGCGCCGGTGGTTACGCGATCGTCGCAGCGCACCTCAACGGCGACAACAAGGCGGACATCGCATTGGGCCAGTCGGGAGCCTTCCCCGGACTGAAGGTATTGATCAACTCGACGGGAGTCGCTCCCCCTGCGACGCCGCCGGCGCCGACGCTCGTCAGCCCGGCGCAGGGGGCGACACCCGCGCAACCGGTGGCTTTCGACTGGACGGACGTGAGCGCGGCAACGTCGTATCGCATCCAGATCGATGACTCGAGCAACTTCTCGACCCCGCTCGTCGTCGATCAGATGGTGACGGTCTCGCAGTTCACCGCCCCCACGCTGGCCGCGCGGCGGCACTGGTGGCGCGTGGGGGGCATCAACTCGGCCGGCACGGCCGGCGCGTGGTCCTCCGCCCGGCGCTTCACCCCGCAGGCCGTGGCGTCAGCCCCGGCGCTCTCGGCGATCGCGCTCAGCCCGACGAGCGTCGTTGGCGGCAACGCCGCTCAGGGAACCGCGACGCTGACGAGCGCGGCCGCATCCGGCGGCGCGGTCGTGACGCTGTCGAGCAGCAACACGAGCGCGGCCACGGTTCCCGCGAGCGTCACCGTGGTCGCCGGCGCCACGAGCGTGACGTTCACCGTCAGCACGGTGTCGGTCACCACTTCGACGCCCGCGACCATCACTGGCGCGTTCGGCGGCGCCACGCGGAGCGCAACGCTGACGGTGACGCCACCATCGGCGCCGGCGGCGCTCTCGGCGGTGTCGGTGAACCCGACGAACGTCACCGGCGGGACCTCCTCGCAGGGGACGCTCACCCTGACGTCGGCGGCGCCGGCGGGCGGTTTCGCCGTCTCGCTGTCGAGCAGCAGCACCGCGGCGGTGACGGTGCCGGCGAGCGTGTCGGTGGCGCAAGGGGCGACGAGCACGACGTTCGCGATCGCGACGAACGCCGTCACGACGTCGACGCCGGTGACGATCACGGCGAGCGCCGGGGGGTTGACGCGAACGGCGACCCTGACGGTGACTCCTCCGGCGCAGACGGCAACGCTGACGGTGACGGCGACCGGCCGGGGCGGTGAACGGGTCACCTCGAACCCGGCCGGCATCAACGTCACCGTCGGCAGCAGCGGTTCGGCATCGTTCGCCACGGGAACGGCGATCACGCTGAGCGCCACCAACAGTCGCGATGTCATTTGGTCCGGGGCGTGCTCGAGCGGGGGGAACAAGACGAAGACCTGCACGTTCACGCTGAGCGGCAATGCCACCGTCACCGCCAACGTGCAATGAGACCGAACCTTCCTACTGCAAACCGGTGGCTTCCATGCGCCGTACGGCGCGTTCCAGCACCTCGTGCGGCACCGCCCCGCTCACGAGCAACCGTTCGTCGAAGACGAACGCCGGGATGGCGTTGATCCCCCGAGCCTGAGCCCACCCCGTCCAGGCATCGACGGGCTCGGCGAATCGTCCGCCCTCGACCGCGCGCTCAGCCTCGGCGTCGTCGAGACCCGCGTCGGTCACGCATGCGGCGAGCTCATCCCAGGCGCCGATGTCGCGCCCCTCCCGCCAGTACGCGTCCATGATGCGGTCGTGGAGGCGCTCGTGGGCGTCGGTGGCCTGGGTGCGTGCCCACTCCGACAGCTCCAGCGCCCGGCGGGTGTTCGGCACACGGTCCGGGTGCGGGTTGAACGGGAGCCCCGCGGCCTCCGCCATCTCACGAACCGCCGTGTGGAAGTGGTCGCCGTACCGTTCCACGAGGACCGCCCTGGGGATCCCCTCCGGCGGGTACTCCGGGTGCAGGTCGTACGGCAACCACTCGACATGGGCGCCCAACTGGCGCCGCAGCCACGCCACCCGCTCGCGCGCGACGTGGCAGAAGGGTCAGAGGTAGTCGCTGAAGACCGCGACTCGGAACGGCCGTTGCGGGGGCATGAAACGATCCTACCCGTTGCATCGCGCAACGAAGCTGCGGTTTTCCAGGGACTTCGCCGCGGGGGAGGGGTCGGCGGCGGCGGGGGGGAGGCGCCGCGGAAATCGAGGGAGGCAGGGGGGTGCGGGGAGGTCTTCACATGAGCCGTTCAGTGCCGAAAACTGTCGCAAATGCCGAGTGCTCGCCGTGTCTTCAACCAGCGCGTCGCGATCGCCGCCGTGCTGGCGGTGATCGGCGCCCTCGCCATTGCGACGACGGCATTCGGCGCGCTTCGGGTCGTCGTGAAGCCCGGCGACACGCTGAGCGCCATCGCGGCGCGGCACGGAGTGAGCTTGGCAACCCTCGCGAGCCACAACGGGATCCGTGACGCCAACCGCATCGTCGCCGGCCGTCCCCTGTACATCCCCGGCGGGCTTCGCGGCGGCTCCGGCTCGGCATCGTCCAGGGGCGGCAGGTACACGGTGCGCACGGGTGACACGCTCAGCGCGATCGGTGCGAGGTTTGGTCTGAGCGTCGGGTCGCTCATGCGGCTGAACGGCCTGAGGAGCCCGCACCTCGTGATCGCAGGCACGACCCTCCGTCTCGGCGGCGCGACGCCCGGCCCCACGGCAACGTGGGGCGGCGTAGGCACGTACACCGTCCGCGCCGGCGACAACCTCGGTTCGATCGCGGCGCGGTTCGGGACCAGCGTCGCGACGATCGCCCGGACGAACGGCATCACCAACCCCAACGTGCTGAGCGTTGGCAGGACACTCAGGGTGGGCGGCGGATCGCCGGCGGCATCCTCCGGAGGGGCCACGGCAGGCGCCGGCTACACCGTGCGGCCGGGTGAGAGCCTCGGCTCGATCGCCGCACGGTTCGGAACCTCGGTGGACGCGCTCGCACGCATGAACGGCATCTCCGACCCGAACATCGTCATCGCCGGGGCCCGGCTGCGCGTCCCGGGATCGTACGCCGCCCCGAGTCAGGGACCGCTCACGCCGGTGACCGCGGCGACGAACGGCTGGGGCAACCAGCCGTCCCGGTCGACCATCTCGGCCATCATCGCCCGTCACGCCGCCCGCTACGGCGTCGACGCGGCCCTCGTCCGGGCAGTGGCGTGGCAGGAGAGCGGCTGGTGGCAGGGCTCACGCTCGAGCTCCGGGGCGATCGGCGTGATGCAGCTCATGCCGGCCACGGCGACCTGGCTTGGCCCCGCGCTCGTGGGACGCCCGCTCAACCCGTACGACGCCTCCGACAACGTCGAGGGCGGTGTCGCGTACCTCGGCCACCTGCTGCGGTCCACGGGTTCCCAGCGGCTCGCGATCGCGTCCTATTACCAGGGGATGGGGTCGGTGACGACGCGAGGGCTCCTGCCGGAGACGGAGAGCTACGTGGTGTCGGTTGCCTCGTTCATCGGGAGGGTGTAGACCGCCCGCTGACCGGCGGTGAACGGCGAGGACGGCACCTCGCGAAGCAGCTCTTCCCGGCGGCCGTCCTGAAACCTCCGCGCCCACCCGAGCAGCCAGAGCTCCCCCGCGCCGATCCCGGCCGGCACACCTGCCAGGACCGCGGCGCTCTCGGGCGCGACGCCGACGAGGACGGCCAGGACCGCCACGACCGGGATGAGCCCGACGGCAACGCGGCGGCGGGTGACATCCGGCGGCTCGAGCGGCCGGCCGCCGGGAGGACTCGACGCGCGGGGGGCCTCCCCGCGGAGCCGTGCCGTCGGCCCGAACCGGCCCCAGATGACGGCGAGTACGACGTTGACGAGCGCGAACAGCACCACCGCGCGACCGGGATGGTCCGCCCGGATCGCGGCGGCGAGGAGGCCGGCGTCGCCGACCGCCAGGTTCGCGATCGCCGTGGTCCTGAGGTCGTCCACGACCCGTACGAGCGCTTGCACTTATGAGCCCTCCCCGCGTCCTTGTCCGGCGCTTGCCAGAACCACGGCAACGTTCACGGTCACGGCACTAGGATACCCGCGCACATGCTTCCCATCCCGGTCGATGCCGAGCTCGTCGGCGCCCCCGCAACCGAGCTCGGGTTCCTGGCCCGCGAGGCCGAGGAAGCCGGGTTCGCACGCGTCTGGGCGCCGGAGCTCTACCGCTCGGCAACCATCCCGCTCGCCGCCGCGGCCGCCGCGACCGAACGGATCGAGATCGCAACCGGCATCGCGCTCGCGTTCACCAGGAGTCCCTTCGTGCTGGCGCTCGAGGCGCTCGACCTGGACGAGCTCTCCGGCGGGCGCATGATCGTCGGCCTGGGCGCCGGCGTGCGGCGCCTCAACGAGCGCTGGCACGCCGTCGCGGCGTACGACCCGCCGGTTCCGCGAATGCGCGACCATATCGCGGCCTTCCGGGAGATCGTCGCGGCGCTCGCAGCGGGCCGGGACGCGCGGTCGGAGGGACGGTACGTCGACATCCACGTCGCGGGCTACCGGCGCCCGGTGACCGCCGCGCGCGAGCGCATCCCGGTCTGGCTGGCCGCGGTCATGCCGGGCATGGCACGGCTTGCCGGCGAGGTTGCGGACGGGTTCCTCGACCATCCCATCACCACGCCGGACTGGCTGACCGACCGCCTGATCCCGCCGATCCGGGCCGGAGCGGAGTCGGTCGGCCGGCCGACCCCGGAGGTCGCCGGGGGGCTGATCGTGGCGGCGAGCGCTGACGATGCGGCCGCGGCCAGGCGCGCCGCCGCGTGTACCGTCGGCTTCTACGCCACCGTCAAGACCTATGAGCCGCTGTTTCAAAGCCATGGATTCGACTCACGGCTCGCGACCATCCGGCGGGCGTTCATGGAGGGCGGCGACGAACGGCTCGCGGAGGCCGTCGGCGACGAGATGACCGACCGCTTCGCGGCGGCCGGGACGCCGGAGCAGGTCCGCGCCCGCGCGATGGCCTTCGTCGGCGTGGTCGATCGTCTCTGGCTCACCCCGCCGCATCACCTGCAGACGCCCGAGGACACGGTGCGGTGGCAGCGCGGGATCCTGGCGACGTTCCGCCGCCCGTGAGCGGCGTACTCGACGAGTACCGGCGGCGGCGGGACTTCGGCAAGACGCCCGAACCGGCCCCCGCCGCAGCAGGCCCGGTGGCGGGGACCGCGCCGCGGTTCGTGATCCAGCGCCACGACGCCCGGGCGCTCCACTTCGACCTTCGCCTCGAGCTGGACGGGACGCTCGCCTCGTGGGCCGTGCCGAAGGGCCTCCCCCTCCGCGAAGGCGTCAAGCGGCTCGCCGTGCGCACCGAGGACCACCCTCTCGAATACCTCGACTTCGCGGCCGTCATTCCCGCCGGGCAGTACGGCGCAGGCAGGATGACGATCTGGGATCGCGGCACCTTCGACCCCGTGCTGGTGGGCGACTCGGAGGTCAAGGTGGTGCTGCGCGGCGTGGTGGTGCATGGGGAGTACCACCTCGTTCGCACCGCGGGCCGTGGCGGCCGGGAGGAATGGCTCGCGTTCCGCTCGGCGAAGGGGCCCGCCGGACCGCCCGATCCGCTGCCGCGGTTCCGGGAGCTGCGCCCCATGATGGCCACGTCCTGGCCGGCGGCGTTCGACGACCCGCATTGGGCCTTCGAGATCAAGTGGGACGGCTATCGCGCCCTGGCGCTCATCGGGCCGGACGGGACCGAGCTACGCAGCCGCTCCGGCCGGGACATGACCGGGTCGTACGCAACGCTCGGCGACCTCCGCCGGGCGATCCTGGCGCAGGAGGCCATCGTCGACGGGGAGATCGTCGTGCTCGACCCCGCCGGGCGGGCGGTCTTCCAGGATCTCCAGTCGGGGCGCGGCGCGGTCACGTTCGTGGCGTTCGACCTGCTCTATGCGGACGGCGATTGGCTCCTGGACAGGCCCTGGCACGAGCGGCGCGCGCTCCTCGGCGCCGTGCTCAGCCCGGAGGGCTCACCGGCGGTGATCTGCCCCGAGGAGGTCCTGGAGACGGGGAGTGCGCTGTTCGGGGCGATCGCCACCAGCGGCGGGGAGGGACTGGTCGCGAAGCGCCTCGACAGCACCTACCAGCCGGGCCGGCGCAGCCCCGATTGGCGCAAGGTCAAGGTGCGGCACGAGGTCGAGGGCGTCATCGGCGGGTACGTGGAGGGCGAGGGGTCGCGCCGCGGCGGCATCGCCGCCGTTCTGGTCGGGCAGGAGTCCGGCGGGGAGCTGACGTTCGTCGGACGGGTCGGGTCCGGCTTCACCGACGCCGCCTCCCGCGACCTGCGCCGGCGCCTCGACCGCCTCGTGACCGACGCCTGCCCGTTCACGACGACCCCGCCTGAGGCCGCGGCGGCCCGCTGGGTCCGTCCCGAGCTCGTGTGCCGCGCGGCGTACGCCGAGTGGACGGCGGACGGTCTCATGCGCGCGCCGGTCTTCCTCGGTCTCGTCGAGCACGAGCCTCCGGAGCGCCCGCCCACGATCCTCGACACCTCCCGGGGAGAGCTCCGGGTTCACGACGGCGGGCGCGAGGCGCGCCTGACGAACCTCGACAAGACCTTCTGGCCGTCGGAGGGGATTACGAAGGGCGACCTGCTCGACCACTACGCCCGCATGGCGCCGGCGCTGATCCCGCATCTGGCCGGCCGGCCGATGGTGCTGAAGCGCTACCCCAACGGGTGGAACGAGGCGCATTTCTTCCAGCATCAGATCCCCGAGACCGCGCCCGACTGGATCAACCGGGTCGTGCTGCGCAAGGGCGACGAGGAGATCACCTACGTGGTCGCCGACGACGCGCTTGCGCTCTTGTGGGTGGTGAACCTCGGCTGCATCGACCTCAACCCCTGGCATGGCCACGCGGCGTCTCCGTCGGAGGCGGACTACGTGCTGTTCGACCTCGACCCGGCGGAGGGACTGCCGTTCGACGCGATCATCGAGGCGGCCCTCATGATCCGCGCGGAGCTGGAGGAGGCGGGCCTGCGCGGATACCCCAAGACGTCGGGGTCTCGCGGCATCCACGTGGTGGTCCCGACCCTTCCCGTGCCGCACGAATCCGCGCGGCTCTTCGCGCAGGTCGTGGCCCGCCGGATCGTCGCGCGCCGGGGCGATCTCGTGACGGTCGAGACGTCGATCGCGCGTCGCGGCCGTCGCGTGTACATCGACGCGAACCAGAACGGCTACGGGAAGACCATCGCGAGCGTCTACTCGGTCCGGCCGGTGCCCGGCGCGACTGTCTCCACCCCGCTCGACTGGGAGGAGGTCGCCGCGGGCCTCGATCCCACCCGCCTCACGATCGGCGCCGTCGCCGCCCGGGTGGCGTCGGACGGGGATCTGTTCGCGCCGGTCCTCACCGACCACCAGGACCTCGGCGCGGCCGTCGACCGGCTGGGGGCGGCGTGAGGCGGCGCTGCGGGGCCTGTGCGCTGGCTCTGGCGCTCGTCGCCGGGTGCGGTGGGGATGCCCTCACGCCGCCGCCCGCCTCGAAGGCGACCGGCCTGTTCATCGGCTCGGACGGCATGGGCCTCGGGATCGCGGTCGACTTCGTCGGCTACGACGCCACGAAGCGGGCGATCCAAGCGGCGCTCGGGCCGGATCGGGCGAAGTGGTCGGTGGGGATCGTGTCCATTGTCAACCGCACGACGGAGTTGCTGCCCGTACCGACCATCTCGGCGACCCTGCCGGACGGCCAAACAGTCACGCTGGAGCGGGCGAAGACGGCGCGGCGCGGGGGCGCAGTCGTCCCCCTCGAGGATCCCGGCCCCTACGTGCCCGTGGAGGGCGCCCTGACGGCGTACGTCACGTTTCCGGGGCGCATCGATGAGATCCGGCGTGTCCGGATGCGCGTCGGCGAGCGCCTGCCGGTCGAGCTCAGGGCCGAGCCGGCCCGATAATCCTCCTATCCGGCCGGGAGGTTGGGCAGCGGGCGCGTGATGAACCCGTTCTCCTGGTACCACCGGAGCGTCCTGCGGAGCGTCTCCTCGATGGGGGTGTAGCGCAGACCGAGCTCGCGCGTCGCGCGGCTGCCGTCATACGCGTGCCCGTGCAGCAGGGTCCGCATCATCTCCCGGCAGAACGGCGCGCGTCGCCGCCTGAGCCGGCCGAGTCCGCCGATCACGGTGGCGGTCGCCATCGCCACCGAGGGCGGGAGGATCCGCGGGTCGCCCTCGATCCCGGCGACCCGCCCCATCACCGCGATCGCCTCGCGCACCGTCAGCGTCACCCCGGACAGCAGGTACCGCTCGCCGGCTGCCCCGGACCGCTCGGCGAGGAGATGCCCCTCCGCGCAGTCGGCGATGTCGACGACGCTCATCCGCGAATCGATCAGCGCCCGCAGCGTCCCGTTGAGGTAGCCCAGCAGGAGCTTCGCGGTGCCGCGGGTGCGCCCCGGCCCCTGCACCGACGCCGGGTTGACGCTCACCAGCTCGACGCCCTCGGCGAGCGCGGCGTCGAAGGCCGCGCGCTCCGCCTCCCACTTCGAGCGCTCGTAGTGGGAGAGGAACTGCCCCCGGTGTGGAGTGTCCTCTCGCCCGATCGCGCCGCGTGACTCACCGATCGTCGCCGCCGACGAGGTGTAGACGATGCGGCGTACGCCGGCGGCCCCGGCGGCGCGGACCACGTTGACGGTCCCGTCGACGTTCATCCGGTCGAGCTCAGACGGGTCGGGAAGGCAGAACGCGTTCAGCCCGGCGAGGTGGTAGACGACGTCGCATCCCGACACCGCGTCGCCGAGCGTACCGGGGCGGAGGATGTCGCCACGCACCGGCTCGGCGCCCCGCTCGCGCAAGCGGGCCGCCCTCGCGTCCGAGCGCGTGAGCGCCCGTACCCGCCGGCCGTCCGCCACGAGCCGGTCCAGAACCGCGCCGCCGACGAACCCGGTGGCGCCGGTCACCAGCACCGGCGGTCCGTCAGGCATTCGGGCCGGCCGGGGGGGTCGCAGGCCGGCCGGGACGGCGAAGCTCGATGCGCGCCTCCTTCCCGGCGAGCAGGCGCGCGATGTTCGCCCGGTGGCGGACGAGGACGAGCAGCGACATGGCGCCCGCCAGCACCAGGTACTGCCACGAGACGCCGAACGCGGCGGCGAGTGGCGTGAACGCGGCGGCAGCCATCACGCTTCCGAGCGAGGTCATGCGGAACACGAGGACGATGACGAGCCAGAGGGGCACGAGGAGCGCGCTGACCAGCGGGAACAGGCCGATCATCACGCCGCCTCCCGCGGCGACGCCCTTCCCGCCGTGGAAGCGCAGCCACACCGGGAAGATCGCCCCGACCATGACCGCGGCGGCCACGAAGATGGGCCACGGATCGTCGGTCAGCGCCCGCCCGATCAGCACACCCGCGACGCCCTTGCCGATGTCGCCGGCCATGACACCGACGCCCCACGAGCGTCCGAGGTTGCGGAAGACGTTCGCCGCGCCGACGTTGCCGCTTCCGAGCGCGCGGATGTCGACGCCCTTGAGCCTGCCGGCGAGGTACCCGAACGGAATCGAGCCGAGCAGGTACCCGGCGACGAGGGCGATCGCCTCGTTCACAGCCTGCCGAAGGTCTTTGTTTCCCGGCCCTTGCCGGCGAAGAGGCGGCGGCGGGCCATGATGAAGTAGTAGGCGCCGGAGAGCACGGTGAGGAACAGCGCGACGTAGAGCAGGACGTCCTCGACGATCCGCGGGCCGCCCGGGGCGATGACCCACGCGAGCCAGATGCTCTGGCCCGTCATCTTCCAGCGTCCGAGCCGGCTGGCGGGAATGATCAGGTCCTCGCTCGCGGCGACCAGGCGCAACCCCGTAACCGCGAACTCGCGGGTGATGATGATCATCGAGGCCCAGGCGCTGACCTCCCCCGTCTGGATCAGCGCGACGAGGGCGCCGGTCACGAGCAGCTTGTCGGCGAGGCTGTCCAGGAACGTTCCGAGCACCGTCACCTGACCGAGCGATCGGGCCATGCGGCCGTCGACCCAGTCGGTGAGCACCGCCACGACCCACAGCATGAACGCCCACCACCTGCCCCCGGGGAGTGCGTCCTCGTCGATGAGGAGCAGCACCATGAGCCCCGGGATGGCGAGCACCCGCGACCAGGTGACCGCGAGGGCCCCGTTCATTGCGCCGGACGTCACGTGCGGATGATACGTGGGAGGGCCGAGGCGCTCCCGTTCGTCTCGTAGAATCCCGGCCCCGACGACCCCGCCGATCGAGACGACCCATGCCACGTGAGCGACTTGAGGTGTTGACCGACGCCTTCGACCGGGCGCTCGCATCGGCCCGCATCGCCGAGGCCGAGTCGATCGTCGAGCGTCTGGCGCGGGCGTCGGATGAGCCGATCGCCTCGGCCCTCGTGTCGCGCATGCGCGGCCAGCTCGCAGCGGCGAAGGGCGACGATGCCGGCGCGACCGATGCGCTCGCCAGCGCGGTCGCGGAGGCCCGCGCCGCGGGACGTCTCGACCTGCTGGCCGGCGGGTGGCTCGCCGATCTCGGCGGGTCGCGGCAGCGGGCCGGCGACCTGGCCGGCGCGCGGATCGCGCTGGAGGAGGGGGCGGGGCTGGCGGACCGGGTCAGGGGAGCGGATTGGGCCACTGTCCGCGCGATGCGTCTCCTGGCCCAGGTGATGATCGCCCAGGGCGAGCACGCCGCGGCGGCCGACACGCTCCGGCGGGCGGTGTCGGCGGCGACGGGCAGCCGTCCGCTCGACCCCGACGTCACCGCTGCGGTTCGGCGTGAATGGGCGGAGGCGCTCCACGCCGCGGGCCGCACCGACGAGGCGCGCGCGATCGGCGCCGGAGGCACCCCGGCCGCCGCGACTGCGGGATCGGTCCACCCCGAGCCGACGCCGGAGGAGCGCAAGCGTGAGCTCGACGTGGCCATGGCCGAGCTCATGGGGCTCGTGGGCCTCACCGACGTCAAGGCCGAGGTCGACCGGCTCGTCGATCTCCTCGCCGTCCAGGGTCGGCGCAGGGCCGCGGGGAAGCGGGTCCCGGAGATGGGCCTGCACCTCGTATTCGTGGGGCCGCCGGGAACCGGCAAGACGACGGTGGCCCGGCTGATCGGCCGGATCTACCGGGGCCTCGGCGTCCTGCGCTCGGGCCACCTCATCGAAACGGATCGCGCAGGGCTCGTCGCCGGGTACGTCGGCCAGACCGCGCTCAAGGTGGACAGGATCGTCGGTGAGGCCCTCGACGGCGTTCTGTTCATCGACGAGGCGTACGCGCTGGAGACCGGCAGCGACCAGGACTTCGGCGACGAGGCGATCGCCGCGCTGCTCAAACGCATGGAGGACGACCGGGAACGGCTCGCGGCGGTGCTGGCCGGCTACGACCAGCCGATGCAGCGGATGCTGGACAGCAACCCCGGGCTCCGCAGCCGCTTCCCGACGATCCTGCAGTTCCCGCCCTACACCGCGGAGGAGCTCGCCGAGATCTTCCGCCGGATGATGGGCAGGTACGACTACACGCTGTCGCCGGACGCCGATCGGCATGTGGTGGAGGTCTGCCGGCGGATGATCGTCGGCGCGGGTCCCAACTTCGGCAACGCCCGCGAGGTGCGGAACCTGTTCGAGGACGCGGTCGCCGCCGACGCGCAGCGCGCCGCCGACGATCCGACGGTCGACCTGTCCACCCTCGAGCCCCGAGACCTGGTGTGGCCCCCGCCGGGCAGTCCGGAGGCTGCGGCGGAGAAGGCTCTGCGGGACCCTGCGTCACCCGGCCGGGCGCCCGGAGGCGCGGCGGCGAGCATGTAGTCGGCGGCTGTTCCGCTTGCGTCGAACGGGCGGTCGCGAGATCCACACGCCGAGCGAAATCTCCTGCCGTCGCCGCGAAACGCTCAAGCCGGCCGGCCGTGCTGCCGATGTTCCGCGTGACCGCGCGTCGTCCAGCTCCGTGCGGTGGGAAGGGACGCCTTCGCCCGCGTCGAACGAAAGCCGCGATGCCTCCAGACGCACACACCCTGGCCGATCGCCTCCGTCACGACTACGAGTCGTTCAGCCCGGCGCAGCAGGCCCTCGCGCGGTACCTCGTGGACCACCTCGCGGAGCTGCCGCTCCTGTCGGCACACGAGGTCGCCCACGCCGCCCACTGCAGCCCCGCCACGGTCGTGCGGTTCGCGCAGGCACTCGGCTACATGGGCTATCCCGACCTGCAGCGCACCGTTCGGGCGGCGCAGCGCCCCGCGCTGCCGCCGCGGCGCGCCGGCCAGCTCGGCCTGTTCGCCGGCGGCGAAGGTCTCGAGCACGTGTTCGCCGCCGACCACCTCGCGCTCGACGACGCGCTTGCGCGCCTCGGTCGCGACGGCATCGGGCCGCTGGCGGCGACGCTGGCGGGTCGCAGCCCGCTGGTGCTCGCTGGCGAGGGCCACGCCCGGCCGGTCATCGCGTTGATCGAGGAGCGAGTCGAGCGGGCCGGACGCGCGGTGCTCGTCGTGGAGAGCCTCGAACCCAGATTCCGGGCGCGTCTCGGCGCCCTCGAGCGAACGGCGGGCGTGCTCGCCGTCGCCGTCGGGCGCGAGACGGCGGTGGCCGACGCCGCCCTCCAAGCCGCCCGCACCGCTGGGATCCCGGCGGTCGGGCTGGTCGACTCGAGCCTGTCCCCGGTGGCCAGGGCTCCGGTGTCGCTCGTGGTCCCGGCCGACGAGCGGGGCGGCGCACCGGGACTCGTCGCGTTCATCGCCGTCGCCCAGGCGCTCGCCGACGCGCTCGCGCCCCAGGCGACCCCGACGCGGCAGCTCGCGGCGGTCAGCGCGTAGCGGAGCGCTTCGTCGTCCGCTTGGTGGAGTCGGGCGGGCAGTCGCAGGTCAAGCGGAGCATCAACTCGACCGCCTGACGGTCGGTGAGGTGCTGCTCGCGCGTGAGCGTGCGCCAAGTGTCGAAGCTGAGCGCGAGCGCGATCCCGGCGCGCAGCAGCGTGCGGCGGCGGCCTCGCTCCCGCCACGGCTCTGTGAGGACGTCGGCGGCGTGCCGCCAGTGCGCGTGGTAGGGCGCCACGACCGGGTGATCGCGGGCGTCGGCGAGGACGCGGGTGATCATCGCCTCGGTGGCTCGGTGGTAGGCGTACGTCTCCCGCAACCCGGTGCGTAACCGCTCCACGGGGCTTGCGATCGCTTGCCAGGAGTCGGGGTCGGGGAAGGGGTGGCGCTCGAAGTACTGGCCGCTGCAGGCGCGGGCGAGCGTGGGCTCGTCGGGGAAGTGGCGGTACACGGTCACCCTGCCCACCTGCGCGCGCTCCGCGATCTCGCTGACGGTCGTGGCCGCCGGACCGACCGTCTGGTGCAGCTCGATCGCGGCTTCGATGATCCGCTGGCGGGTCCGGTCCTGACGCTCGGCGCGCCGCTTGAGCTGATAGGAGCGGGTCACGGACGTAATGATACATGCCGTACCGCGAAACTTGACAGGCATTCGCGTGGAGGATACGTTCCGCGCACATCGTGGAACACTGTGTTCTCTGAAATAAACGAAGGGAGTTGCCATGACAGCCACCGCCACCACCCCCGCCAGCCCCATCGCCTTGCGGCAGGACGAGGGTGAGGCGCTCTGGTTCCTCGACGTCCTTGTCACGATCAAGGCGGCGGCGGAGA
>CAYTRV010000048.1:0-15257 GCA_964440285.1 uncultured Bifidobacteriaceae bacterium
CCTGCTCGCTGCCGCCGGCGCCCTTGTCGCGACGCCCGTCGCACAGTCCGCCACGGTCAGGGACGGCTCACCGAACCTGGCGACTTACCGCGGGAAGCCTCTCGCGGTCGTCTTCTTCCACCCGCTCTGACACTTCTGCCAGGCCGAAGCGCCGTCGGTCGCGCGGTACGCGCGACGCACGAGAGGAAGCGTCACGGTCATTGCCGTCGCATCGCCGCTCGCGCGGCGCAGCTGGGTCGTGGACTACACGAGACAGCGGTACGGGAACGCGCCGATCAGTGTGTTCTACGACCGTCGCGGCGGGTTCTTCAACGCGGTGCCTCGTACGTCCGGTTATCCCGCGCACGCCTTCTTCAGCAAGGCCGGGAAGCGCATCTTCGCGCTCAGGGGCTACCCGTTCCCTGCGACACCCAGGCGCTGACAGGCATGGCGTGTCAGCGGCGGGGCCGTTTCGCGCGGGCGACGGCCGCAGCGTGGGCGGTCCCCTCGAGGGCGTCGTCAATGGGGGAGAGCTCGACCCGCCCGCCGGTCGCGTGCTCCAGGCCCCAGCCGATCAGCCGATCGGCGAGCCACGGGTTCTTCGGGAGCAGCGGCCCGTGGAGGTAGGTCCCGACGATGCGGCCCTGAACCGCCCCCTCGCCGGCATCCTCCCCGTTGTTGCCGTTGCCGGAGATCACCCGGCCGAGCGGACGCGCGCCCGGGCCGAGACGGGTGCGCCCCGCGTGGTTCTCGAAGCCGACGACGCTGTGACGCTCACCGTCCAGGTCGACTTCGATGACCAGGTCGCCGATCAGCCGGCTGGTGCCGGCGACCGTGTCGGCGTCGAGCAGCGAGATGCCCTCCAACCGCGTGCCGTCCACGCCCGTGTAGCCGTGCCCGGCGAGTTGGTAGCCCCCGCACACCGCGAAGACCACCGCGCCGGCGTCCGCGGCGCGGGCGAGGTCCGCAGCCTTCTGCCGGCGGAGGTCCACCGCGACGATCGCCTGATCGCGGTCCTGACCGCCGCCGAGGTAGTACAGGTCGGCATCCGTCGGCATCGCGTCGCCGATTCCGACCTCGACCACCTCCAGGCGCATACCCCGCCACGCCAGGCGGCGCTCGAACACGGCGATGTTGCCCCGGTCGGCGTAGATATTGAGCTCGCGCGGGTAGAGGTGGCAGAGCCGCAGACCGATCATTCCCTTGCCACCCCGCACCGGATGATCTGACGGTCGGCTCCGGGTTCGAGGGCCCCGCCGGCGAAGTCACCGTGAACGGCATGCACCGCCATCCCCGCATCAACGATCAGCTCCCACATCTCGGATGGAGGGAAGAGGTGGACGGTGTGGGGACGCAGATGGGTCGTGACGACTCCGTCTGGGCCAATCTCGTCGATCTGGGCGGTGAACCCGACGGTCCCGGTGCGGCGGTCGACGCTGTCGAACCGGGCGGAGTGCGCGAGCGTGGCACCCGACTCGCCGTCGCGCCAGAACGCGCCGGGCGCAACCGCCCCGAGCTGACCCTCGATTGCGTCGAGATCCGGGACCGCGACGTCGAAGACGAACTCGCCGTCGGCATCGAGGTGCGTCCTGATCCGTCGAAGGCACGCAAGCTGGTCCGTGCGCGTCAGCAACGCCTGCAACGTGTTCATCGGCATGATCGCGAGCGGGAACGTGCGGCCCAGCGCGAAGTCGCGCAGGTCGGCCACGACGCACCGCACCCGCGCAGCGACCTCAGCCGGCTCCGACTGCAACCGCAGCCCGAGCTGCTGCAGCATGCCCGGGCTCCCGTCGAGCGCCCACACCTCGTGCCCGTCACGGGCGAGCGGGACGGTGACGCGGCCGACGGCCGCACCGAGGTCGAGCACCGGGCCCCCACGGTCCCTCGCGAGCCCCCGCCAGAACGGCAGATCCTCCGCGTAGTGGGCGTGCTCCAGGGCGAACCGCTCGGGCGGGGTTCCCTCAGCGATCACGCCAGAACGCCTCCGCCGCTCCGCGCCGCACCAGGATCCTGCGCAGGTCGAGCATCGCGGTGTAGGTCGGCAGCATCGAGACCGGTCGTCCGTCAGGGGCGGCCGCCAGGGCGGCGTCGACGGCCCGCTCGAGGTCCTCGACGAGGTGCATCCGTCCGGGTTCGAGTCCCGCGTAGCGGAAGCGCAGCCCGAGATCGTATGCCCGGTCGCCGGTGAGGGTGAGGTGCCGGAGGCGCCCGAGGAGCGGTTCGAAGTCGACGTCCCAGATCCACGAGACGTCCCGGCCGTCCGCGGTGCGGTCGTTGAGCGCGATCAGCAGGTCGATGGGCTCGGGGTCGAGCAGCAGCGTCCGGATCGTCTCGTTCGCGCCGGCCGGATTCTTGACGAGCAGGAGCAGCACGTCGTGCCCCTCGAGGCGTACCCGCTCGGCACGGCCGAACGCAGCCTGGGTCTCCTGGAGGGCCCCGGACATGAGCGCGGGGGAGACGCCGAGCACCGCTGCGACGGCGACGGCCGCCGTGGCGTTGTAGGCATTGTGCAGGCCTGGGAGGGGGAGGCGGGCGGCGACCGGGCCCTGCGGGGTCGCGATCTCGAGCTCGACGCCGCGGAGCCCGTCGACGATCACGCGGGTGGCGCGGATCTCGGGTTGGGGTCGTACCCAGCCGCATCCGTCGCAGCGCCAATGACCGAGGTGACCGAGGAAAACGACGTCGTAGACGAGCGGGGCGTCGCACCGGCGGCAGCGTTTGGAATCGGCTGCGTGCGGCAGCTCGGCCAGCGCGGGGGTGGGGTCGTCGATCCCGAAGTACGTCGCGCCGGGATGGGCATCGCCGAGTGCGGCGACCGCCGGGTCATCGGCGTTCAGGACGACGGTCGTCCCGGACGGGAGCGCTTGCAGCATCGTCCGCCAGCGCGACGCGATCTCCTCGAGCTCGCCGTAGCGGTCGAGCTGATCCCGGAAGAGGTTCATGAGCAACACGACCCGGGGCTCGAGCTGCTCCACGACCGCCGGGAGGGCCGCCTCGTCCACCTCGAAGAGCCCCAGGTCAGCCGTACCGGGAGCGGCGCTCGTGGCGAGGAGCGCGGTCGCGACGCCGGAGACGAGGTTGGCCCCGCTGGGGTTCGTCACGAGACGATGCCCGCCCGCGCGGGCGCAGGCGGCCAGCAGCCGCGCGGTGGTCGTCTTCCCGTTCGTCGCGGAGAGCACCACCGCGCCGCCGGGGATCACCCCCGACAGGTCGCGGATCGCCTCGGGCCGCCACCGCATGAGGAGCTTCCCGGGCAGGCTCGTTCCGCCGCCTCGGCCGAGTCGACGTGACAGAACTCCCGCAGCGCGGGCGATGGCGTAGGCGGGCGCTGCCACGGAGACGAATGCTAGTGCCCAGCAGGCGACGCGTTCCCATCCGGGGTCCCGACGATCACGTCGCTGAGGGGGACCTCGAACAGCCCGTGGTCGAGCACCCCGGCCACGGCGCGGGCGCGCTCGGCGACCGCCCGCCAGTCTGCCCCGTGCGGAACGGTGAGGTCGAGGAGCACCATGCCATCGTCACTGCGGGCAGCGCGGCGAACCGGCGCGAGGTCGCCGAGTGACGCGGCGACGCGCTCGGCCGCGAACGGGATGACGGCGATGGGGAGGAGGCCCCACGCGTCGAGGCTCGCCATCAGCTTCGGCCCGTCGACGAGCACGAGGAACCGGGCCGCCGCGTCGGCGACGACGCGCTCGCGCACCATGGCACCGCCGGCCCCCTTGACCACGAGGCCGGTGGGATCCACCGCGTCCGCGCCGTCGAAGGCGACGTCGAGCGGCCCGCGCAGACGCCCGATGGGGATGCCTTCCGCCCGGGCCAGGGCCGCACTTGCCCGTGATGTCGGCACACCAGCGCAGCGCAGCCCGCTCCTCACGCGCTCGCCGAGCGCGCCGATCCCCGCTGCCGCGGCCCGGCCGGTGCCCAATCCGACGCGCATGCCGGGCTCGACGAGACCGGCGGCGGCGTGGCCCGCCGCCTTCCACGCCCGCTGCCGTTCGAGTGCGCCCATCGCGCCGGAAGGCTATGCGAGACTCGGGACGTCATGCAGGTCGCCCCGGGCATCACGATGATCGACACCCTGCTGGGAGGCATGGAGGGCATCACCGCGGCGTACCTCGTGGCGTCCCCGAGCCCGGCCCTGGTGGAGACCGGCGCCCAGACATCGGCTGGGACCGTGATCGAGGCGCTGGCCGCGCTGGGCATGGCTCCGGACGATCTCGCGTGGCTCGTGCTGACGCACATCCACCTCGACCACTGCGGCGCCGTCGGCGAGCTCGCGGCGGCGTTCCCAAAGGCGACCGTCGTGGTGCACCGCCGCGGCGCGCGGCACCTCTCCGAGCCGGAACGGCTCGTGTCGGCGTCGGCCGCCGTGTACGGGGAGCAGATGCCGCTCTACGGTGGCCTCACCGCGGTTCCGCAGGATCGCGTCATGGCCGTGGAGGACGGTGCGCGGATCTCCCTCGGCGGCAGCCGTGAGCTGGTGATGCTGGAGGCCCTGGGACACGCCCGCCACCACATGGTGGTGCTCGATGAGGCCACCGGCACGGTCATGGCCGGCGACGCGCTCGGGGTGCAGTTCGCCGGCGCGGGCCTCTACCAGGCGCTGCCGCCGCCGGACATCGACATCGACCGGTCGCTGGCGACGCTGGCACGGCTCGCCGGCATGGCCCCGGACACGCTGCTGCTCGGGCACTACGGCCCGGCCTCCGATCCCCAGGAGGCCATCGCCGTGGCGGTCGCGCAACAGTCCGCCCTGGCCGGGGCGGTACGCGACGCGTGGAGTTCCGGCGGACTGGCAGAGGTCGCCGCTGCGGTGGAGCAGGTGTTGCCGTTCGTCGCGACCGTGCGGGACCCCGCCGGAATCGAGCGGTGGCAGCGCCTGCGGTGGGTCGAGGGCACCGTGGCGGGGCTCGCCGATTGGGCCGCTCGGATGGCCGCTGCGTCCCCCGCCGACGGGTAGGGATCCGGGCCGTGCCCCATGGGCGGGTCGATGCGGGATCCGGGGACGTCTGTCCCGCGAGACCACGTGGCCGCTGTCGGGGCTCCGCCGCGTCGTGGTAGCCTGGCGGCCGCACGACGCCGTCCACAGGAGCGATTCGATGGCCCACGGTCACCACGACAACGAGCAGAGCCTCTCGATTTCCTGGCCATTCACGTTCGCGGGGCTCTGTCTCACCTTCGCGCTCGCCTGGTTCTGCCTCGGCTTTGCGATCGCCGACCGCAAGCTCCCCGAACCGGCCGAGACGGTCGGTCCGACGAAGCTGCCGGCGCATTACGAGCTGTTCTGGGTCGCGCTCGCGCTCGGCGCGGTCAGCGTGATCGTCGGCCTCGTGTTCAACATGACGCGGGACAGCAGGCGCCACGCCAGCTGATCCCCTTCGGAACAGAGTACGAGCCCCGATGACCGCGCCGACCTGGCGCAAGGGTCGCCTGCTCATTGCTTCGCCGAGCCTCGTCGACCCGAACTTCCACCGGACGGTCGTGCTCCTGCTCGAGCACTCGGCGGAGGGTGCGCTCGGCGTGGTCCTCAACCGGCCGTCGCTCCTGAACACCCGGGAGACGCTGCCTCACACGTTCGCGGCGTCGATCCCGGAGGACGAGCACATTTACGAGGGCGGCCCAGTCGAGCCGGAGAGCGTGATCCTCCTCGCGGACTTCACCGACCCGGACCCCGGCGCGGGTCTCGCGATCGGGTCGATCGGCATCGTGGATCCGGCGACCGACTTCCAGACCCTTCCGGATCGCGTGCGGGCGATCCGTGCGTTCGGCGGGTACGCGGGGTGGGCGGCCGGGCAGCTCGAGGCCGAGATCGACGAGGACGCCTGGATCGACGCGGTGTGCCTCCCGTCCGATGTCTTCACGGGCGAGCCGTCGCTCTTGTGGAGCGAGGTTCTCGACCGCAAGGGCGGGAACTTCCGGCTCGTGGCGCGTATGCCGATGGATCCGAGCCTGAACTAGCACGGAGTGCGTGGGCAGCGTCTGGCTCCCCACGCACTCCGAACGCGTCGGCCCCCGATGCGGGGCCGACGTGACTACTGGAGGCGGGCGGCCTCCGCCATGCTCGCGAGCTTCTGGAGCGACTGGTGCTCGACCTGCCGGATCCGCTCGCGGGTGACGTTGAACGTGCGCCCCACCTCGTCGAGGGTCCGGGGCTTCTCGCCGCCCAGGCCGTAGCGCAGCTCCAGCACGCGACGCTCCCGGTAGGACAGCTGGTCCAGCAGGTCACCGAGCGCCTCGTGGCGCAGGGCCGTCTCGGCGGCGGCCTCGGGCGCCACCGAGTTCTCGTCGGCCAGGAACCGGACGAACTCCGCTTCCTCGTCCTCACCGACCGGCTTCTCCAGCGACACGATGGGTTGTGCGCTGCGGAGGATGTCCTCGACCTCCTCCGGCGGGAGGCCCGTCGCTTCGCCCAACTCCTCGACGGTTGGCTCGCGGCCGAGTTGGCCGATCAGGACCCGTTCGGCGCGGCTGATCTGGTTGAGCTTCTCGACGACGTGTACGGGGATGCGGATGGTGCGGCCCTTGTCGGCGAGCGCACGGGTGACCGCCTGCCGGATCCACCACGTCGCATACGTGGAGAACTTGAACCCGCGGCGCCAGTCGAACTTCTCCACGGCGCGGACCAGGCCCAGCGTGCCTTCCTGGATGAGGTCGAGGAAGGGGAGACCCCGGCCGCGGTAGGCCTTCGCGATCGACACGACCAGCCGGAGGTTCGCCTCCACCATCTGGCGCTTGGCCTCGGGGTCGCCGGACTCGATGCGCTTCGCGAGGCTCACCTCCTGCGCGGCGGTCAGCAGCGGCACTCGCCCGATGTCCTTGAGGAACAGCTGGAGGGCGTCGGTGGTCTGCTCGACGGCCGGGTGGTGGCGGCGGTTGCGCTCCGCCTCCTCCAGCTCGGCCGCGCGGGCCCGGGCCTCGATGACGTCGACGATGTCGACACCGAGCTCGTCGAGGTGCTGGTAGAGCTCCGCCTGCGCGGAGGCGTCGAGGTTGAGGCTGTCGAACGACTCGCCGACCTCCTCGACGCTGAGGAATCCGAGCTCCTGGCCCCGTGAGATGAGCGCTCGAAGCTCCCCTTCGTAGATCAGCTCTTGAAGTCCCGTCGCATCCGTCCTTTGATCGATGTTTCTCGCCCCGCACAAAGCCGCCGCGGTCGCGCCACGAAACCGACTTCCGCCGGCGAAGTCACCCAGGCCCCGACGGCCCTTCAGCCCCGCGCCGCCGGGCCACGCGAACATCCGGGACGTCGATACGTCAACGAATTCGGGGAGTGTAGACCGCTTTCGCCTGTTCGTACAGGGTCTCCCGGCCCGAAACGGCGAGAAAAGGGCCAGTTGGACATGGTCGGTCAGGTCGCCCACGCGGAGTCGGAGCACGCGGACGATCTGACGCGGCTGGTCGGCCGGGCCTCGCTGTAGGGTTTGTTCGTATCGATCGCGTCCGAAGGGCGGCGAGTGCATGGCGCAGGCACCACGAGAGCGTTCCATGGCCGGAGGCCCGGCGGGCTGGGTTGTGCTGCTCGGGCTGATGGTCCTTGCACTGGTCATCGCGGCCGCGACCAAGGGTTGCGGGGACTCCGATCCCACGTCGCCGGCCGCGCAGTCGCCGACGACCTCCACCGGAACCTCGACCGGCGCGGCGGGCGCGGCGGTGATCGACCAGATCAACAACGAGATCGACCGAACGGGCGTGCAGTTCGTCACCGGGAAGGCGGACCTCACGGCGACAAGCCGCACCACGCTCGATCGGATCGCCGCGATCCTGACGACGAACGCGACCGTGAAGGCGGAGGTGCGCGGCCACACCGACAGCCAGGGCGACGCCGCGAAGAACCTCGAGCTCAGCCAGCAGCGAGCTCAGGCCGTGGTGGACTATCTGGTGCAAAAGGCGATCCCGGTGACGCGCCTGTCGGCGAAGGGCCTCGGTGAGACCGTCCCGATCGACGACAACACCACCGAGGCCGGACGGGCGAAGAACCGGCGGGTGGAGTTCGCGCCCGCTCCGTAGACGACGGGGATGGCGTTCCTCGTGTCACTCATCGTCGGGTTCGGCGCGCTCGACGGACCGCTCCGGTGGCTGGTGATCGGAGCGGGCGCCGTCGTCGAGGTCGGAGAGGCCGCGTTCATGATCCGGTGGAGCCGGCGCGGGCGGCCGGCCGTGGGACCGGAGGCGCTCATCGGCGGACGTGCCATCGCCGCGACAGACTGCTCCCCCGACGGGCAGGTCCGGATCCACGGCGAGATCTGGTCGGCGCGGTGCGAGGCCGGCTGCCGTGCGGGCGATGGTGTCACCGTGACGGGCGTCGGCGGTCTCACGCTCAGGGTGGCCCCGTTGGAGCCCCCTGGCGACCCACCGTGATCCCCGCGACATCCCCCTTGGTCCACAATGGACCGGATGGGTGACACGGCGACGCCGTTCCCGACGTCAACCGAGCAGGGAGGCGCAACGGCGCGCGTCGCGCGGTGGCGGCGCCGCTCGGTTGCTCTTGTGGTCGGACTCGTCCTCGCGGACTCGTCGGTCGTGATCCTCGCGCTCCCCGCAATCTACCGGGAGTTCGGCGCGGAGGTCGCCCATGTGGCGTGGGTCATCACGGCGTTCAACCTCACGCTCGCCGCGGCGGCCGTCCCTGCGGCGGCGCTGGTGCCCCGAGTCGGGGCGAACCGCCTGTGTGCGCTCGGACTCGCCGGGTTCGGCGCGGCGTCGCTCGCCTGCGCGCTGGCCCCGTCGCTCGGGGTGCTGATCGGGGCGCGGGCGGTGCAGGGGCTGTCGGGCGCGGCCGCGGTCTGCGCTGCGTTGGAGCTCCTGCCGGCGGTCTCCGGAGGTGAGGCGGGAGCGGCCCGTTCCTGGGCTGTGGCCGGTGTGGTCGGGGCGGCGGTCGGACCGGCGATCGGCGGGCTGCTCACCGAAGCACTGTCCTGGCAGACCATCTTCATCGTCCAGGTGCCCCTCGCGATGGGTCTGATCTCGCTCATCGGCCTGCGAGGGGCGCGGACGCGACCTGAGCCGACCGGGCGGCCGCACCTGGCGGCCAACGTCGCTCTCGCACTCCTCTCGGCAGGGCTGACCGCAGCGCTGTTCCTCCTTGTGCTGCTGCTGATCGAAGGGTGGCGCCTGTCGCCGATCGCCGCGGCGGCGGTCGTGTCTGTGCTTCCCGCGGCGTCGATCCTCACCGGGCCGTTCGAGGGCCGGGTGGGGCAGGTGCGCACCCGCGTTGCCGCGGGCGCGATCGTCGGGTCGGGGGGACTGGCCGCGCTCGGGCTGATGCCCGGCTCGGGCTGGTGGTGGACGGTCCCGGCGCAGGTGCTCGTCGGCATCGGCCTTGCGCTCGCGTTGGGCGGCCTGACCGATGCGGCCCTGGCCGGACGCTCGCGCCCGGCCCTTCACGGAGGCGTCACGATCGCCTCACGGCACGCGGGCATCGTGCTGGGGTTGCTGCTCCTGACACCGGTGTTCGTCGGCGATCTCGATCGGCAGCGCGGCCGGGCGGAGCAACGGGGGTTGGAGCTGGTACTCGACTCCAGGATCGCACCGACCACCAAGCTGGCGCTCGCGGACGTCCTCACCGCGGATCTGCGGCGCGAGCCGGGACGGCTCCCAGACATCCGCCGATCGTTTGCGAAGGTCGACCCCGAGGCGTCCGATCGGGCGGAGTTCAGGGCACTGGCGACCCGCCTCGGCGATCAGCTCGATCGGGCGGCCACGAGCTCGTTCTCGCGATCGTTCCTGCTGGCGGCGCTGCTCGCGGTGCTGGGTTTGGTGCCCGTCGCGATGTCACGTGAGGTGCGCCTGTGAAGCGAGCGTGGATCCTGGCGGCGGCGGTCGCGCTCGGTGCGGGCCTGCCGGGGGCCTACCTGGCCCTGGGCGGCGGTTCGTACGAGACGCCACCGGTGGCCGACCCATGTGCCACCCGGGAGTGGCGGAACCCGGACGGGCTGGAGCGGGTGGCCGAGCAGATCGTCCTGTCCACCCTCGACGGCGCCGCGTGCGACCTGGGCGTCTCGCGCGAGGCGTTGGTCCTGGCGCTCGCCACGAACGACTCGCGCGCCAGGTTCGCGCGGGAGAAGAACCTCGACGCCGACGCGGTCGAGCAGGCGGTGCGACGAGGCCTCGTCCGCGCCGTGGACGACGCCGAAACGGCGGGCGCCCTCCGGGGCTGGCAGGCCGATCTCCTCCGGGCCGCCTCGTCGCGCGTGCCGGTCGACGAGCTCCTGGACATCGTGGACCGCTTCCGCTGATGTCGGCCGGGATCCACGTCGCCGGTCGCCTGCTGATTCTCGGCCAACGCACGCAAACTGCAGTTATGTCGCTTTCGAGCAAGTCGAGGGTCCCCTCAACGTCTCAGTCCACCGCCTTCGGGGTGCGGTGGACCGAAGTCGCCTTCACCCGGACCCGGTCTCTCCTGCCCAGCCGCGGCGCGGAGGGCCGCTCCGCGCGGGTGTGGCGCGGTTCGGGGATCGGGGTTACGCTCGCCTTGGTTCGGTAACCCGTCGGGAATGGGAGGAGAATGATGGCGAGCATCGAGGTCAGGAACTTCGACTCACCTGACCAGACGCGGCCGTTCGAGGGCAAGGGGCAGGCGTCGTTCATCACGGTCGCCGGGAAGGAGATCGGGAGGGGCGTCTTCGAGCCGGGATGGCGGTGGAGCGAGAACGTCAAGCCCATCGCCGGCACCGAATGGTGCGAGTTCACGCACCTGATGTACGTGGTGTCCGGCCGGATGCGGATCATGATGGAGGACGGGAGCGCCGCGGAGGTCGGGCCGGGGGATGTGGTGTCGGTCCCGCCCCGCCACGACGCCGAGGTGATCGGCGACGAGGCATGCGTCACGGTCGACATCGGCCACGAGGACAGCGACTACGCGAAGTGGTCCTGAGTCCGCACGAGGATGTGGTGCAGGAGGTTTGCGCGCTAGCGGGCGGCGAGATCCTCCAGCGGAACGTCCGGATCGCCCAACTCCCCGGAATCGACATGGGCGCGTGAACGGATCAGCGTCTGGATCGGGTCGGTGACGTCCCACACGTTGACGTTCATCCCCGCGACGACACGGTCGTCTTTCATCCAAAAGGCGATGAACTCCCGCCTCGCCGGGTCGCCGCGGAAGATGACCCGGTCCCATTCGGTGGCGTGGCCCGAGTACTCCATGCCGACGTCGTACTGGTCGGAGAAGAAGTACGGCAGGCGCTCGTAGGGTGTCCCCTTCCCCAACATTCCGCGCGCGGCGGCGGGACCTTGGTTGAGGGCGTTCGCCCAGTGCTCGACGCGGATGTGCGCGCCGTAGAAGGGGTGGCGCGCGTTCGCCACATCTCCGGCGGCGAAGATCCCCGGGGCGCTCGTCGCGAGGCGCTCGTCGACGACGATGCCGTTGTCGACGGTGAGCCCCGCACGCTCGGCGAGCTCGGTACGCGGCCTCACCCCCACCCCGACGACGACGAAGTCGCAGTCGTTGGCGGTGCCGTCGGCCAGGCGTACCCGTTCCACGCGCCCGGCGCCCTCGAAACCGTCCACGCCGGCTCCGCCAAGGAAGCGCACGCCGTGATCGGTGTGGATGTCGCGGTAGACCGCGCCGACCTCCGCGCCGAGCACCCGCTCCAACGGGACGCCGGCCTGCTCGACCAGCGTGACCTCGAGCCCCTTCTGGCGTGCGGATGCGGCGGCCTCGGCGCCGATCCAGCCCGCGCCGATCACCACGACGCGCCCACCGGACTCGAGGCGGGCGCGAAGCTCGTCGCAATCGGAGAGCGTGCGAAGGTAGAACACGCCGTCGAGTTCGGCGCCGGGCACGGACAGGCGCCGTGGCTCGGCGCCGACGCTGAGAAGCAACCGGTCGTAGGACACACGCTCTCCGGCCGCGAGCACCACCTCGTTCGCCTTCACGTCGATCGCCTCGACATGGCAGGACGTCCGAAGCTCGATTTCCTGGGCCGCGTAGAAGCCCTCGTCGTGGACGTAGACCTTGGACCGCTCCGACTCGCCGCGCAGGTAGTCCTTGGACAGGGGCGGCCGCTCGTAGGGACGCTCGGGCTCCTGACCGATCAGGACGACCCGACCGTCGAAGCCCTCCTCACGCAGCGTCTCCGCCGCCTTGGCGCCGGCGAGGCTCGCGCCCACGATCACCATCGTCCGCTTCGCGCTCACGCTGCGCCTCCCGCGTCGTCCGCGGCGACGAGCTCGAACAGGCTGTCACGCTCCTCGGCGCAGGCCGGACATCCCTCCCGGTGCGCACGCATGCCCGGCAGGAGCTCCAGGCCGCCGGGCTCGGGCAGCGGAATCTCGCGGCCCTGCCAGGCACGGCGGCGGAGCTTGACGGCCGCCTCGAGCAGCGCGAACTTGTAGGCCCACGTCGTGAACCGGCTCTCACCGCGGAAGTCATCGAGGCGGGCGAGCACCGCGACGAGCGCATCGTCGGCGGCCTGGTTGGCGACGTCGTCGAAGTCGCCGCCGCGAACGTGAGGCAGCACGCGCCGGCGGCGGGCGACTTCGAAACGCGCCGCGCGGAGAAGCAGCACGTGTAGGCGCCCGATGGCCTCATCGCGAACCGCGCCATGATCGCGGAGCTCCTCGAGCCATCTGCGCGAGGCCGGATCGGGCCGCCGGACGCCCGGCCCATTCACGGCTGGCGCAGTCCTGGACGATGAGGAGCCCATGCCCGTCAGGCTACTCGCGGGCAGCGCTCTCAGCATCGGCCGGGCCCCGTCTCGAGGGGCTCGAGGATCCGGGCGGCGAGCCCGGGCGGGCAGTCGCGCTCGGTCAGCTCGATCAGAGCGTGAAGGTGTCGTAGCGGCAGTCGGGGCGAGGCGGCCGGCAAGCCCCGGGGAAAGCCTGCGGCGCCAAGGCGCCGCCTGCGCCAGGCGACGACCTCGCCAGCGAGCTTCGAGTCCGATCTGGCTGAGAGCTCGCCCATACCTCGTTGAGTGTCGCGACCCGTCACGTTCTTACCACTGCGATCGGCGGCCTGGCGAGAAACTCCTGCCCGAGCGCCCGGTCGTCTCCCAGCACACCGCGAAGGACCGACGTCCTGGTCGTCGCACCCGGCTGGCGGGCCCCGCGCAGGCTCGCGCGTCAGGTGCGGGGCTTCGGTCCGTACGGCCGATGACCGCCAACACTTCTCCTGAGTCTCCGCATCGGCCCGGACGCCCGGAAGGCGGCCTCGGTCTCCCACTGGGCTCGGCCCGGCGAACCGACTTGGCGGCTCGCATCGCACCGTCCCGTCCGGTGAGTCGCTCCACCCGTTCGGGTAAAGTCGCGGCCCCACCGCCAGCCACGAGGAGCACCCGCCTTCGAATTCACCGAACTCGCAGTCGTTCTCCTCGCCCTGACGGTCGCCGGGTTCGTCGGCGTGCGCCTCGGGTTCTCGGCGATCCCGCTCTACATCGGCGCGGGGATCCTGCTCGGGCCGGGAGAGCCGGTCGTCCTCCACGTGGTGACGCCGACCGAGGGCACCCAGCTGCTTTCGGACCTCGGGATCGTGCTCCTCCTGTTCTTCCTCGGCCTCGAGTTCTCACTCGAACGGCTGACGCAGGCTCGTCGATCGACGCTCGTCGGCGGGGCGATCGACCTCGGCATCGCCGGAGGCGGCGCCCTCGTCCTCTCCCTCATCCTGCTCGGCCCCGGGGTCGAGGCGGTCATCCTGGCGGGGTTGATCTACGTGTCGTCGAGCGCGGTCATCACCCGGGCCCTGTTCGACTTCCGGCGACTCGCCGACCCGGAGACCGACCTGGTGCTCGGGGTGCTCGTATTCGAGGACATCGCCATTGCGCTGTTTCTCGCGGTCGCCGCCGCTCTCGCGACCGGCGGCGACGCCGGCCCGGCCGGCATCGCAGCCACCGCCGTGATCGCCCTCCTGGTCGTCGGCGCATTCCTGGCGGCCAGCAAGTACACCCCCCGGATCTTCGACCGGTACGCCCCCCGCTTGGAGCGCGAGCAGCTCCTGTTGCTCACCCTCACCGTCGCGATCGGCTCCGCGGCGGTCGCCGATGCCGCTGGCCTGTCGGAGGCGATCGGCGCCCTCCTCGCGGGGGTCCTCCTCTCCGGCAGCCAACTGCGCGACGCGATCGAACAGGAGCTCCTCGGGCTGCGCGACTTCGCCGCGGGCATCTTCTTCTTCTCGTTCGGACTGGGCGTCGACCTCGGTGAGGCGGACCTCGTCTGGACGTGGCTTCTCGCGGCGATCCCCGTGGGGGTCGCGACCAAGCTCCTCGGTGGGTACGTCGGCGGCCAGGCCACCGGGCTCACGCGCGCCAGGAGCTTCAACGCGGGCACTTCGCTCATCGCCCGGGGTGAGTTCACGATCATCCTCTCCCAGCTCGCAGCCGCAGGCATCGCGCTCGACGCGGGCTTCCGCGAACGGATCGAGCCGTTCGCCGGGGTGTTCGTCGTGGCGACGACGGTCATCGGAGTGCTATTCATGAAGGAGTCCCGCCGCATCGGCCGCGCGATCTTCGCCGGAGCTCGGGGCGTGCAACGTCAAACAAGGAGCCGGTAATGCGTGAGGTGCGCGAGACGCGCCTGCCAGGCGTTGGAACGAAGTTCACGATGGAGACCCGCCGCGGTGAGAGCGTCTGCGTGGTCGTCCACACCGACGGCCTGCGGGAGCTCTACCACTTCGACGACCCCGACGACGAGCCGTACCGGATCGCCCTCAACGACGACGAGGCCCGCCAGGTCGGGGCGCTCCTCGGCGGCGTGATCTACCGGCCGCAGCTCGTGCAGGACCTCGAGATGGCGCTCGGCGACCTGGTCGTCGAATGGATCGAGCTGCCGCCGACCAGTCCGCTCGTGGGTCTGACGGTCATGACCTGCCGGATCCGCCGCACGACCGGTTCGACGATCGTCGCGATCCTCCGTGGCGGCGGGTCGGTCGCCATGCCGCACCCTGACGAGGTGCTGCAGGCCGGGGACGTCCTCGTCGTCATCGGCAACCCCGACGTGTTCCCCGTCATCCGCCGCCTCGTGGCCGAGGGCCCCTCGGACGGCGACACCGACTGAACGACCGTCAGGTGACCGCGCCGGTCATCACCCGGCGCGGCGCCGCGGGAAGCAGGGCCTCAGTACCGGTAGTGGTCCGGCTTGTAGGGGCCCTCCTGGGACACGCCGATGTAGGCGGCCTGCTCCGGGGTGAGGGAGGTGAGCTTGACGCCGAGGGCGTCCAGGTGGAGCCTGGCGACCTTCTCGTCGAGGTGCTTCGGCAGGGTGTAGACCTGCCGGCTGTACTCGTCGTTCTTCGTGAACAGCTCGATCTGGGCGATCGTCTGGTTCGTGAACGAGTTCGACATCACGAA
>CAYTRV010000049.1:0-14838 GCA_964440285.1 uncultured Bifidobacteriaceae bacterium
AAGCGGCACGCGAGCTGGGTTCAGAACGTCGTGAGACAGTTCGGTCCCTATCTGCGGTGGGCGTTGGAGATTTGAGGGGAGTCGTCTCTAGTACGAGAGGACCGGGATGAACAGACCTCTGGTGTATCAGTTGTCGTGCCAACGGCACTGCTGACTAGCTACGTCTGGACGGGATAACCGCTGAAAGCATCTAAGCGGGAAGCCCACCCCAAGATGAGATCTCCCACCTCCTTGAGAGGGTAAGGCTCCAGGTAGACTACCTGGTTGATAGGCTGGATGTGTACGCGCAGTAATGCGCTCAGCAGACCAGTACTAATACGCCGAGGGCTTGACTTGTTTCGCACACCTTTGCCGCTTTGCAGTTTTGAGGGTACGTCCTCAAGGGTTCCCGGTGGTCAAAGCGAGGGGGAAACACCTCTTCCCATTCCGAACAGAGTCGTGAAGACCCTCAGCGCCGATGGTACTTCGATTGCAGAATCGCGGGAGAGTAGGTCGCCGCCGGGATTGTTCGTACGAGCCGCTCCGCGCACGCGCGGGCGGCTCGTGTGCATTTCGGACTCAGCCGCATGGGTTGGAGGCCGGTAGAGCAGGGTCATCGGGAGGCGGCCGTGGCGGTCGCTTCGGGCCGATGAATCGGCCGGGGATCACTACAATCGCCGGGTGAGCGGTGACGGAACGACGGTGGGGGCGGACTGCCTGGTCGTCGGCGGGGGACTGAGCGGGCTCGCGTGCGCACAACTGCTCGCGAGTGCCGGGAAGACCGTCCAGGTGCTCGAAGCCGGCCGGGCGGTCGGTGGACGGGCCCGCACGACGATGTATCAGGGCGAGCCGGTCGATCGGGGCTTCCAGGCGCTCTTCCGGGCCTACCCGGAGACCCGGGCGCTGTGCGACGCGATCGGTATCGAGCGAACCGACCTGCACGCGTTCCGGCGAGGGCTCGTCGTGCACGACGGGGTGACGTGGAGGCGTGTCAGCGCCGCGCGGGCAGGGCTCTTCGGGAGCGGAGCGATCAGTCGATCCGACGCCGCGCGGGTCGCGGCGATCGCCGCCAGGGCCGCCGCGACGCCGGATCGACAGCTCCTCGAAACGGATCAGCGGGATGGCTCGGCGGGTGAGTACCTCGCCCGGCACGGCGTGAGCGCCGCCGCGATCGACGGCGTGCTGCGCCCGCTGTTCGGCGGCATCCTGCTCGACCGCACGCTGTCCGCCGACCCGGGCTACGTCCGGTACCTCATCGCGATGATGGCCCGCGGGCCGGCGGTGCTGCCGGTCGACGGGCTCGGCATGATCGCTCAGCGTGCCGAGGAGGCCATCGCCAGGGCCGGCGGGATGATCTGGACCGACGTCCGAGTCGCCGCCGTCGACCGTGGCCCGGACGGCCGAGCGATCAGCGGGGTCACCCTCACGGACGGGCGGCGCGTTAGCGCGCGGCACGTCGTCCTCGCGGTCGACGCCGAGAATGCCCGGAGGCTTCTGCAGGATCTCGATCCGGCGACCGCCATGCGCCTGCCGATCGAGTTCGCCGGGGTCGTCAGCGCCGCGTTCGCACTCGAGTATCCGCTCTATCGAGAACGGACGATCCTGCTGGACGCGGCCGCACCGGCGGGCGACGACCGGGTCGACCTGATCTGCCAGACCACGAACGTCACGCGCCCCGGCTCCCCGGGCCCTCATATCGTGATCGCGCAGAGCGCGACGCACGGATGGAGCGATGTCGACCCCGCCCGGTACGCCGGTGCCGTCGGAACGCGGATTCAGGCGCTCATCCCCGCCTTCCCGTGGGCACGGAGCGCGAAACTCGTCGACACGTTCGCCCATCCAGCCGCGCTGTACCGGCCGCTGCCAGGGGTGCGACGGAACCTCCCGGGGCCGCGGACCGCGATCGCCAACCTGCTCCTCGCGGGCGACGCGGCGATGCATCCGTCGATCGAGGGAGCCGTGTCGAGCGGGCGGCGGGCCGCGCGGATCGTGCAGGGGATGCTCGGGTGAAGCAGGTCGGGGAGCGGACCGTCTGGACCGTTGCCGAGCTCACCAAGGCGGTCTGGCGGCGGTTCGAGGATGTCCCGTCGGTCTGGATCGAGGCCGAGATCTCCAACCTGGCGCGTCGCGGCCAGCAGGTGTACTTCACGCTCCTCGAACACGGCGACGATCCGCATCTGATCGAAGCGTCCATGAACGCGGTCGTGTACGACCGCCTCCCCGTCCGGCCCGACAACGGGACGCTGGTGCAGGCGTACGGGCGGGTCGACTTCTGGCGCCAGCGGAGCCAGGTGCGCTTTCGCGTCGAACGGCTCGAGCTCACCGGGGACGGCCTGCTGCTCGCGCGCATCGACGAGCTGCGGCGCCGGCTCGGCGCGGAGGGACTCACCGCCGACGAGCGGAAACGGCCGATTCCGCTGCTTCCACGGCGCATCGGGCTCGTCACGAGCGGTGAGGGCGCGGCACGCGCCGATTTCCTGACCAACGTCGCCAAGCGATTCCCCGGGGTCGACGTGCTCGTGGTGCGGAGCCTCGTACAGGGCGAGGCGGCGCCGAGGGAGATCGTCCGCGCGATCGGCTACCTCGACCGCCGGCCCGAGGTCGATGTCATCGTGCTCGCGCGTGGTGGCGGCCCGCTCGAGGATCTCATGGCCTTCAACAGCGAACTGGTGTGCCGTGCCGTCGCCGGCGCCTCGACTCCGATCGTGTCGGCGATCGGACACGAGACCGACATCACGGTCTGCGACCTCGTCGCGGACCTCCGCGTCTCCACCCCGACGAAGGCCGCCGAGGCGGTCGTCCCGGACGCGGTTGAGCTCGCCGCGCGAATCGACCGCGGCGACCTCGCGATCCGTCGCGCCGTCCGGCAGACCGTCGCCACGGGCACCCGGCACCTCGCAGCGTCGACCGCCCGGCTCGCGCAGTCCCTGCGGGCCCACGGCGAGGTCTCCGCGGCGCGCACCGAAGCGCTGGGAACCCGCCTCGCGCCGGCGCTCACAGGCAACGCGCGCCAAGCGCCTATCGCGGTGGCCGGCCTCAACGAGCGGCTCGCGCGCGGCACCCAGGACATGTTGACGCGCGCCGCCGAGAACCTCGATCGCATGGGCGCGCTCCACGCCGTGCTGTCGCCGTCGCGGACGGTGGCACGCGGATATGCGATCGTGCGCGATCGTGCCAGCGGACGCGTGGTGGCTGAGCGCGCCTCGACCAGTGCCGGCCAACGTCTCGCCGTCGAGCTTCGCGACGGTACGATCGATGTCCGGGTCGACACGGGAGCCGATGCGAAATGAGCGGGACCGAACCGACGCCGACCACCTTCGAGGCGGCTCTCGCGGGGCTGGAGGCAGTCGTCACTCAGCTCGAGCGCGGTGAGGTCGGGCTCGAGGAGGCAGTCCGCCTCTTCGAGGACGGGCAACGCTTCCTCGCCGTCTGCCGTGAACGGCTGGCCGTCGCCCAGGCCAGGATCGACGAGCTGACCGCATCCGAGCTCCCTGCCGGCTCCGAGCCGGCCGGAGAAGTGAGCGAGCCCTTCTAGGTTCTCGGCTCAGTACCGGGCGGTCATCGCAGGCGACGGCGCGGGCTCACGCAGCGCCTGCCAGCGCGCGAGCCGCCGAAGATCCCGCTCGATCTGGTTCAGCGGAATCTGGCACCCGGCGTTGCAGACGTTCGCGAACGCCACCAGCCGATCCTCGTCGGCGCGCACCGTCATCCACTTTGCGAGGAGGTCGTCGCCGGTCGGCAGGAGACCGTCGGGTCCCGCCAGTTCGACCTCCGGGAACTGGATGCAGTACTCGCGCACCGGTGCCATGGATCGCGGCAGCAGCGCCACGAGCGGAAGATGTGGGTAGATCAGGTACCGGTACCGCGGGAGGGCCTCCCGGCCGTCGCGCCGAAAGCGCCTCCCCGTGACGCAGACGAACCCGAGGTCGGTGAACATCTCCCATTCGTCCGGGTTGACGACCGACCGCAGGAGCTCGAGCGACCGTCGCTCCGCCTCGTCGCGGCTGACCGGCGCCTCCCGCGCCCATCCGGGTGCGCGGCGGCGCCCGGGACGGATACGCCGCGGCGGCGGCCAAGAGAAGACCAGCCGCGCCGCGACCACGAGCAACGCGGTCACGACGACGACCGGGATCGCGTTCACGCGTCGACGGAGGCGCCGCCCGCGGCGCGCGGCCAGAACAGCACGCGCTCGGCGTCGGCGGGGACCTGCTCGAAGTCGGTCACGAGGACCGCCTCGCGCCGTCCCGTGGTGGAGTCGGTCAACGGGACGCCCGCCCACATCCCGCTGTCGAGCTGACGGCGGAACTCGCGAACGAGGCGCTCGCGGTCGAGATCGACCGCCGGGTCGCCCTCCGCGACGAGCGTCTCACCGTATCCCGGCATCATGCGAAGCAGCCTCATGAGCCCTCCCGTGGACCGCGCCGATCGTACGGCGTAGGCCGGTTATACCGCGGGGTTCCCCCGGATACAAACACTGAGGCCGGCGTGGCGGGGTCGCACCCCCGCCCCAAGCGGACCAATTCCAGCGGAGCTTTGCAGCCGCCAGATCGCAAAGGCACTTCTGGGGTGGAGCACTCACCACCTCAGCCGGCTCTGTCACCGGCGACGACCTCAAACGGGTGCGCAGGCGTTCGCCGGCCTGGGCGGCTGATACCTTCATGCGCGGTGTCCGAACGGTTCGTCATCGAGGGCGGCTATCCGCTGTCCGGAACAGTCACGCCCAGCGGCAACAAGAACGCGGCGCTGCCGATCCTCGCCGCCTGCCTGCTCACCGACGAGGAGGTCGTCCTCGAGAACGTCCCGGACATCCGCGACGTGCACTCGATGCTGGCGCTACTGGACGATGTCGGAGTGAGCATCCGCGAGATCGGGCCAAACCTGCTGTCGCTCACGGCGGCGGACATCCGAACGACATCGCTCGATCCCGAGCTCAGCAGCCGGATCCGTGCGTCGGTGCTGATGGCCGGGCCGCTGCTCGCCCGCTGCGGCGCCGTCGATCTGCCACTCCCCGGCGGGGACTTCATCGGACGACGGCGCGTCGACACCCATCTGCTGGCCTTTTCGGGGCTTGGCGCCCAGATCGATGCCGGCCGCGGCTTCTCCATGCGCCACACGGGTCTGACGGGGTCGGAGATCTTCCTCGACGAGGCGTCGGTCACCGCCACAGAGAACGCGCTGATGGCGGCCGCCACCGCCGAGGGCGAGACCATCATCCTGAACGCGGCAAGCGAGCCCCACGTGCAGGACACCGCGCGGTTCCTGGTGGGCCTCGGGGCGGACATCGACGGCGTGGGCACCAACGTGATGCGCATCCGCGGCGTCGAGCGCCTTCACGGCGGACGCTTCCGCATCCCGTCCGACTACATCGAGGTCGCGTCGTTCCTCGGCCTCGCCGCGGTCACCGGGTCGGACATCACCATCAACGACGTGCGCGAATCCGACATGCGGATGATCCGTCTCACGTTCGAGCGGCTCGGGATCGGTGTCGAGATGGACGGCGACGCGATGCGGGTCCCGCCGAACCAGACGCTGCGGGTCGAGGCCGACGAGGGCGAAGCCATCCCGAAGATCGAGGACGGCCCGTGGCCCGCGTTCCCGGCGGACCTCACGAGCATCGCGACCGCGGTGGCGACGCAGGCGCATGGCACCGTCATGATCTTCGAGAAGATGTTCGAGAACCGGTTGTTCTTCGTCGACAAGCTCGTCGCGATGGGGGCGCGCATCGTGCTGTGCGACCCTCACCGCGCAGTGGTGAGCGGCCCGGCGCAGCTGCACGGCGAGCGGCTCGAGAGCCCGGACATCCGTGCGGGCATGGCCATGCTCATCGCGAGCCTCTGCGCGAAAGGTGTGAGCACCATCGGGAACGTCGGCCAGATCGACCGCGGGTACGAACGGATCGACGAGCGCCTGCGCCAGCTGGGAGCTCGCATCGAGCGGGTGCCGGATTGACAGGGCCGGACACCGACCCACCCGAGACCGCCCCGCTCCCTGAGGGCGCCCGCGATGTGCTGCCCGTCGAGGCGGCCGAGCTCGCCGCGATCGAGGTGTCGCTGCGTACGACGTTCGCCGGGTTCGGATACCGCGAGGTCCGGACGCCGCTCCTGGAGTTCGCCGATGTCATGGACCGCGCCCAGGAAGGCGGTCTGGGGCGCGCCTTCCGGATGTTCGACGACCACGGGCAGGTGCTCGTGGTTCGGCCCGACCTCACGATACCCGTCGCACGCCTGGTCGCCGGGCGCCTTGCCGACCACCCCGGACCGCTCCGGGTCAGCTACATCAGCGAGCGCGTGCGCCCCGCGCCGGCCGGCCGCGCCCAGCGCGCCGAGGAGCTGCAGGCGGGCATCGAGCTGGTCGGCCTGCCGGGCCCGGCTGCCGACGCCGAGGTGGTGGCCGCGGTGGTCGTCGCGCTTCGGGCGGTCGGCATCGACGACCTGCGCGTGGCGCTGGGAGATGTCTCGCTGACGCGCGCGGTGCTGGAGGGGCTCGGCGTCGCCGAGGCCGATCAGACGAAGCTTCGCGAGGCGGTGCGTGCCCGCAACCTGGTGGCGTGGCGCCGCGCGGCCGAGGCCCTGCCGGTCGACACCGACGCCCGCGCGCTGGTGGCGACGCTCCCGACGCTCCGCGGCGGCCGGAACATCCTCACCGACCTCGCGGCACGCGTCCCATCGGCCGAGCCGGCGTGCGTGGCCCTCCTCGCGACCCTGGGCCTGCTGGAGGCCCACGGCGCCGGCGACGCGGTCATGGTCGACCTCGGCGTCCTGCGCGACTGGGGGTACTACTCGGGGGTCGTAGTCGAGGCGTACGCCCCCGGCGTCGGACGCCCGATCGCGGTCGGCGGGCGATACGACGGGCTGGTTGGCAAGTTCGGGCGGCCCCGGCCCGCGATCGGGGCGGCAGTCATCCTCGACCGCCTGCACGAGGCCATCGCGGCGCGAAACGGCGCCAGCGTCCTCGCGGACGGGGTGGTCCTGGCGGGAGGGATCGACGCCGAGGTGGCGGTCGCCCGGTCCCTCCGCGCGAAGGGCTTCGCGGTCATCGGCGTGCCAGAGGACGCCGGCGACGTCGCTCGGCTCGCCGACGCGGACGGTTGGCGATTCATCGTCCGGCGGTCGGGGGACGGGTACTCGCTGACCGACCGCTCGGCCGGCGATACCGTCGCGTGCAACGACATCGTGGAGGAACTGCAATCGCGTCGCTCGTGATCTGCGTGCCGCTCGGCGTCCTCTTCGGGGACTCCGTCGCACGGCTGCGCGCGGCGGGGCTCGACGTGAGCCCGCTCGACGAAGCCGGCCGGCGACTCGTCGTCGACGCCGCCGACGGCACCCGCTACATCACGACCCGCCCGAGCGACGTCCCCACCTACGTCGAGGCCGGAGCCGCGGACCTCGGCATCGTCGGCAAGGACGTGCTGCGCGAGTCCGCGCCGGACGTGTACGAGATCCTGGACCTCGACTTCGGCCACTGCCGGATGGTGTACGCGACCCCGGCCGGGACCGATCCGACGGCCGGTGCCTTGGCGCACCTCGGGGCGGTCCGCGTCGCCACGAAGTACCCGCACGCCGCCCGCCGCCACTTCGGCGCCACCGGTCGCGCCGTGGAGGTGGTCAAGGTCAACGGATCCGTCGAGCTCGCGCCGCTGGTCGGGTTGGCACACGGGATCGTCGACCTCGTGGCGACCGGGCGCACGCTCCTCGAGAACGGGCTGGTGGAGCGCGAGGAGATCTTCGCCTCGTCGGCGCGACTCATCGCGAACCGCGTGAGCCACAAAGTGGCGGCGGGGGCGGTGGACGACCTGATCGATCGGCTCGGGAACGCCGCACCGTGAGCACAGCCGAACGCGTCACACTGGGTCGTGACGGAGTGGACGCGCTCGCCCGCAGGCTCTCGCCACCCGCGCCCGACCCCGCCATCGCCGAGCGTGTCCGGGAGATCCTCGCCGACGTGCGGACACGTGGCGATGACGCGCTGGTCGAACTGACACGGCGGTTCGACTGCCCGGACTTCACCCACGCCCTGATCCGCGTGCCGCGAGCCGATCTCACCGCCGCGGAGGCGGCCCTTCCTCGGTCACTGCGCGACGCGATCCTGACCGCCGCCGCGCAGGTGCATGCCCTCGCCGCCGCGACCCGGCCCGCTGACGTGTCCGTGACGCTGCCGTTCGGCCAGCGCGTCACGGTGCGGGCGGTGGCCGTGGTATCAGCCGGAATCTACGTTCCAGGTGGACGCGCTGCGTATCCGTCGAGCCTCATCATGGGCGCCGTCCCCGCTCAGGCCGCGGGCGTGGAGCGCATCGCGGTCGTCACTCCACCGGGGCCGGATGGCCGGGCGGCGCCGGTCGTGCTCGCGACCGCGTCGCTGCTCGGGATCCACGACGTCTACGCCGTCGGTGGACCGGCGGCCATCGGCGCGCTCGCCTTCGGGTCCGAGCGCATCGCCCCGGTCGCCGTGATTGCAGGACCCGGCAACGCCTGGGTGCAGGAGGGCAAGCGTCAGGTGTTCGGAACGGTGGGGATCGACGGCATCGCCGGACCGAGCGAGGTGGTCGTCGTCGCCGAGGGCGAGGTCGACCCCGAAGCGATCGCCGCGGATCTGATGGCACAGGCCGAACATGGACCGGACTCGCCGGCGATCCTCGCGAGCCCCGACGCGACGCTCATCGCCGCGGTCGGCGCGCTCATCGACCGTGCGGACGTCGTGGGCGCGGTGACGCTCGTGCATTGCGAGAGCCGCGACGTCGCCGTGCGGTTCGCCGAGGCATTCGCCCCGGAGCACCTCCAGCTCGACATCGCAGACGCACCGGGCGTCGCCGAGTCGGTGCGCCACGCCGGCGCGGTGTTCACCGGGCCGAACGGGGGGACCGCGTTCGGTGACTACATCGCGGGCTCGAACCACATCCTGCCCACCGGAGGCGCCGCGCGATTTGCCTCCGCGGTCGGCCCGGCGACGTTCATGCGCCGGATGTCGGTTGTCGACCTCCCCGACGAGGCGGTCTCGGCGCTCACGCCGCACCTCGCGGAGATGGCGGACGCGGAGGGATTCCCCTACCATCGCCGCTCCGCCGAGGTGCGGGCGGCTCGAATCGCGCGGCAAGGAGCAGACGGATGAGCAGACGGGGCGAGGTGCGTCGCACGACGGCGGAGACCGACGTGCACGTCGTCGTCGATCTCGACGGCACCGGTGTCGCGACCGTGTCGACCGGCGTCGGCTTCTTCGACCACATGCTCACGCTGCTCGGGCGCCACAGCCTGATCGACCTCCAGGTGGAGGCCCGCGGCGACCTCGCGACGGGAAGCCACCACACCGTCGAGGACACCGGCATCGTCATCGGGCAGGCGCTCGACAAGGCGCTCGGCGACCGTGCGGGCATCGGACGATACGGCGAGGCGCTCGTGCCGATGGACGAGTGTCTCGCGCAGGCGGCGATCGACATCTCCGGCCGGCCGTTCGTGTCGTGCGAGGTGCCACTGCCCGCCACCGCCGTGGGCGGATTCGAGACCGACCTGCTCGAGGAGTTCGTGCGCGGGCTCGCGAACCACGCGAAGTTGACGTTGCACCTGGCGCTTCACCGCGGCGAGAACCCGCATCACGCGATCGAGGCGTGCTTCAAGGCGGTGGCGCGGGCGCTTCGGGAGGCGGTGTCGCCCGACCCGCGCGGCGGTGGCGTCCCCTCGACGAAGGGCAGCCTGTGAGCCTTCGCGTCGCGGTGCTCGACTACGAGATGAGCAACCTCAGGAGCGCCGCGAAGGCGCTCGAGCGTCTCGGCGCATCGGTGGCCATCGCCCGGAGTCCGGATCAGGTCGGCGCCGTCGACGCGCTCGTCCTGCCCGGCGACGGCCACTTCGGGGAGGCCATGCTCAGGCTCCGCTCATCGGGCCTGGACCAGGTGGTGCTCGACGCGGCGTCGCGCGAGGTGCCCGTGCTCGGAATCTGCATCGGCCTCCAAGTGCTGTTCGAGGCGAGCGAGGAGGCCCCGGGTACCCCGGGCCTCGGGCTGCTGCCGGGAACCGTACGGCGGCTGAACACGCACGCCAAGATCCCGCACATCGGCTGGGCGAGGGTCCGGTGGTCCGAGCGCTGCCCGCTCGCACCGGCCGATCCCGTCGACCCGTCGACCTACTACTTCCTGCACAGCTACGCCGTCGAGCCGGCCGACCGGACCTCCTGCTGGGGCGCCGCCGAGCACGGCGTCCCGTTCTGCGCGGCCGCCGGTGAGGGCAACGTGATGGGGTTCCAGTTCCACCCGGAGAAGTCGAGCCGTTCCGGGCTCGCACTCCTCGGCCGGTGGATATCCCATGTCAGCGCCGCGGTGGCGGCGTGATCACCCTCTACCCGGCCATCGATCTGCAGGACGGGCTGGCGGTCCGGCTCATCCAGGGCGACTTCGCCGCCTCGACCACCTTCAACGAGGACCCCGTCGCCCAGGCCCAGCTCTTCGCTGACGACGGCGCGACCGCGCTGCACGTCGTCGATCTCGACGGCGCCCGTGAGGGCGAGCCCGCTCAAGCGCCGCTGGTCGCGGAGATCGCCAACCGGTTCCCCGGGGAGGTGCAGCTGGGCGGCGGCCTGCGCACACGCGCGGCAATCGAGACCGCGATCGCGACCGGCGTTCGACGGGTGGTGCTCGGCACCGTCGCGCTCCAGGACCGCGAGCTGCTCGAGTGGGCGGTGCGCCGGCTCGAGGACCGCCTTGCGATCGCGATCGACGCCAGGGAGGGGAAGGTCGCCACGCATGGGTGGACCAAGGTCAGCGACCGGGACGCGACGGAGGTCGCGGCGGATCTCGTCAGCACCGGCGTGCGGCGCCTCATCTACACGGACATCGTGCGCGACGGCACGCTGAACGGGCCGAACCTCAACGCGCTGCGCCGGCTCTCGGACGTGGCGCCGCAGCTTCGGCTGGTGGCCTCCGGCGGGATCTCGTCCCTGGCGGATATCGTCGCGCTCCGGAACCTCCGCCTGCCGAACCTCTCTGGCGTCATCGTCGGCCGGGCGTTGTACGAGGGGCGGTTCACGGTTGCGCAGGCACTCGAGGTCCTGGCGGGAGCGGCCGCGTGATCAGGGTCGTCCCCTGTCTGGACGTCAACCGGGGGCGGGTCGTGAAGGGCGTCAACTTCGTCGGGCTCCGCGACGCCGGGGACCCGGTCGAGCTGGCCGCCCGGTACGACGCCGAGGGCGCCGACGAGCTGGTGTTCCTCGACATCACCGCGAGCCATGAGGCCCGCAGCACTATCGTGGACCTCGCCCGGCGGACGGCCGAGGAGGTCTTCATCCCGTTCACGATCGGCGGCGGCATCCGGTCGGAGGACGACGTACGCGAGGTGCTGGCCGCCGGGGCGGACAAGGTGTCGATCAACTCTGCCGCGGTCCACGATCCGGAGCTCGTCGAACGTTGTGCCGGTCGCTTCGGCTCGCAGTGCATCGTGGTCGCGATCGACGCGAAGCGGCGCGACGACGGATCGGGGTGGGAGGTGTTCCTCAACGGGGGGCGCCTGCCGACGGGCATCGAGGCGGTCGCATGGGCGCGGGAGGTCGCGGACCGGGGAGCGGGGGAGCTCCTGGTGACGAGCATGGACCGCGACGGCACGAAGGACGGGTTCGACACGGACCTGCTCGCCGCGATCAACGACGTGGTGAGGGTTCCGGTGATCGCGTCAGGCGGCGCGGGGAAGCTGAATCACTTCGCCGAGGCCGTCACGAAGGGGCATGCGGATGCAGTGCTCGCCGCGTCGGTCTTCCATGACGGGGTGTATTCGATCCTGCAGGTGAAGCAGGCGATGGCCGACGCCGGGGTGCGGGTCAGGATCTGAAGCGGTCAGTCGGTGTCCCGGACGGCACACGCCACACAGGACACGGGGATGTAGCCCTCGCCGTTGGCGGCGGGCTCGAAGATGCGACCCTGCCCCCAGCACGTCGCGCAGAAGCTCGCTGCGGGCTCGACGAGGGGCGCGGCCACAGCGCCGTCGGGGCGGTCGGACCGCCACTCCGCCCAGTTCGGGTAGAGGACGAGCAGCTGGTCTTGGTTGACGATCGGCATGGTGCACCTCCTCGACGGCTGGGTCGTGAGTTGGGGCTTCCCGCCGTCTCGAACCTCGGAGCCCGGGCTACTCCCGGCACCCTGACAAGACGCACACTATAGTACGCAGTGCGTACTAATGCAAGCAAAGGTCCTGGACCACGGGAAGGCCCGGAATCCTCGTGGGCCGACCTGCGACAGCGGGATCAGCCGGTATGGTCGATCCATGAGAACGATCCGTACCGAGCGGGCGCCTGCGCCGGTTGCGGGGGCGCCCTACAGCCAGGCCGTGGCCGCGCAGCCGGGGGAGGTCGTCTACGTCTCCGGGCAGATCCCGGTCGACCCGACGACGGGGCAGCTCATCGACGATGACATCCGTCTCCAGACCGCGCTCGTGCTGCGCAACCTGGCTGCGATCCTCGCCGAGGCGGGCAGCGGGCTCGACCAGGTCGTCAAGACCACCGTGTACCTGAAGGACATGGCCGACTTCGCCTCGATGAACGAGATCTACGCGCAGGCGTTCGGCGGCCACGCCCCGGCCCGGGCGACCGTCGGCATCGCCGGTCTCCCGCTGGGCGCCCGCGTCGAGATCGAGGCCGTCGCGGTCATCCCGGGGTGAGGAAGGGCGTCACTCTGACCACATGCGCCGCTCGATCAAGCTGTCCAGCGCGATGCGATCCAGATAGTCGGGGGCCTCGCTGATGGGGCGTCCCGAGTTCGCAGGCTCCCGCACCCAGTCCCGGAAGCGCTGCTCGCACGCGGCGAACGCCTCCTGCAGCTCCACCAGCGTCAGACCCTCGAACGTCGCGAACAGGTCGAGCAACTCGGGCATCGCCACCGGCGCCGCCTCGCGCAGCTTGCTGGAGAGTGGGTCATAGGACACGCCGACGATTCTGCGCGGGTCGCGGCCGCGGTGCAAGGCCATCCGCTGCTCGTTCGGGCGATCGCGCACCTCGATGTCCCGGTCAGCCTGGTCGGCGGTGCGGTCCGCGACGCCCTGCTGGAGGTCGCCGACAACGAGGATCTGGACCTCGTCGTCGAAGGCGACGCCTTGGCCCTGGCGGAGCGCCTCGGACACGAGCTGAACGTGCGAGTGGTCACCCACGAGCGGTTCGCGACCGCGTACCTCGAGCTACCGCACGACAACTGGATCGACATCGTCCGCGCCAGGCGGGAGCGCTACCCGCACCCCGGGGCCCTCCCCGTGGTCGAACCGGGGACCCTCACCGACGATCTCGCCCGCCGTGACTTCACCATCAACGCCATGGCCTACCGTCTCAACGGCCCGGACGCCGGGACGCTCGTCGACCCGTACGCCGGGCGCCGCGACCTCGCCGACGGAATCGTCCGCGCGCTCCGCGACGACGCGTTCGTGGAGGATCCCACCCGGCTGCTTCGGGCGGCGCGCTATGCGGCCCGGTTCGGTTTCGCCCTCGAGCCCGCGACGCGCAACGCGGCCCGTGCCGCCGCGTCCCACGTCGACGTCACCTCCTCGCGCGCTGGCGACGAGCTCCGCCGGCTGCTGAAAGACCCCGCCGCCGGCCAGGCGGTCGCGCTCGCCGCCGACGTGGGCGTGCCCTGGATCGGCGCCGATGCCAGGGCCCTCCAGGGGCTATTCGCCGAGGTGGACCGCGCGCTGGCACTCCCTGGCGCGCCACCAATCGAGGCGTGGGCGGTGCGAATGGGGCTCGCGATCGCGCCCGAGCACGTGCCGCGCGCGGCGGTCGACGGCTGGGCGCGCGGCGTTGCGGCGGAGGCGGCCCTCGGGCCCGCCCTCAAGGAGCGGCTGGAAGCGGCGGCGTCGGCATCCCGGCTCGACGCGATCCTCAACCGAGCGAAACCGGCGAGCGTCGTGGTCGCGTGCGCCCTGGGCGAGGGGCGCATCGCGGACTGGTGGGCGACCATGCGGGGGATGCGACTTGCGATCTCAGGCGAGGATCTCGTCCGCGCCGGCATCGCTCCTGGCCCGGCGATCGGCCGGGCGCTGGCGGCCGTGCGGGCGGCGAGGCTCGACGGTCACGTGGACGGCGATCGCGGGGCGCAACTCACCCTCGCGCTCCACGCGGCGAGCGGGCCGCGTTGAGCCTCGAACTCCTCCATGTGACCGCGGGCCGGCGGGTGACGGCGTGCTTCACGACCCGTCATGGCGGGACGAGCACCGGGCCGTGGGCTGGGCTCAACCTCGGATCGACGACCGGTGACGATCCGCGCGCGGTGCGCGCGAACCGGGGCCGGCTCATGGAGACGCTTGGCCTCAATCCGGAGCGGGCGACGCTCGGCTTCCAGGTGCACGGGGCCGACATCCGCGTGATCGCGGCGCCTTCGCGGCCCGGGCGCTTCACCGGCGCGCTTTCAGGCTGGCCCGAAGGCGACGGGCTCGTGACGGATCGGCCCGGGATCGCCCTCGTGGTCCTCGGCGCCGATTGCCTTCCGGTGCTCCTGTGGCGCACGGACGCGCACCTGGTCGCCGCGGCGCATGCCGGGTGGCGCGGCCTTGCCGGCGGGGTCCTGGCCAAGGCCGTCACCGCGCTCGGCAGGCCGTTGGCGACTGCGGCGGCGATCGGGCCCGGAGTCGGACCGTGCTGCTATCCCGTCGATGCGGCGCTTCGCGGCCGGTTCGCCGAGCGGTTCGGCGCCGCGACGGTCATCGGTGACGCCGTCGACCTCGCCGCCGCCGCCCGGGTGGAGCTGGCGGCGGCGGGGGTCCCCGCCGGCGCGATCGCCACCGTGGACGCCTGCACCGCGTGCGATCCCACCCGCTTCTACTCGCACCGGCGCGACGGCCGGCGCACCGGACGTCATGGCGGCGTCATCGCGATCGAGGGTCCGTGATCGACCCGGAGCGC
>CAYTRV010000050.1:0-14676 GCA_964440285.1 uncultured Bifidobacteriaceae bacterium
GTTCCAGGTTCCAGGTTCCGGGTTCCGGGTTCGGCTCTCGAGTTCTGCGTTCATGGGAACCGAGAACTTGGAACCGTGGAACCAGGAACCCTGGAACCGTTCATTCTTCTTCTATTGCCCTCACCTGGCGCCCCCGGTAGTAGCCGCAGACGACGCAGACGTGATGCGGGCGGACCGGGCTCGTGCAGCGCGGGCAGCGACCGAGGCGTGCGGCGTCGATTGAATGCGTCGCCCGCCGGGTGTCACGGCGCTGGCGGGAGGTCTTTCGCTTCGGGACGGCCATCGCTGCTCGGTCCTTCGTCGTCGGTTCTGACCGCGGAAGGGTAGCGATTCGGCACGGACCGCGCCACCCGCCTGCTCGGGCAGGTCCCGTCGGACACGGATCACCGGCCGCCCGAAACCCTACTCGCCGGATTCGAGCCGCTGCGCGATCGCTTCGAGCCCGGCCCAGCGGGGGTCGGGCGGCGGGGGAGGGCAGTCGCACGGTCCCATGTTGAGGTCGGTCCCGCAGGTCGGGCACAGGCCCGCGCAATCGGGGCGGCAGAGGATCGTCGCGGGCAGCAGGTCGACGAGGGCGTCGCGGGCCATCGCGGCCACGTCGAGCGCCTCCCCGTCGAGGTACTCGCTGTCGAGGTCCTCGTCGAACGCCGCTGTCCGGGGCCGGCCGAACGCCGCGTAGTCACGGACGTCGGAATCGAGCGGGACCGTGGCCTCCGTCAGGCAGCGCCAGCAGGGCCCGGCCAACGACGTCGCCACCCGCATCCGGAAGTGCCAGCCGGACGAGGATTCGGTGACCTCCAGCCGTGCGGTCGGCTCACGCGGCACGCTGCGGTAGGGCTGGCCGGCGATGACCACGTCCTCGACCACGAGTTCGATGTCGAGCTCGCGCGCCTCGCCGGGCCCCAGCTCGAGGCTGCGCAGGTCGAGCGGCCGCGGCATGTCTCGCTGGCGCGCCATCTGCCGCGGCTACTCGTTCCTGGGCGCGATCGGCTCCGGGATTGCCTGCCCTGTCGCGTCGGTCGTCCCCGTGCCGCGTTGCAGGCGCTCCCTTCCGCGCTGCACCGCGGAGAGGAACTTGCCGAGGTTGACCTCCAGCGTCGACAGCACCTCGTCGGCGTAGTCCTCCGCCCCGAGGCGGACCTCCCGCTCGCGAACCCGTGCCTCCTCGAGGATGTCGGCCGCCTCGCGCTCGGCGCGTTTGACGATCTCCTCCTGGGACGCCGCCTGCACCGCCTTGTCTCGCGCGTCGGCGACGAGCCGGTCGGCCTCGCGCTTCGCCTCGGCGAGCATCTCCTGACGCTCCTTGACGATCCAGCGGGACTGCTTGATCTCCTCCGGGATCGTGGAGCGCATCTGGTCGAGGAGTTCGTAGATCTCCTCGCGCTCGATGGCGACCTTGTCCGAGAACGGCATGGTGCGCGCGTTGTGGATGAGGTCATCGAGCTTGTCGATCAACGCCAGTACGTCCAAGAGTCCCTACTCCTCTTCGGTGTGTGTGCCGGCTCCGCGCCGGAAGGCGGCGATCACGTTCGGCGGAACCCAATCCTCCACCGATCCCCCCCAGACCGCGATCTCCCGAACGCCGCTCGAGCTCAGGAAGCTGTATTTGGCGGAGGCGGGGAAGTACACGGTCTCGATCTCGGGGGCCAGTCCCTTGTTGATCTGCGCCATCTGGAACTCGTAGTCGAAGTCCGAGATGGCCCGGAGCCCCTTCACCAGCGCGCACGCGCCCACTTGGCGTGCGAAGTCAGTGACCAACATATTGAAGCCTTCCACCCGGACGTTGTCCAGATGAGCGACGCCTTCGCGCACGAAACCGATCCGGTCGTCGGCGCTGAACATGTAGCGCTTGCGGGTGGAGCCGACCACCACCCCGACCACCACCTCGTCGAAGATCGCCGAGACACGCTGGATGACGTCGAGGTGCCCGTAGGTGACGGGGTCGTACGACCCCGGACACACGGCGAGCCGCCGTCCGTCGGCGGCGCTCACGCTGGCTCCCCGATGCGCATGATTGCGATCCCCGTTCCCCCGTACGTCCGATCGGCCCGGGCCGTGACCGGAAGGTCAGGAAACTCGACCGGCCCGGCTCCGGCCGCGTGTTCGACGACCAGCGTAGCCCCGGTCGCCAGGACCGGTTGGAGGGCCGGGCCGAGATGGCCCACGATGCGGGGCAGGAGGCTATAAGGCGGGTCGATGAGGCACAACCCGTAGGTCCGGCCAGCCGCCCGTTCGGCCCGTAGCGCGGCGCGCGAGTCGGCGGCGACGACGCGGACGCGTCCCGGGTCGTCGATCATCGCCGCGTTGTTGCGGATCGCCGCGAGGGCGGGAACCGACCGCTCGACGAACGTCACCGAGGCGCCGCCCCGGGAGAGCGCCTCGATTCCCAGGGCGCCCGATCCGGCGAACAGGTCGAGCACGTCGAGACCGTCGACCGGGCCGATGATCGCGAAGAGCGCCTCCCGGACCCGGTCGCTCGTCGGGCGGGTCGAGGTGCCCCGCGGGGTGACGAGCGTCCGTCCGCGGTAGTCGCCGGCGACGACCCTCATGCGTCGAGGAGCCTCGGAAGCTCGGCGAACCGCTCGAGCACGGCCCGGCGCAGCAGCGCGTGCTCGGGCCGCCCCAGGCGGGGGTCGTCTCGCAACGTGCGCCGCGCGATCTGACGTGCCTGCGCGAGCTCCCGCCGATCGCGCGTGAGCCGGGCGAACCGCAGGTCGGTCGGCCCCGACTGGCGCACACCGAGCACCGCCCCCTCCCCGCGCAGCTCCAGGTCGAGCTCGGCGAGCCGGAAGCCGTCGTAGATCTGGGTGATCGCCTCGAGTCGGCGCTGCCCGTCGTCGGTCGTGGGTTCGGCGAACAGCACGCACAGGCCGGGGTGCTCGCCGCGGCCGACCCGGCCCCGGAGTTGGTGGAGCTGGGCGAGGCCGAAGCGGTCGGCGTCCTCGATGAGCATGACGGTGGCGTTGGGAACGTCGATGCCCACCTCCACGACCGTTGTCGCGACGAGCAGGTGCGTCTCACCGGAGGCGAACGCGCTCATGGCCGCCCGCTTCTGGTCGCTGTGCTGTGCGCCGTGGGCGAGCCCGACGCGGAACGCGGCGAACGGACCCCGCCGGAGACGTTCGGCCTCCTCGACGGCGGCGCGCGCCTCGGCCTCCTCCCCACCCTCGACCCGGGGGCAGATCACGTACGCCTGGCGCCCGGCGCGAAGCTCGCCGCGCAAGAGCTCGTAGGCCGCCTCACGGTCGGCCTCCCGGAACCACCGCGTCTCCACGGGCTGGCGACCCGGCGGCCGGCCCCGGATCGTCGAGACCTGGAGGTCCCCGTAGGCGGTGAGGGCGAGGGTGCGCGGGATGGGGGTTGCGGTCATGTAGAGCAGGTGGGCGGCGGCGGCGGCGTCCAGGTCGGTCGCGCGGTCGGCGAGGACCTGGCGTTGCTCCACCCCGAAACGGTGCTGCTCGTCGACGACGACGAGCCCGAGCCGGGCGAACGCCTCACGCTCGAACAGGAGCGCCTGGGTGCCGATCGCGACCATCGCGGTTCCCGAGCGGAGGGCCATCCGCCGCCGGTCGCGCTCGGCCCCGGAGACCCGGCCGGTCACGAGCACGGGCGCGATCCCCACAGGGGCGAGGAGGATGTCGAGCGTCCGCAGATGCTGGTCGGCGAGCGTCTCGGTGGGCACCAGCAGCGCCGCCTGGCGTCCCGCCTCGACCGCCTGGCAGATGGCGAGCGCGGCAACGACCGTCTTCCCGGCGCCAACCTCCCCCTGCAGGAGACGGCGCATCGGGCGATCACGGCCGAGGTCTCGCGCGATCTCTCCCGCGACCCGGCGCTGCTCGGCCGTCAGCTCGAACGGGAGCGCCGCGACGAGCGCGGCGCGCAACGCAAGGTCGCCCTGGAGCGCCGGGGCGCGGCGACCGATCTCCTCGTTGCGCCGTATCGCGCCGAGACCGAGTTGCAGCACGACCAGCTCCTCGAGCACCAGCCGACGCCGCCCCAGGCGCCCGTCGCGGGCGGTCCGGGGAAAGTGGATCGCCACGAGGGCGTCCGAGTGGTGCGGGAGGTCAAGCCGCCGCCGAATCCAGGCCGGGAGCGGCTCGACCGCGGCTCCGACGTACGGCCGCGCGGCGTCGACCAGCTCGCGAAGGCGCCGGGCCGACAGGGCCTCGCTCGCGGGGTACACGGGTACAAGGCCCTGCGTGTGCCGCCCCTCGGAGCCCGAGCCCCCGACGATCTCGTGCGCCTTGACCATGAGCTTCGGCGGCCGGCCCGGCTCGAGGCGCCCGCGCAAGAGCACCTCCTGCCCGGGCTCCAAGACCCGCAGCAGATACTCCTGGTTGAACCAGACGGCGATCGCCGCCCCGGTCGCGTCGCTGACGCTGGCCTCGATGATCCGCAGCCGGCGACGGCGCGTCGGGCGGACCGCGACCCGGGCGATGCGGACCCGGACCGTCGCCTCCTCGTCGATCGCGAGCTGGCCGAGTGGTCGCGCGTCGTCGTAGGCCAGGTACCGCACGGGCAGGTGGGCGAGCAGGTCGCCGATCCGCTCGATGCCCATCGCGGCCGCGCGCTCGCCGGTAGCGCGGCCGATCCCGGCGAGGGCGGTGACGGGGGCGTCCCACCACGCCGGGTCGGGCCGGCGGATGGGCTGCGCGGCGGTCCATGCGGCGTGGCGACCCTGCCCGAAGGGCGAAATGCTGGGTGTCGGCGGGCTCGGTTGCACGTTTGGACGATGAGTCGGCATAATGCGTGGCCGTTCGCGGGCCCGCTCGGGTTCGCATCGTGACATCGACCGAGGACGGAGCGCGCCGTGGCGAAGGTCTGCAGCATCTGCGACAAGAAGCCCATGTTCGGGAACAACCGCAGCCATTCCATGCGGGCGACCTCGCGGCGCTTCAACCCCAACATCCAGAAGGTCCGGATCCTGAAGGGCGCGACGCCCGTCAGCGTCTACGTCTGCACCCGCTGCCTCAAGTCCGGAAAGGTGCAGAAGGCCGCTTAGCTTCGCAACCGGCTCCCCCGCGCGCCGCCCGGGGACGCACAACTCGCTGGACAGCACGCTGGTCGAGCGCCCGCGACCCGCGGTGCGGTGGCGTCGCCAGACGCGAAACGGGCCGTGGACGGGCGTTGCGACATGGGTTACGCTCCCCCCGGATGAACATCCAGAGCACCGTCAGGGCTCGCGGACCCGGAGGACTGTGATGCTGTTCTGTGTGACGTGGGAGTTCATCGACACGACCGAAGCGAGTCTTCGTCGCTCGCTCGCGGTCTTCGCGAATTGGCAGCCGCCCGCCGGCGCCGAGTTCCAGGGCTTCTTCGGCTTCGCCGACGGGAGCGGGGGCGTTGCGATCATCGAGGCCGATAGCGCCGCAACGCTGGCACGCACAACCGAACCGTGGGTACCGTGGCTGCGCTTCTCCGTGAAGCCCATCCTCCCGATCGAGGAAGCCACTCAGATCGGCGGCGAGGCGATCGCCTTCCGCGACTCGGTCGGGTAGGGAGAGGGCGCAGACGCTCACCTGCATCCGAGCGTTCGGCAGGGTTCGGACAAGCTGGATTTGCCCTACGGCACCTCGCACCTCGGATCAGTCGGCGCGACGTCGAGTTCGGCGATCGGAGCGGGGCCGATGCGGCGGTGACTACACGTCGTAGTAGAGGAAGAACTCGTACGGATGGGGCCGCAGGCGAAGCGGCTCCGCCTCGGCCTCGCGCTTGTAGGCGATGTACGTCTCGATCAGGTCGGGCGTGAAGACGCCCCCTTTCAGGAGGAACTCCTGATCGCTCTCGAGCGCCGACAGCACCTCCTCGAGGCTCCCGGGCGTCTGCTTGACAAGCAGCGCGCGCTCCGGGGTGAGCTCGTACAGGTCCTCGTCGATCGGTTGGCCCGGATCGAGCTCGCGCTCGATCCCGTCGATCCCGGCCATGAGCATTGCGGCGAGCGCCAGGTAGATGTTCGCCGACGGGTCGGGGCAGCGGAACTCGATCCGCTTCGCCTTCGGGCTCGGCGAGTAGAGCGGGATTCGCACGCAGGCCGATCGATTGCGCTGTGAGTAGACGAGGTTCACCGGTGCCTCGAAGCCGGGCACGAGCCGCCGGTACGAGTTGGTCGTCGGGGCGCAGAAGGCGAGCAGCGCGGGGGCGTGAGCCAAAATGCCGCCGATGTAGTGCAGTGCGGTCTGCGAGAGCTTCCCGTAGCCGGCATCGTCGAAGAACAGGGGCTCGTCGTCGCGCCAGAGGGACTGGTGGACGTGCATGCCCGAGCCGTTGTCGTTGAAGATCGGCTTGGGCATGAAGGTCACGGTCTTGCCCTCGCGCCGAGCCAGGTTCTTGAGGATGTACTTGTAGAGCTGAAGGTGATCGCCCTGCATGGTGAGCGGCGCGTAGCGCAGGTCGATCTCGCCCTGCCCGGCCGTGCCCACCTCATGGTGATGCGCCTCGACCTCGATGCCGGCCGCTCGCATGGCCAGCACCGCGCGGGAGCGAAAGTCCTGAAGGGTGTCGACCGGCGGCGCCGGGAAATAGCCCTGCTTGAAGCGAGGCCGGTGGCCGAGGTTGGGCCGGCCGTCGTCGCGCCCGGAGTTCCAGATCCCCTCCTCGGAGTCGATGTAGTAGTAGGACTCCTGCTCGCGCGAGTCGTAGCGCACGTGGTCGAACACGTAGAACTCCGCCTCCGGGCCCCAGTAGGAGACGGTGGCGATACCGCTGTCGGCCAGGTAGCGCTCGGCCTTCATCGCGACCCAACGGGGATCCCGGCTATAGGTTTCACGGGTCACCGGGTCAACGACGATGCACGTCAGGGACAGCGTCGGAACCTCGTGGACGGGATCGATGATCGCCGTCCCCGGGTCGGGTACCAGGAGCATGTCCGACTCCTGGATCTCCTGGAAGCCGCGGATCGAGGAGCCGTCGAAGCCGATCCCGGCGACGAAGGCCGACTCGGAGAACTCCGTGATCGGCACCGTGAAGTGCTGCAGCGTCCCGGGCACGTCGGTGAACTTGAGATCGACAAGCTCGAGTCCTCCTGCGGCAGCGAAGTCGATGACCTCTTTGGGGTTCGCCTCGACGCCCGGCCTGGCACGAGGCTCGTCCGGGATGCTCGCCATGGTGCGTCCCCTTCCGCTCGGGAAAAGTTCTCTCCGCAGTTCCGCGCCGCTCTGGCGTGGAAACCATCCAACGCTACACCCGCTCGCGTCGCGGTGGTACGTGTCAACGCGCGGGTCGGTTCGCGTCAGGAGACCCGCCCGCGCGGGTCTCCGAGGGCGTCGAGATGGGCCATGTCCGCGTCTGTGAGGGCGAAGTCGAAGACCCGGCGGTTCTCGATGATGCGCTCCCGGCGTCCGGACTTGGGGATGGCGGGGATGGCGCGCTGGACGGCCCAGCGCACCATGACCTGCGCCGGGGTGCGGCCGTGGCGGCGTGCGACCTCGGCGATGACGGGGTGGTCGATCCGCCTGCCGCGTGCGAGCGGGCTGTAGGCCTCGAGCACCACGCCGGCCCGACGGTGGGCCTCGACCACCACGGGCGAGAACGCGAAGGGACTGAAGTCCACCTGGTTGACCATGGGCGGCACGGCGGCTTGGGCGACGAGGCGTCCAAGCCGGCCGGGGTCGTAGTTAGAGACGCCGATCGCGCGCGCCAGCCCCTGGGCGTGAAGCCGCTCGAACTGGGACCAGACGGCGTCGCTCGCCCCGGTGGGCCAATGGATGAGGTAGAGGTCGACCCAATCGAGACCCAGCCGCGCCAGGCTGCCAGCGAGCTCCCGCTCGGGATCCCCGGCCCCGGGCGTCATCTTCGTGGTCACGAAGACCTCCTCCCGCGCGAGACCGCTCGCCCGGACCACCCGCCCCACGCCCTCCTCGTTGCGGTAGGAGGGCGCCGTGTCGACGTGCCGGTAGCCCGCCTCGAGCGCCCAGGCCACCGCCTGCTCGGTCTCCCGGCCGGCGGGGATCTGCCAGACGCCCAGCCCGACGAGCGGCATCAGCGTCCCGCCGGCGAGCGGGACCGCCGGCTCGCCGCCGAGTCGGTGGTCTCCAATCAGACGAGATCCTTCGGGGTTACGAACGCCACGAGCTCGGCCCCCCCGGGGCCGAGGTCCCGCCACTGGGACACGGGCGCTTGCAGGGCGGCCAGCGCGCCGGTGGGCATCTTCGCCCGGAGCCGGACGAGGGCCTCGCGCTCCCCACTCCCCGCGAGGGCGACGGCCAGCGCCTGCAAGCCCGGGTTGTGTCCGATGAGAAGGACCGAGGGTACCGTCGCCGGTAGCTCGCGAAGCCGGAAGAGGAGGTCCTCCGCGCCGGCCCCGTAGAGTTCCTGCTCGACCTGGGCGGGGACGCCTGGGATCGCCAGGGCGACGAGCCCGAACGTCTCGCGCGTGCGCCGAGCAGGCGAGCAGAGGATGAGCGCCGGCCGGATCCCCTCGCGGCGAAGGTGCTCGGCCATCGCGCGGGCGGCACGGCGCCCACGTGGAGCGAGCGCCCGCTCGGCATCGAGGTGGCCCGGGTCCTCCCAGCTCGACTTGGCGTGGCGCAACAGGTAGACGACCCTCACTGTGCGCCGCCACCGGCGAGGGGATGGTGCCAGCGGCGACCGACGGCCATGAGCGTGCGGCCGGTCTCCCCAGCTCGCCGCCCGGCGGCGGCCGGCAGCTCGTCGAGGCGCATGGTCGTCCTCATCTGGCTGAGCATGGATGACATCCATCGACATGGTCAAGCCGCGGGAGCGCTCTCGGCTCTAAGCTTCGCCCTCGATGGAGGTGCTCTCGGCCCGTGTGCTCCTGTCTCCGAGCGACCTCGAGCGCTCCCTGCGCTTCTACGAGGAGACACTCGGCTTGGCCGTCTACCGCGAGTGGGGCCGGGGGCGCGAGCGCGGGGTGGTCTTCTTCCTCGGCGGCGGGCTCCTCGAGATCTCGGGCTCGTCGGCCGAGCCGGCGACGGGGGCGGTCCGCCTCTTCATCCAGGTGCGCGACCTGCGCGCCGCGCGCGAGCGCCTCGCGGCGCTTGGCGTCCCGATCGAGCAGGAGCCCGCCGTCCGGCCCTGGGGGCTCTTCGAGATGGTCGTCCGCGATCCCGACGGCCTGGCGCTGGTGTTCGTCGAGGTGCCGCCCAACCATCCGCTCCGGCGTCGCGGCTGACCCGCTGGGCCGGACGGACATGCTGGCGGGAGTGGGCCGGCGAGAGCGCGGCTGGGAGGTTCAAGCCTTGCCCGGGCGGGCCTCGAGCGCGGCCGCCGCCAGCGCCACCTGGGCCCAGCGCAGCTCCTCCTCGGCCAGCAGAGCCTCGCGGGCAGGCGCGGGGAGCAGGCCCTCGAGCGCCGTGAGCGCCTGGCGTGCCTTTGCGCGCTCCTGCGGCGGCAATGGCGCGTGCCAGCCCTCCGCCTTCGCCCGGTCGGCCAGGGCGGAGAGGGTCCGGAGGGCCTCCTCGCGGGTCACGGACGCAAGCTACCCGCCGCGACCCCGCAAACCCCGGCCGGCGGCCAGACCCGCCGCCGACGACGTACTCCAATCTGATGCCGCATACGGCAACGACGCAAGCTCCACACTGGCACCTAGTCCAGTTGGGAGGCGATGAGGTTCACCATCGCGACCGCGGCGTCCGCCGCCTCCTCGCCCTTGTTGCCCACCGCTCCCCCGGCGCGTGCCTCCGCTTGCGCCAAGGTGTCGCACGTCAAGACCCCGAAGGAGCACGGCACCCCGGTGTCGAGCGAGGCCCGCAGCAGGCCTGAAGCCGCCGCGTCGCAGACGAAGTCGAAGTGGGGGGTCTCACCCCGCACGACCGCGCCCACGCAGAGGATCGCCGCGTACCGGCCGGTCTCCGCCAGCGTTTGGGCGGCCAGCGGAAGCTCATAGGCGCCCGGCACCCACACCTCGTCGAGGTTGGCGTCCGGCAACCCGGACTCCGCCAGCCGCGCCCGCGCGCCCGCGACGAGACGTTCGGCGATCGACCGGTGGAAGCCCGCCACGAGCACGACCATCCGGACGGTGAGGTCGGTGAGCTGCGCCGCTGGGGGCGCCGGATCAGTCCGCGCCACCCGTCCCCCGCCCCTCCTCCTCATCGTCCAGATCGAACCGCAGGTCCTGATGGTGGAGCTTGTGGCCCAGCTTGTCGCGCTTGGTCTGCAGGTAGCGGAGGTTCTCCGACCCGGGCGGCACCTCGATGGGCACCTGCTGCACCACCTTCAGCCCGTAACCCTCCAGCCCGGCGATCTTCTTCGGGTTGTTCGTGAGCTGCCGGATGGTGGTGAGACCGAGGTCGACGAGGATCTGGGCGCCGATGCCGTAGTCGCGCAGGTCCGCCGGGAAGCCGAGCTCGAGGTTCGCCTCGACCGTGTCGCGGCCGTTGTCCTGTAGCTCGTACGCCCGCAGCTTGTTGAGAAGGCCGATCCCCCGGCCCTCCTGGGCGATGTACAGGACCACCCCGCGCCCCTCGTTGCCGATGATCTGCATCGCCGCGTGCAGCTGCTCGCCGCAGTCGCAGCGCAGCGAATGGAACACGTCGCCGGTCAGGCACTCCGAGTGGACGCGCACCAGCACGTCCTCGGTGCCGTCCACCTCGCCCATGACGAGGGCGAGGTGATGCTTCCCGTCGATGACGCTGCGGTAGCCGACCGCCGTGAACTCGCCGAACGGCGTCGGAAGGCGGGCCTGACCGCCGCGTTCGACGAGCCGCTCCGTGCGGCGGCGATGCTCGATGATCTGGGCCACGGTGATCATCTGCAGCCCGTGCTCCCCCGCGTAGCGGGCGAGGTCGGAGACCCGGGCCATCGTGCCGTCGTCGTTCATGATCTCGCAGATGACGCCGGCCGGGATGAGACCGGCGAGACGCGTCAGATCGACCGCCGCCTCCGTGTGGCCGGCGCGCTTGAGCACCCCGCCCGCCTGGGCGCGCAGCGGGAAGACATGTCCGGGCTTCGCAAGGTCGTCAGCGCCCGCGCTCGGGTCGATCGCCACCATGATCGTGCGGGACCGATCGGATGCCGAGATGCCCGTCGTCACGCCCTCTCGTGCCTCGATGGAGTCGGTGAACGCGGTCCCGTGCGGCGTCTCGTTGCGCCGCGCGGCGAGCGTCAGGCCGAGCTGCTCGCACCGCTCCTCGGTGAGGGCCAGGCAGATGAGCCCGCGGGCCTTCATCGCCATGAAGTTGACGGCGTCCGGGGTCGCGAACTGCGCGGCCATCACGAGATCCCCCTCGTTCTCGCGATCCTCGGAGTCGCAGACCACCACCATCCGCCCAGCGCGGATCTCCTCGATCGCGTGCTCGATGGTGGTGAATGGCGAAGTCATGCTCATGAGCCCCTCTCGGCTGACCGGTACGGCGCAGCCAGCGCCTCGACGTACTTTGCCACCAAGTCGACCTCGAGATTGACGGTTCGCCCCTCGCGCGCATCTCCGAGTGTCGTCTCTCCCAGCGTATGTGGGATGAGCGCAACCTCGAAGCCGGCGCCGTCCCGGGAGGCCACCGTGAGGCTGACTCCGTCGATCGCGACGCTGCCCTTTGTCACGACGTAGCGCAGCAGGTCGGATGACGTCGCGAACACCAGGCGCCGGCCCCGCGCCTCCTCCGCGACCGCCACGACGGTGGCGGTGCCGTCGACGTGCCCCTGCACCAGGTGGCCGCCGAGGCGGTCGCCCGCCCGCACCGCCCGCTCGAGGTTGACCCGGTCGCCGGCGGCGCGGCCACCCAGAGCCGTGCGGCGGAGGGTCTCGGCGACGACGTCGACCTCGAAGCCGTCGTCGTGGATCGCGACCGCGGTCAGACAGGCCCCGTCGACCGCGACGGAGTCGCCGAGCGCGAGCCCCTCGAGCGCCCGGGCCGCCCGGACGCGAAGTCGCACGCCGTCGCCCCGCGACTCGATCGCCGCCACGGTCCCGATCTCCTCCACCAGCCCGGTGAACATCATCCGCCCGCCAGCGGTCGTAGGGCGCCGGCGATCAGCACGTCGTCCCCGACACGCTCCACCGTCATGTCCTGCAGGCGCGGCACCTCGGCGAGCGGCCCGAGCCCCCGCCCGCCGAGCGCCCCGGGGGCCTGCGCGCCGCCGATGAGGACGGGCGCGACGAACCATGCGATCCGGTCGACCGCCTCCCGGGCGAGGAACGCCTCCGCGAGGATCGGGCCGCCCTCCAGCAGGAGCGACTGGATGTTCCGCTCACCGAGCGCGTCGAGCGCCTCGCCGATCCGGTCGGCCGGCGCCGCGCCGCTCATGCGTACCACGTCGACGCCGGCGCGCCGGAGCCGGTCGACCTGCTCGGGAGCCGCTTCCGGTCCGGCGATGACGATGACCGGCGCCTGCGCGACGCTCCCGACGAGCCTGCTGTCGATGGGGAGCTGCGCCCGCCGGTCGAACACGACGCGCGCGGGCTGGCGGTGCTGGCCGTCGACGTCGCGCGCGTTGAGCATGGGATCGTCGGCCAGCGCGGTTCCGATCCCGACGGCGACGCCGTCCATGTCGGCCCGCCAGCGGTGGACCAGCGCCCGCGACTCGGGACCGCTGATCCAGCGGGACTCCCCCGTGGCCGTCGCGACCTTGCCATCGAGGCTGGTCGCGAGCTTGAGCGTCACCAGCGGCCGCCCGGTGAGCGCATGGGTGATGAAGGCCGCGTTCTGCTCGCGGCACGCCCGTGCGTCGTCCGCGGGTGCGACGACCACATCGACGCCGGCGGCGGTGAGAACGCTCGCGCCGCCGGCCCTCCCGCGCTCCAGCGGATCGAGGCAGCCGATCACCAAACGGGCGACCCCCGCCGCGATCAGCGCATCCGCGCACGGCGGAGTGCGGCCCTGGTGCGAGCAGGGCTCCAGCGTGCAGACCACCGTCGCCCCGCGGGCCGCGGCGCGCGCCGCCCGCAGCGCGCCCACCTCCGCGTGGGGCGTGCCAGGCCCCTCATGCCACCCTGTCCCGACGACCCGCCCGTCGTTCAGCACGACCGCGCCGACCAGCGGATTCGGGCTGACGCGACCGCGCCCGTTGAGCGCGAGGTCGCGAGCGTGGGCCAGGTGCCGCAGCTCCTCGGCCGTCGCCTCATGCGTCGCCGTGGCCGTCACGCCCTCCCGGCGAGGTCGGCGAGCTCGACGTACGCGGCGGGTGGATCCGGGGCACCGAAGATCGACGATGCGGCGACGAACAGCCCCGCACCGGCGTCGCGAGCCGCCGGCAGAGTGTCCGCGCCGATCCCGCCGTCGACCTCGATGGAGATGTGCTCGGGCAGTAGCGCCCGAAGATCGGCGACCCGATGCGTCGTCGCGGGGATGAACGACTGGCCGGCGAATCCCGGGTTCACGCTCATGACGTTGACGAAGTCGATCAGGTCCAGCACCGGCTCGACGACGTCGATCGGCGTGCCGGGGTTGACCGCGAGGCCCGCCAGGCAACCGAGCTCGCGGATGCGCCCGAGGAGGCGATGCACGTGCGGGTCCGCCTCGGCGTGGACGCTGAGTGCCCCGGCCTGCGGCGCGAACAGCTCGATCAGGTCGCCGGGGCGGTCGACCATGAGGTGGACGTCCAGCATCCCGCCCGCCGCGCGCACCGGCCCGGCGAGGCTCGCCGCGAAGCCGGGGCCGACTGTGAGGTTCGGCACGAAGTGCCCGTCCATCACGTCCACGTGGAAGACCCGGGCTCCCGCGTCGAGCAGCGACGCGATCTGGTCGCCGAGGCGCAGGAAGTCGGCCGACATGATCGACGGCAGCACCCGGGGGGTCGAAAAGAGGCTCACAGCAGCGAAGAGTAGCCGTTCGGCACGCGGACCCTGGCGATGAAGAACCCGTCGGTGCCGTGCCGGCCGGGCAGCGTGCGAAGCGCCCCGGGCAGCGACGGATGCCGGAACTCGGGAAAGCGCAAGCTCAGGTCGTCGCACGCCCCCGCCACGCCCGCCACGATCCCCTCGTTCTCCTCGGGCAGCAGGGTGCAGGTCGAGTACACCACGCGTCCCCCGGGGCGCACTGCTCCCATCGCCCGCGCGAGCAGCTCCCCCTGCAGCCGGAGGAGGCCGGGAATGTCGCCCTCTGAACGCCGCCAGCGGGCATCGGGCCGCGCGGAGAGCACGCCGAGCCCCGTGCAGGGCGGGTCGACCAGCGCCGCGTCGAACGGTCCGGGAAGCGCGACCGAACGGCCGTCGCCCTCGATGACCGTCAGGCGGGCGCCCAGCCGGCGCGCCAGCGCCCGCAATGCGGCGGCCCGCGCCGGCCGCAACTCGACGCACACGACCTCCAGCCGGTTCTGGGCGAGCGCCGCGATGTGGGTCGCCTTCGCACCCGGAGCGGCGCAGAGATCGAGGATCCGCTCACCCGGCCTCGGATCGAGCGCCAGCGCGGGAAGCATCGACGCCCGGCTCTGACCGAGTCCCAGACCGCGCGCCCAGATCGGTGAGTCCTCGAGGGCGAACGGCTGCGCCAGCAGGTACGCGCCGTCGACGACCTCGTCGCGCCGCGTTGCGGGCGGAAGCAGCCGCTCGAGCGTCGCCCGAGGGCCGCGCAGCGGGTTCCAGCGGAGGGCCGACTCGGCGGGCAGGTTGGCCGCGTGCAGCACGGCGCGCGCGTCGGCCTGACCGAGGGCCGCGAAGAGCCGCGCCGCGACCCAGTCGGGCACGCTGTGCGCAAGCGCGGCGGCGGCAGCGGTCTCGTCCCCCAGCTCGGCGACGCGCCGGCGCGCGGTGGCCGCGACCTTGCGGAGCACGGCGTTCACGAG
>CAYTRV010000051.1:0-14653 GCA_964440285.1 uncultured Bifidobacteriaceae bacterium
ATGATCGCCCGGTCGCCGCGGACCACGACGGGCCGCTGCATCAGCATCTTGTGCTTGAGGATGACCTCCACCACGGCCTCCGGGGTCTGGAAGTCGGCCTCGTCGAGCGCGAGCTTCTTGAAGAGGCTGTCCTTGCGGACCAGGTCGCCCGGCGGGTCCTCGAGGTGGGCGACGAGCCACTCGAGCTCATCCCGGTCGGGCGGGGTCTTCTGGTAGAGGATGATCTCGGCGGGGACGCCGAGCTCGTCGGCAATGCGCACGGCATTGCTCGACGATCCTCAGTTGGGGTAGTGGTAGATCCTCATGCGGTCCATGACCGGCAAACTACCGCGTCGCTACTCGACGGTGACCGTCTTCGCGAGGTTCCGCGGCTGGTCGACGTTGAGCCCCTTCGCACGCGCGACGGCGTAGGCGAACAGCTGGAGCGGGATGTTCGCGGTGATCGGGCTGAGTAGCGGCGGGGTCTTCGGGCACCACAGGACGTCGTCTGCGTGCTCCTCGATCACCCGGTTCCCCTCCGTCGCGACCGCGATCACCCTGGCGCCGCGGGCCTTGACCTCCTGGATGTTCGATACCACCTTGTCGAAGACGTGCCCGTCGGTCGCGACCACGACTACGGGCGACCCCTCCTCGAGCAGCGCGATGGGACCGTGCTTCATCTCACCCGCCGGGTACGCCTCGGTCGGGATGTAGCTGATCTCTTTCAGCTTCAGCGCCCCCTCAAAGGACACCGGAACGCCGACGTGGCGGCCGAGATACAGGAAGAACGGGCGGTCGAAGTACCGGCCCGCGACCTCGTACACCTGCGCCGGCGCCATTGATTCGAGGTACGCCTTGACGAGGTCGGGCAGCCGGCGGAGGTCGGCGGCGATGTCGAGGGCGCCGGCGGCGGTGAGCGCCCACTTGAGGCGCCCCAGCTTGAGCGCCAGCAGGGCCAGCGCCATGATCTGGGCGGTGTGGGTCTTCGTGGCGGCGACGCCGATCTCGAGCCCGGCACGGGTGAAGATCACGCCGTCGGAGTCACGCGTCGCCTGCGAACCCATGATGTTGGTGAGGGCCACGACGTGCGCGCCCCGCTCGCGCGCGACGCGCATCGCGGCGAGGGTGTCGGCGGTCTCGCCGCTCTGGGTGATGCCGATGACCAGGTCACCGGGACCGGCGAGGCACGTGCGGTAGCGGTACTCGCTCGCGACCTCGATGTTCACTGCGACCCGCGACCAATCCTCGATGAGGTACCGGCCGACGAGCCCGGCGTGGAAGGAGGTACCGCACGCGACGACGTGGATGCGCTCGACGCGGGCGAGCTCGGCGTCGTCGAGCCCGAGGTCGGCCAGCTCGACGCTGCCGTCGGCGTGCAGCCGGTCGCCGATCGTGTCCCAGAGCGCCGCGGGCTGCTCGTGGATCTCCTTGAGCATGAACGTCTCGTGACCACCCTTCTCGGCAGCGTCCTCATCCATTTCGACGCGGGTGACCTCACGCTCGAGCGGAGCGGCGCCACCGTTCCACACGGTCGTGGAGCCGGCTTCGAGGATGACGATCTCCCCTGACTCGATGATCTGGATGTCGCGCGTCTCGCGCAGGAAAGCCGGGATCGCCGACGCGAAGAACCGCTCCCCGTCGCCGACGCCGACCACGAGCGGGCATTCCTTGCGCGCGCCGACCAGCCGGCCCGGCTCGTCCGCGTGCATCGCGACGAACGCGTAATGCCCGTCGAGCCGCGGGACGATCTCGCGGACGGCCTGCGCGATGTCGCCACGGTACGCCTGGTTGATCAGGTGCGGGATGACCTCGGTGTCGGTTTCGCTTGTGAACGCAACACCCTTGCCGGCGAGTTCCGCCCGCAGCTCGACGTAGTTCTCGACGATCCCGTTCATGACGACCGCGATCTTTCCGGTCCGGTCGAAATGCGGGTGCGCGTTCGCCTCGGTCACCTTGCCATGCGTCGCCCAGCGCGTGTGGCCGAGGCCGGTCGTCGCGGCGGAGTGGTTGTCTCCGGCGGCGTCACGAAGCTTGGCGAGGTTGCCGACCGCGCGGACGACGGCGAAGCTCTCGCCGGCATGCTCCAGCAGCGCGATCCCGGCGGAGTCGTATCCACGGTACTCGAGTCGCTCGAGCCCGTCGAGGATGAGGTCCTTGCACTCCCTCGGGCCGACGTAGCCGATGATTCCGCACATGGGTGCTCCTTGGGGGACGACCAACTCGAGATCGGCAGAACGCGCCGTGAGGTGAACCCCTTCGCCGCTACTCGCGGGCTCCCCCCCCAAGGACACGCTCCGCGACCTCGGCGATGCTAGCGCACCACCGCGAGCAGGCATCGTCGGTCGGGGCCTCGACCATCACGCGCACCAGTGGCTCCGTGCCCGAGGCGCGGACGACGACGCGGCCGTCCTCGCCAAGCTCCCGCTCGCAGTCGGCGACCATCGCCCACACCTCATGCGCCTCCGGCAGCCGATCCTTGTGGGCGACGCGGAAGCTCACCAGCTTCTGCGGCATGCGGACGACAACGGACGCGAGATCCGCGAGTGACCGACCGGATTCGACGACGGCATGGAGCAGCTGGAGACCGGCGGCGAGTCCGTCCCCGGTGGGGCCGGATCGCAGGTTGATCAGGTGGCCGCTCTGCTCGCCGCCGATGACGAACCCGCCGGAGCGCATCTCCTCGAGCACGTACCGGTCGCCGACATCGGTCCAGCGCACCTCGATGCCGTTCGCCCGCATCGCCTCCCGGAAGCCGAGGTTGGTCATGGTGGTCGTGACCACCGCGCCGCCGTCGAGCTCGCCGCGGTCGCGCAGGCGCACCGCGAGGATCGCCAGGATCTGGTCGCCGTCCACCGGGGTGCCGGCATGGTCGACCGCGAGCACGCGGTCGCCGTCGCCGTCGAACGCGAGCCCGAGATCTGCGCGGGCCCTGACGACGGCGCTCGCGAGCGCGTCCAGGTGGGTGGAGCCACAGTCCACGGTGATGTTGACGCCAGCCGGAGCGCCGCCGATGACCTCGACGAGGTCAGCGCCGAGATGGCGCAGCACGTCGGACCCGCTGACGACGGTCGCGCCGTGCGCGCAGTCGATGACGAGGCGCAGGCCCGCAAGGTCGATCGGGAACCGCTCGATCAGCCCGTTGACGTAGCGGGCACGGCCCTCCGGCCAGGCGACGATCGCGCCGAGGCCGTCGGCCTCCGGACGCGGCCCGGCGGTGTTCATCGCATGCTCGACCGCGGCCTCCTCCGCGTCGGGGAGCTTGAACCCGTCGGAGCCGAAGAGCTTGATCCCGTTGTCGGGGAACGGGTTGTGCGATGCGCTGATGACCGCGCCTGCGCTTGCGTCACCCCTGCTGACGAGCTCCGCGACCGCGGGCGTCGGCAGGACCCCGCCGAGCTCGACGTCGACGCCGACGCTTGCGAGCCCGGCGGCGAGCGCGGCCTCGAGCATCGGCCCGCTTCGCCGGGTGTCGCGGCCCACGAGCACGGTTGCGCCCGCCCCGAGCCGCACCCCGAGGGCTCTGCCGATTGCGAGCGCGAGCTCAGGCGTGAGGTCGCGGTTCGCGACCCCCCGCACGCCGTCCGTGCCGAACAGCGTTCGGGCGGGCTCCCCAGACGCCACGGTCGTTGAAGCTACCTCTTCGAGAACTGCGGGCGCTTGCGGGCGCCACGAAGACCGGCCTTCTTGCGCTCCTTGATTCGGGAGTCGCGGGCCAGCATGCCCTCGCGCTTGAGCTCGGGACGGAGGTTCTCGTCGAGTTCCACGAGCGCCCGGGCGATGCCGTGGCGGAGCGCGCCGGCCTGCCCGGTGACCCCGCCGCCGTTGAGGCGGGCCACGACCGAGACCTGGCCTTCGAGCCCCGCGACCGTGAGCGGCGAGCGTGCGGTGCGCACCAGGGCTGCGCGGGGGAAGTACTCGTCGATCGGCCGGCCGTTGCAGGTGATCGAGCCGTCCCCGCCGCGGTTGATGATGACGCGCGCGATCGAGTTCTTGCGCTTGCCGGTGGCCTGGGGGCGCTCGGCACCGGGCTTCGGCGTCGCCGGAGCGGCGGGCGCCTCCAGTGGGGCCTCTGCCGCCGGCGTCTCGATCGTCTCGTCCGTCATACCTCAGCCTTTCGTGTGAGCCGGAGGGGTTCCGGCTTCTGCGCCGCGTGCGGGTGCTCGCCGCCTGCGTAGATCTTGAGCTTTCCGAGCTGCTGGCGGCCCAGCCGGTTCTTCGGGAGCATGCCGCGCACTGCCATGCGAAGCACCTCTTCCGGGCCGCGGCGGAGCTGCTCGGCGAGCGTACGGCTCTTGAGCCCGCCGGGGTAGCCCGAATGGCGGTAGTAGAGCTTTTCCTGGAGCTTGTTGCCGGTGACCGCGACCTTCTCGGCGTTGACGACGACGACGAAGTCGCCGGTATCGGCGTGGCGCGTGTACCAGGGCGACCGCTTGCCCGACAGCGTCTCCGCGATGACCGACGCCAACCGGCCGAGGTTCTGCCCGTCCGCGTCGACGATCCACCACTGGCGGTCGACGGTGCCGGCCTTCGCGCTCTGTGTGCTCAATTCGTGCCCTTCAGCGAAAATCATCCAAACAGCGAAAAGCGGCGCGGGTGCGCCGCGCTGCAGCCGAGGAATGCTAGGAAATAGCGCCGGGTCTCGCAACCATCCGAGGCCCATCCGTCCGCGCGGAAGGATATAAGGGGGCTGTTGTCCCGGTCCTGGAAGTCAGAACCCAAGAACGGCCGGCTGCCCGTAAGGTGGTGATGGATGTGTCAGCAAGCCCGGTGCGTCGTTGCGTGGCGGTCGCAGGCCACGGCAAGCGCTGTCAGCAGAGCCCGTTCCGCGGAAGCCCGTACTGCTGGCATCACCTGCAGAGCCGCAAGGTCCCCGCGCCGAGCCGTCCCCTTCGCGTGGCACCCCAGCCGCCGGCGGCGGTCACGGCGCTGCCGGTCGTCGACCGCATGGCGCTGGCCGTACGGCTCGCGCACAGCCTCGGCGCCAATGAGCTCGCCGAGCTCGTGACGTTCATCGAGGACCGTCGCGACGGTACCCTCGTCCTCGTCAAGACCGACGGCCGCGTCGACGACGCGCGCGCGCACCGGCCCGCCCGGATCGACACGGTGTCAGGCACTTGACGTTGACACCGGGCCGGGCCACCGGGCCGGGCCACAGAGCGGCGCGGGTTGCGTCGTCGCTGTCAACGTCAAGTGCCTGACACCACCTACTCCCATTCGATCGTGCCGGGCGGCTTTGACGTGACGTCGAGCACCACCCGGTTCACGCCTGGCACCTCGGCGATGATGCGGTTCGAGATCTTCTCGATGAGTTCGTGCGGCAGCCTCGCCCAGTCTGCGGTCATGGCGTCGTCGCTCGTGACCGCGCGGATCACGACCGGATACGCGTAGGTGCGGCTGTCGCCCTGCACCCCGACGCTGCGGATCGCGGGGAGCACCGCGAAGCTCTGCCAGAGGTCCCGGTAGAGGCCGGCGCGGCGGACCTCCTCCTGCAGGAGGTGGTCGGCGCGGCGGAGGATGTCGAGCCGTTCCTCGGTGACCTCCCCGATGATGCGGATCGCCAGCCCCGGGCCCGGGAACGGCTGTCGCCACACCATGCGCTCCGGCAGGCCCAGTTCCTCTCCGACGGCCCGCACCTCGTCTTTGAAGAGCTGCCGAAGCGGCTCGACGAGGTCGACCGCCATGTCCTCCGGCAGCCCGCCCACGTTGTGATGGCTCTTGATGGTGGCCGCCCCGTCACGACCGCCGGACTCGATGACGTCGGAGTAGAGCGTCCCCTGAACCAGGAACGGCACCGCGCCGAGCTTCCCGGCCTCCTCTTCGAAGATGCGGATGAACTCGCTCCCGATCGCCTTGCGCTTCTCCTCCGGGTCGGTCACGCCGCGGAGCTTCTCGAGGAACCGCTCCTGCGCCCGCACGCGCACCAGCGGCACGTGGAAGTGGTGGCCGAACGACAGCTCGACCTGCTCGGCCTCGTTGTGACGCATGAACCCGTGGTCGACGAACACGCAGGTGAGCCGGTCGCCGATGGCCCGGTGCACGAGGAGCGCGGCGACGGCGCTGTCGACGCCGCCCGACAACCCGCAGATCGCCCGCTGGTCGCCGACCTGCGCCCGGATACGCTCAACCTGCTCGTCGATCACATGGGCCGCGGTCCAGGTCGGCGCGCACTCGCACACGTCGAACAGGAACCCCTTGAGGAGGTCGGTGCCGAACGGCGTGTGCACCACCTCGGGATGGAACTGCACCCCGTACATGCGCCGCTCAGGCGACTCCATCGCGGCGACCGGCGCCCCGTCGGTCTCCGCGGTCACGTTGAAGCCCTCGGGAGCGCGGACGACCGCGTCCCGATGGCTCATCCAGCAGTGCTCCGCGGGGAGGTCGCCGAACAGCCCCGCGCGGGACGTGACGTTGAGCCGGGTGCGGCCGAACTCGCCTCCGCCCGTATGGGCCACCTCGCCACCCAGCGCCTGCGCCATGCCCTGCATGCCGTAGCAGATGCCGAGCACGGGGATGCCGAGCTCGAGGAGCTCGGACCGCACCGCCGGCGCGCCATCTTCGTACACGGAGGCCGGCCCGCCCGACAGGACGAGCCCTGCGGGCTCGAGCGCGGCGACCTCGTCCGGCGCGACGTCGTGTGGGACGAGCGCCGAGAACACACGGCACTCCCGTATCCGGCGGGCGATGAGCTGGCTGTACTGGGCGCCGTAGTCCACGACGAGCACCCCGCCGGGTGCCGCCTCCGCGAGCGCCGGATCCAGGGCGCTCAGGCGCTCACCCCATCCCCACGGCCTGCGCCGTCTGCAGCTTCTTGCCCTCGGTCTTGATCGCCGGGGCCACCATGACCTCGACCTTCTGGAAGCTCTGGATCGACTCGTACCCACAGGTCGCCATCGCGTTCCGCAGACCGCCCATCAGGTTGAGCGACCCGTCGTTCTCGTCGGCCGGCCCGACCAGGATCTCCTCGAGCGTGCCGATCGTCTTGGTCGCGACGCGCGTCCCGCGGGGAAGCTCGGGGTGGAACGTGGCCATGCCCCAGTGGAACCCCTTGCCCGGCGCCTCCTCGGCCTTCGCGAGCGGCGAGCCGATCATGCAGGCATCGGCGCCGCAGGCGATCGCCTTGGCGAGGTCGCCCCCGTAGCTCATGCCGCCGTCGGCGATGACGTTGACGTACCGGCCGGTCTCCAAGAGGTGCTGCATTCTCGCGCCGGCCGCGTCGGCGATTGCCGTCGCTTGGGGCACGCCCACCCCGATGACCTGACGCGTCGTACACGCCGCGCCGGGACCGACCCCGACGAGCACGCCGACCGCGCCGGTGCGCATGAGGTGCAGGGCGGTCGAGTATGAGGCGCATCCGCCGACGATGACCGGCACCGGCAGCTCGGCGATGAACCGCTTGAGGTTGAGCGGCTCGTCGCGCGACGAGACGTGCTCGGCCGAGACCACCGTTCCCTGGATGATCAGGATGTCGAGCCCTGCGTCGAGTGCCACGTCGATGTATCGCGCCACCTTCTGCGGCGTGAACGAACCGGCTGCGACGACACCCTGCTCCTTGATGTCACGGATGCGCTGACGGATGAGCTCCGGGTTGACCGGCCTGCGGTAGATCTCCTGCAGACCGCGCGTCGCCTCGCCGGCCGGATAGCTCGCGATCCGCTCGAGCTCGGAGTCTGGTTCCTCGTAGCGCACCTGGATGCCCTCGAGGTTCAGCACCCCGAGCCCGCCGATGTGCCCGATGATCCCCGCCGTCAGTGGGCTGACGACACCGTCCATCGCCGAGGCGAGGAGGGGGAAGTCGAACGTGAACGGCCCGAGCCGCCACGCCATGTCGACGTCCTCGGGATCGCGCGTACGCCGGCTCGGCACGATTGCGATCTCGTCCAGGCCGTAGGCGCGCCGCCCGCGCTTGCCCATTCCGATCTCGATTTCCATCCCCGTCACCCCTTCACGTCGTCGGTTCGGCCAGGCTCGTGAACGGGTACGAAAAAACCCAGCCCGGCGGTCGCCGAACTGGGCTACGTGGTTGCTTCACATGGAATTCCGTCACGCGCGTCTAGTGGTGAGGGTACCAGCCGCACATCCGGCCACGCAACGGACATTTCACGCATAGTGCTCCCGTTTCGGCCCCTTCGCGGGGCACCCGGTCCGGCGCGCGCCGCACGGTCGGGCGCGTCCGTTCCAGTCAGGCGATCTCCGCGATCTCGACACGCCGCGCGAACGCGGCCACGTCGTCCGGGTCGAACGCACCGGCGCCGAGTCGAAGCGTGTTCGCAGCACCACAGGCGACGGCCATGCGCAATGCCTGCTCCGGGGAGGGATCGGCGCGCCATGCCGCGACGAATCCTGCGAGGAACGCGTCGCCGGAGCCGACGCTCGCGACGATGTCGGCGACCGGGCCGAGTCGCGCCCGGAAGGTTCGTCCGTCCTTTGCCTCGCCGAATCTGGCGACGCAGCCGTCGACGTCGTGGATGAGGACGATGCCCGCACCCAACTGCGCGAGGGTGGCGGCTCCGGCCGCGAGGTCGGCGTCGTCCTGGAACTCGTACCCGACGACCTCCTCCGCCTCACGCCGGTTGGGGCTGATGATGCCCGGCTCGCCGGCCAGTCCCGCCCGCAGGGCGCCGCCGAACGCGTCGAGCGCGGTCGGGATCGACGCGGCCCGCAGTTCCCGCAGCATCGTCGCGTAGACGTCCTCCGGGACGTCGCGCGGCAGCGAACCGGCGAGGACGACGAGATCGGCGCCCTTCGACAGGTAGCGGAGTTTGTCGAACAGCACCGCGATCTCGTCCGCGCCGATGGACGGTCCCACCTCGTTGATCTCGGTCTGCTCGCCGCTCATCGGGTCGACGACGGCCGTCGACGCCCGGGACTCCTCGCGGATGCGCACGAAGTCGTTGAGGATGCCCTCCGCGGTCAGTTCCTCGATGATGGTGGTGCCGGTCCGGCCGCCGGCCAGGCCCGTGGCGATGACGGGCTCCCCCAGGGTCTTGAGGGCCCGGGCGACGTTGACCCCCTTGCCGCCCGGCAGAGCGATCGCATCCGTCGCGCGGTGTCGATGCCCACCGGCGAAGCTCGGAACCGTGAGCGTCCGGTCGAGCGCGGCGTTGAGGGTGACGGTCAGGATCACAGGAGCCTCCCGATTCCGGAGCGTATGCGTTCGGCGACGCTGGGTCCGTCGACGGCCTCGGCGAGCACGAGCTTCCGTGTGCCGATGACCCGCGGCCCCTCCGTGATCGTGACCTCGCCGACGACCTCCCCCGCAGCGACCGGCCCGACGATCTCCACGGGCGCGACGATCGTGCGGCGCAGCTTCCGGCCGAGGCGGATGGTGGTGGAGAGCGGCCGGTCAACGGTGACGGCGGCGCTGACGCCCGGGCGATCCCGTACCGGGATGCGAAGCACGACCTGGCCGGCGCGCAGAGGCTCGAGTCGCGCGTACTGCGCGAAGCCCCAATCGAGCAGTCGTTTCGCGTCGCGGGCGCGCTGGGAGCGGCTCGACGCTCCGATCAGCGCGGCGTACAACTCCACTCCGTTCGATCGCCGCTTGGCATGCGCCACGAGCGTGTATCCGGCGCCGTCGGTGTGCCCGGTCTTGATTCCGTCGGCCTCGGGATCGATGGCGAGCAGATCGTTCTCGGACTCGAGTCGCCGGGTCCCGCGGCCACCGGGGCCGGGGATGGTCGCCACGCGACGACCGACGACCTGGCGTAGCAGCGGGTACTGGAGCCCGCGCTCCCCGAGGGTGACGAGTTCGCGAACGGTCGAATAGTGGCCCTTCGCATCGAGGCCGTGCGGGTTGGCGAACCTCGTGTTGGTCAGGCCCATCTCCTTCGCCTCGGCGTTCATGTACCGGACGAACCTGGCTTCGGAACCGCGACCCACGTGGGTCGCGAGCGCGATGGATGCGTCATTGCCGCTACCGATCATGAGCCCGGTGAGAAGCGTACGCACGGAGAGCCGCTCACCCGGGACGAGCCCGGACGTCGAGCCACCCGTGGAGACCGCGGAGCGAGGCACCACGACGATGTCGGTCAGCTTGGTGCGCTCCATGGTGACGATGGCGGTCATGATCTTCGTGGTGCTCGCCATCGGCAGGCGCCGGTCCGCGGCCCGTTCGAGGAGGACCTCCTCGGACGCGGGGTTGACCAGGATGAACGCCGGAGCGGACACCGATGGAGGCGAGGCGACCGCGCCTGCCGCGAAGGCGGCGGCGATCGTCCCTGCGGCGAGGAGCGACCACGGACCCATCACGGCGAATCTACCGATCATTCGCCCCGGGCCCTCAGCCAGGCGCTCCACACCGTCCGGCGGAGCTCGGCCGCGGCCCGCTCGGGCTCCTCCGCATAGATGATCGACCGGCTCGCTGCGACGAGCGCTCCCGCGGCCCGTCCGCCGAACGCTGCGCCGAGATCCTCCGGCCGGCCGCCCTGCGCCCCCACCCCGGGGAGGAGCATCACCTGGTGCGGCATGATCTCCCGCAGCGTCGCGAGGCGTCGCGGGACCGTCGCACCGACCACCGCGCCGACGGCGGCGAGCCCGGCGGCGCCGACGCTCGGCCGGCCCCACGTCGCGACGAGCTGGGCGACCGCCTCGTGCCACAGGCGGCCGTCGGCGAGCAGGAGGTCCTGCAGGTCGGCCGCGCCCGGGTTGGAAGTGCGCACCAGCACGAACAACCCGCGGGCGGCGGCGACAGCCGCGTCGAGGAACGGGGCGACGGCGTCGCCGCCGAGCATCGGGTTGACGGTGAGGGCATCGACCGGGTCGCGCAGGAACGCCTCGGCGTAGGCGCGGGCCGAGGCCTCGATGTCGCCGCGCTTCGCGTCGGCGATCACCATGAGGCCGGAGTCGCTCGCGGCGGCGGCGACCGCTTCGAACGCCGCCCACCCGTCGGCGCCGAACCGTTCGAAGCAGGCGAGCTGCGGTTTGGCCGCGACGCAGTGCGGACCAGCAATGGCGATCACCTCGCGGCAGAAGCGCTCCGCGCCGGATGCGCCCCCGGGGATGCGGGCCGGGTCCGGGTCGAGACCCAGGACGATCTGGCTCTCCCGTGCCGCGACGGCCGCGGCGAGCCGGTCGCCGAAGCCGCTCATAGCAGCGCCCTGATGATGGGGAGCACGGCGGTGGCCAGCAGCGTCGTGGTCACGACGGCGCCCACGAGCACCTCCGTTCTGAGTTTGAACCATCCGCCGATCACGAGCGACATCATGGCGGTTGGCATGGCTGTCATCAGTACGACGGTGCGCAGCACGTCGCCGTCGAGTCCGAGCGCCAGCGCGACGCCCAGCCCGACGGCGGGCGCGATCGCGAAGCGCCCGATGGCGGCGAGCCCCACCTCCCGCCACGCGCGGCGCACGCCGTCCCATTCGATGACGAGGCCCGCGTAGATCAGGACGAGCGGTAGGACCGCTCCCCCGAGGATCTCGAGAGGGCGGTCGACCACCGCGGGGAGGTCCTGGACGCCGATCAGGTTGAGCGTGAGCCCGGCAGCAAGCGCCCACGTGGGCGGTAGGAGCAGGTTGCGCCAGATGCCACTGTTCGGTGCGCCCTCGGCGGACGGGTCGCCGAACCGCCCGCTGATCCAGACGGTGCTCGTCCAGGTCAGGATGCCTGTACTGAACGTATCGAACATGATCGCAGCGGCGACCGAGAGGTTTGGGCCCGATGCGGCGATGAGCGGGATTCCGAAGAACCCGGTGTTGCCGACGGCGGTGGCGACGAGCAGGGCGCCGGTGGTCGGCCGGTCGAATCGCTGGAGGCGGGCGACGCCGAACATCACCGCGAGGAGCACCCCGTGCACGGCGAACCCGACGATGGGCACCAGCGCGAGGGTCGCGTCGAGCTCGCTGGTGACCATGATGCGCAGCACGAGCGCCGGCAGCGCCAGGTAGAGCACGACCTGTACGAGCATCGGCCCGTCCTTGGGGCGCAACACCCCGACCCGGCGGGCGAGCCAGCCGAGCAGGATGATCGCCAGCGCCCCGACCGCGGTCGCGGTCACGCGGCGCGTGGACCCTCAGCCACGATCCGCCAGCACCGACGCTCCCAATCCCTTCGGCGCGACGAGGATGTAGCTTTGCGCGACCAACTCCTCCACCTCGTCCCATTGCACCGGTGGCCTGTCGAGGTACATGCCCACCCATCCGCGAGGACCGAGATACGGCGGCAGGAAGAACCGCGCAGTGTCATCGGCGACGAGTGCATCGTTCTGCCCCGGAGCGGCCCGGCAGTGGATGGCGAGGCGACCGTCGCCGTGGTGGTCGTCGACGAGCCACGCGAATCGCCTCCCCCGTACCGTGAACCCGGAGTGACGCCCGGAGCGCTCCTGGGACACCTCGGGGAGGTTGCGGCAGATCGCCGACGCCCGCTCGTAGATCTCGTCGGCCATGGCCCGCATGATGACCCACCGTGTGACTCGAGAGCCGGGACGCGGCCCGAAATAACGACGGGGGCCGTTCGGCCCCCGTCGAGTCACTGCGTATCGGCGTGTCGCCGACCTACATCATCCCGCCGCCGGGCATCCCGCCCATGCCGCCCATGCCGCCCATGCCGCCCATCGGGTCGTCGCCGGGCTTGTCGACGACGACGCACTCGGTGGTGATGATGTTCTTCGCGATCGACGCGGCGTTCTGCAGCGCCGAACGCGTCACCATCGCCGGATCGATGATGCCGGCCTTGACGAGGTCGACGTACTGGCCGGTCTCGACGTCGAGGCCCATCCCGGCCTTCAGCTCCTTGACCTTCCCGACCACGACCGACCCCTCGAGGCCGGCATTGTTGGCGAGCTGGCGAAGCGGCTCCTCCAGCGCACGGCGCACGATGCTCACGCCGGTCGCCTCGTCACCCTCCAGCTTCAGCTTGTCGAGCGCCGAGATCGCGTTGACCAGGACCAGCCCGCCACCCGGGACGATGCCCTCCTCCAGCGCTGCGCGGGTCGCCTGCAGGGCGTCCTCCACCCGGTGCTTCTTCTCCTTCATCTCCGTCTCGGTCGCCGCACCGACCTTCACCACCGCCACCCCACCGGCGAGCTTCGCCAGCCGCTCCTGCAGCTTCTCGCGGTCGAAGTCGGAGTCGGTGTTGTCGAGCTCGGCCTTGATGGTGCGGATGCGCCCCTTGATCTCCTCCGGGTCGCCGGCGCCGTCGATGATGGTGGTGAAGTCCTTGCCGATGACGACCTTGCGGGCGTGGCCGAGCTGGCTGAGCTGGGTGTTCTCGAGCTTGAGGCCCATCTCCTCGCTGATCTGCTCACCGCCGGTGAGGATCGCGATGTCCTCCAACATCCGCTTGCGCCGATCGCCGAAACCAGGGGCCTTCACCACGATCCCCGTGAACGTCCCGCGCAGCTTGTTCACGATCAACGTCGCGAGGGCCTCGCCCTCGACGTCCTCCGCGATGATGAGGAGCGATTTGCCGGTCTGGATGACGCGCTCCAGGAGCGGGAGCACGTCCTTGACCTGGCTGATCTTGCCGCCGTGGGCGAGGATGAACGGGTCGTCGAGGATGGCCTCCATGCGCTCCGGGTCGGTGACCATGTACGGCGACATGTACCCACGGTCGAACTGCATGCCCTCCGTGAACTCCAGCTCCATCCCGAACGTCTGGCCCTCCTCGACGTTCACCACGCCATCCTTGCCGACCTTCTCGATCGCGTCCGAGATGATGTCGCCAACCTCACGATCACGCGCCGAGATCGTCGCGACCCGCGCGATGTCCTCCTTGCCCTGCACGTCACGCGCCGCCTTGCGGATGTGCTCCACCACGACATCGACCGCCTGCTCGATGCCGCGCTTGAGGCCCATCGGGTTCGCACCGGCCGCCACGTTCTTCAGCCCCTCACGCACGATCGCCTGCGCGAGCAGGGTCGCGGTGGTGGTGCCGTCACCGGCGACGTCGTTGGTCGCGGTGGCGACCTCACGCACGAGCTGCGCGCCCTGGTTCTCGAATGCGTCCTCAACCTCGATCTCGCGGGCGATTGTCACACCGTCGTTGGTGATCGTGGGAGCGCCGAACTTGCGGTCGATCACCACGTAGCGGCCCTTGGGGCCGAGGGTGACCTTCACCGCGTCAGCGAGGGTGTTGACGCCGCGCTCGAGCGCCCGACGTGCGTCCTCGTTGAACTTGATTTCCTTCGCCATTCGCTTGGTTCCCTTCCTCAGTTCGGCTCGGTTATTTCTTCGCGCGAGACTTGGGCTTCGCGGCTGCGGCAGCGCCCTCGACCTTGGCGAGGATGTCGTGCTCGGCGAGGATCAGGTAGTCGTCGCCGTCGACCTGCACCTCGGTGCCGCCGTACTTGGAGTAGATGACCTCGTCACCCACGGCGACGTCGAGCGGGATGCGCTCGCCCTCGTCCCACCGTCCGTCACCGACGGCGAGCACCTTGCCGCGCTGCGGCTTCTCCTTCGCGGTGTCTGGAAGCACGATGCCGCTGGCGGTCACCTGCTCCGCCTCTAGTCCCTGCACGATCACTCGGTCGCCGATCGGCTTCAGATTCAATTGCTTTCCTCCTCGTGGGGTTCAGCGTGGGCGGGGGTCCCGGACGCGCGCGTTCGGGCGAATTGGCACTCACCCGCCCCGAGTGCCAGGAGACTAGCGGACCGGTCGGCTCTTCGCCACCGAGTGACCCAAGTTCGTCGCCCAGGTGCGGCGGAAGGGTCAGGTCACCCGGTCGGGCGCGTCGCGC
>CAYTRV010000052.1:0-14611 GCA_964440285.1 uncultured Bifidobacteriaceae bacterium
CGCTTCATCCTCGGCGTCGGGTCGGGTGAGCAGCTCAACCTCGACCCCGTGGGCCTCGACAACTCCCGGCCGCTGGGACGGCTCGCCGAAGGCCTACGGGTGATCCGCACGCTGTTCGACACCGCCGACCCGGTGGACTTCGAGGGGGAGTTCTTCACCCTCCGCGAGATGGCGCTCGGATTGCGTCCGCTGGGCGATCGCCCGCCGCCGATCTGGCTCGCCGCGCATCGACCGCGCGGCCTCGACCTCGCCGGAGCCACGGCGGACGGCTGGCTTCCCCTGGCGACCGACCCCGCCACCTACGCGACGATGCTCGGCCGGGTCCGCGACGCCGCCGCGGCGGCGGGCCGTGCGCCCGACGCCGTTACCCCGGCGCTCTACGCGCGCGTCGTGCTGGCCGACCGGGCCGAGGAGGCCGCGGCGATCGTGGACGACTCCCTGCTCATGCGCTTCATCGCCCTGACGCGCCCGGCGGAGGCGTTCGCCGCGCGCGGGGCGGAGCACCCGCTGGGCGACGGCGCGTTCGGCCTGACCAGCTTCCTCCCGACCCGGTACGACCGGGCGGAGGCCCTCGCGCTGGCGGAGCGGGTCCCGCCGGAGGTGGTGCGCGATACAGTGCTGCTCGGCACACCAGACGAAGTCGCGGCATCCGTCGAGGCCTTCCTGGCCGCGGGAGCCCGCCATGTCCAGCTCACGAACATGACGCCGCTGGCCGCGCCCGGGCGCGCCGCCGCGAGCGAGGCGTTGCTCGGAGACCTCGTCGCCAACCTGCGGAAGGGAGCCACCGCTGCTTAGGCACTACACTCGGCGCGTTCTCACAGCCACCTTGACGGGCCTGTCCGCCCTGATCGTCGCGACGCCGGCGCTCGCAGCGCCGAGCGAGCGACGGATTCGTGACTGGCCGCGCATGTCGATCGGCCTGAGCGGCAACAACGTCGCCTACGCCACGTCGACCGCGACGACCATCGCCCTCGGCGGCCGGTACACGATCTTCCGCACGGACACCTACCGGCTGCCGCTCGCCGGCGCCCGGCTCACGGGCGCGCGCATCGACGGGATGGTCCTGCGCACCAGCGCAGGCCGCACGACGGCCGGGCCGATCTTCGGCGACCACACCGGCCGGTTCGGGATCGTCGCGACCGGGCAGAACTTCCCGCCGCAGGTCGTGTTCTGCTGCCTCGCCGACAAACGCGACCTTCCGGTCGAGGCCGACGGGCGGGCCGGCGGGCCGGTCACCGTCGCCGCAGCCCTCGACGGCCCCCTCCTGCGCTACATCCTCCGCGACCCCGCCGGGGGCCATCGGCTCGTGAGCTACACCGTGTCCGAGGAGCCGGGGCAGCCGTTCACCCAACGCGTGTCGCGACCGATCGACGCCCAGCCGAGCGGGAGCCTGATCGCGATGGCGCCGGGAATCATCGCGTGGGTCGATCGGCGCAACACCGCCGAGGTGCGGCTCGCGACGACGCCGAGCGGGCAGTTCGAGGCATTCGGGGATCTCACGATCCCGCAGTCGGGCACGGTGGTTCGACTCCACGTCACCCGCACCATGGTCGTGACCCTCGTCCGCAGGTCGAGCGGATACCAGCTCATTCGGTTCGACGCGCCCTCGTGGACGCCGACCGTCGTCTGGAGCGGCAGCAAGCCGCCGCCGTACACCGCGGCCGGCGATCGGACCGTGGCCCTGGTCAACGGAGCCGTCGTGCAGCAGCACGTACCGGGACGGGCGCGGCGGACGGTCCTCCGCCTCCGCGGCACCATCGCGGCGCTCGCCACCGACGGCCGCAGGATCGCGGTACTGGAACGGCTCCGGACCCGTGCCAGGGCTCGAGTGATCCGGCAGAGCGCAATCGTCGTCGTCCCCGTGGTGGGGCCGCCCGGCGCCTACACGGCGGAGCTCTCGTGAGACGTCTCCTCGCGCCACTCGCCCTCGCCCTGCTGACCGCGGTGCCGGCCCTCGGTGCGCCGGTCGTCGCCATTCAGGACGACCAGATCTCAAACGACCCGACGGCCGAGACCGTCGCGTACCGCGTGTCGCAGCTCGCCTCGACCGGCGCCAAGTGGACGCGGGTGGACATCGACTGGAGCTACGTCGCGCCGGCCCGGCCCGCGAACCCGGACGACCCGGACGACCCGGCCTACGACTGGTCGCGCTACGACACGATGCTCAGCGCCCTGCGCGACGGCGGTGTCAGCGTGATGATCACCGTGCTCGGCACCCCGCCGTGGGCATCTGCCAGCGGGAAGTGGAACGCGGCGCCCCGGCCCGCCGACGGTGGCGCCTTCGCCGGCGTGGCTGCCAAACGCTACAGCGGATCGTGGCCGAAGAAGGGCGGCGGCGTGCTCCCGGCCGTCCGGAGCATCAGCCCCCGCAACGAGCCCAACATCGATCTGATGACCTCGCCCCAGTGCCGCCGCCTCGCGAACGGGCGGTGGGTTCCGGCTTCGCCGAAGGCCTACGCGGCGTTGCTTCGCGCCGCATACCCGAAGATCAAGCTCGGTAACCCGAAGGCGATCGTCGTCGCGGGCGAGACCGCGGCCGGCGACAATGGCGGCTGCAGGAACGCGAGCACGACGATCGGGACCTTCGACTTCGTGAAGCTGCTGCACGCGGAGCTCGGCGGGGGACGCAGGGTACCGTTCGACGCGTGGGCGCAGCACATGCACCCCGTCGGCCCACCCGACCGCGCCGCCTTCTTCCCGTCCTGGCGGACGCTCCCGCAGCTCACCAAGCTGGTGAACAGGATGCACCGCGCCGGCAGGATGCCGATCATCATCAGCGAAACCAGCTATGCGACCACCTACACCGCCTACCACCGCTACTTCGTCACCGAGGCCCAGCAGGCTGCGTACATCGACCTGACCTACAAGCTCGCCGCACGACAACCGCAGGTCGAGGTCGTCGTGTACTTCAACCTGCAGGACCACCGTGCATGGAGCGCAGGCCTGTTCCGGGACGATTGGACGGCGAAGCCGTCGCTCGAGGTGTTCCGCCGGCGTGCGATCAGCACGCCGCTCCCGCCGAAGTGGGCCAGCCTGCCGTGAGCGAACGGCTCGGGAACGTCCAGCGGTACTACGACCGGCTCGCGCCGCGGCTGTTCGCGGTGGAGCAGCGCAACTGGCACCTGCAAAGCCGGATCGCGCTCGTTCTGGACACGATCACGCAGTTGGCGCGGCCCGGTGGGCGCGTCCTCGACATCGGCTGCGGGACCGGCTTCCTGCTCGAGCAGCTCGCCGAGCGCGGCTACTCGGGTGTCGGCGTCGACCTGTCGCCCGAATCGGTGGAGATCACGCGGGCCAGGCTCGCGGAGCTCGGAGTCGCCGATCGGCTGCGCGCAGAGGTCGGCAGCGCGTACGATCCGCCCGGCGGCCCCTTCGATCTCGTGACCATCACCGACGTGCTCGAGCACCTCGAGGATCCCCGGGCGTGCCTCGCGGCCGCTCGGGACCGTCTTGCCCCCGGAGGCATCGTCGTCGTGTCGACGCCGAACCGCCGGAGCCTCCACGGCGCGCGCCGCTGGCTCTCGGGGTACATCCCGGCGATCAAGGTCGACCTCGCGCCGATCGACAACTGGCAGACGTGGGAGGACCTCGAGGTGCACGGCGCCGCGGCCGGGCTGGTGACGGTGAGCCGCCGCGGCATCTTCTTCAGGCCCGGCGGCCGGGTCGGATCGCAGATCGGGCGCATCTACCGGCTCCGACGTGCCCGCGCCGCCGAGGTCGCGCTCTCGCGCACCCCGCTGGGACGGTTCGGCTTCTACATCTGCCTCGGGTTCCGCGCCCGCTGACCGACGACCACCGGATCGTGAGCCCACCCCGCAAACGGCGTCTGGTCGGAGCCGCCATCCTCGTGCTGTTCGTCGTCGGGTTCGGCGTGTTCCTTGCACCGTTCGCATTCCCAACACCGCCGCCGATCGTCACCGGCTTCCAGGCGACCCGGCAGTTCAGCCCGAACGGCGACGGTTCGCGGGAGATCGCGCGGGTCGCGGTGAGGCTGAACGAACCGAGCCTTGTCACCGTCGAGATTCAGGACCGGTCCAGCAAGCGGTGGAAGGGACTCGTCGACGAGCAGCGGCCCAGGGGGATCGTCCGGCTTGCCTGGGACGGGTCCGACGACGAGGGCCGACCGGTGCCGGATGGACGGTACGTCGTGAGCCTCAGGGCCCGGGCGGGCAAGAAGCGCTGGAAAACGAGTCGTGGAACCGTCGTCGACCGGCAGGCCCCTCCCCTCGGCAGCCTCTCCGTGCAGTCGGCAGCCCTCGCGGGCGCCGGCGACGGCGAGTGCAGGATCGCCGCCACCGCGCTCGACCGGGGCGAGCTGACAATCGAGGCGGCGGCGCCGAGCGGCCAGCCGATCGCGCGCTTCGGCCCCAAGGCCGTGACCGCGGGCGAAACGGGCCTGTGGAGCTGGGACGGCACGCGAGCCGGCGGCGGCCCCACCCCACCGGGCCTCTACACGATCCGGGCCACCCTCGCCGACGTACCGAAGAACCGCTCAGAACAGTCGGCCACCTGTTGGGTCGGCCATCTCATCGGCACCGCGGTTCCCGCCCGCCCGAAGCTCGCGAGCCGAGTCGGCGTCCGCTTGCAGGGCATCGCGGGGACGGCCCTCCCCGCGTCGACGCGGGTGACCGTCAGCATCGCGCGCCGGCTCGGAGATCCCGGCACCGCGTCGCAGGTGATCGGACCGGCTGTCGGCTCGCGGGTCAGCGGTCCGATCGGACGCGTCCGGATCCAGCTGCCCCGGCGAATCCCGCCGGCACGCCTCTGGCTGATCGTGACCGCCGACGGGGGTCGGGCCCTGATCCCGCTGCGCCGATGACGACCGTCGAGTCGTTTCAGGTGCTCGCGGCGGTCGGCGCCGCCGCCGGCACTCTCGGGCTCGTCCTCCCCGGGCTGCGCGGACGCAACGCGTCCAGTCGACACTCCGCGGCGCTCGCCATGACGGTCGCGGCATGGCTGCTTCTGCTCGGGAGCCTCGTCTCACGAGACGATCTCAGCACCCTCGCCGACCGCCTCGACACTCCCGCCCGGCTCGGGGCGGTGATCGGCGCCGGCATCGTGACGCTCGCGGTCTCGCTCCTGGCGATACGGATCGTGCTCCGGCGGCCGGCCCTGTGGCTCGTACTGCTCGCAGTCGCGATGCCGATCCGGGTGCCGATCTCGTTCGGCGGCACACGGGACGGCAACCTCCTCCTGCCGCTCTACTGGGTGGTGGCGGTCGGGCTCATCGCCCTCGTCTGGGGTCGCGCCCGGGGACGCCTGGACGTGCTTTTCGAACGATCGACCCCGCTGGACGTGCCGATCGCGGCCTTCGTGGCGTTCTCGCTCACGTCGACCCTCTGGAGCGGCGATATCGAGGAGGCGACGGTCAAGGCGGTCTTCTTCTACATCCCGTTCATCCTGCTCTACCGGATCCTCGTGGACTGGTGGACCCTGGCCGCCAACCCGCTCCGCGCCGTCGCCTTCACGACGATCGGGCTGGCCGCCGCCGCCGCGGTCGTGGCCGTCGGCCAGTACGCGACGCGGACGACCTGGTGGAACGACACGCTGGAGCAGGGCAATGTCTACAACCGCTTCTTCCGCGCGAACGGGATCTTCTTCGATCCGAACATCCTCGGCCGCTACCTCATGCTGGCCCTCCTGGCCACGGTCGCGTACGCCTGGGTCGCCCAGCGAGGTCGCGACCTCGCCGTGCTGGGCGTTCTCGCCGCGCTGATCGCCGCCGGACTCGTAGTCACGTTCTCCCGCTCGAGCGCGCTGGGTCTGATGGTCGCCCTGGCCCTGGTCGCGTTCCGCGCCTTCGGGTGGCGGCGAACCCTTGTGGCCGGGGCGGTCGCCGTCGCCCTTATCGGCGGCCCCGCCGTGGCGTTCAACGAGAACGTTCGCGACAAGGCGACCTCACTCGAGCGGCTCGCCGGGGCCGGGGAGGGACGTTTCCGCCTGGCAGAAGGTGGCGTCGATCTGTGGAAGATGGAGCCCGTCGTCGGCGTCGGGTTGGGCGCCTTCTCGGAGCGCTATCGCGACTCCCTTCCACGCCGCCAGCAGCTCAATACGCGGGTGGTGATCTCACACACCGCGCCGGTCACGGTGCTCGCCGAGGTGGGCGCCGTCGGCTTCGCGCTGTTTCTCGCACTCTTCGCCGCGATCGGCGCCGTGCTCTGGCGATCCTCCCGGCAGGGCGAGCCCGGCGGGTGGGCACAGTGGACCGTGCTCACGATGATCACGGGTATCTTCGTCCACAGCCTCCTCTACTCGGCGCTCCTCGAGGATCCGTACCTGTGGGCGCTCGCGGCCATCGGCGTCGCGATCGGATCGCGGCGCGCCGTGGCAGCGCCCGACGCCACCCGGGCGCTGCCGGTCGTCGCCCCCCTCGCCGCGGGGTAACGGTGAACGTCACGCCGCTGCGGATCCTGTGCCTGTCGAACATGTATCCCGGCCCGGTGAACCCGGACTACGGGGCGTTCGTGGAGGCGATGTGCGCGGCGCTGGAGCGAGCCGGACACGATGTGGATCGGGTGGTTATCGACAGCCGCGCGCACGGTCCGCTCCGGACGCCGGCGAAGTACGCCCGCCTCGCCCACCGTGCGCTGACGCGGACCCGTCCGGCAGATGTCATCTACGCCCACTACCTGTTCCCCACGGGCGCCGTCGCAGCCGCCTGCGGACGCCTGATGAGCCGGCCGTGGGTCGTCACCGCGCATGGCCGTGACGTACGGAACCTCCAGAACGCCCGCATCCGCGGCATGACCGGTGCCGCCCTCGCCGGGGCGTCCTCCGTGATCTGCGTGAGCCGCTACCTCGCCGCGGAGCTCCGCGGATCGGGCATCGCTCTCCCACCGGTGTACATCGCGAACATGGGCGTCGACCTCCAACGCTTCCGGCCGGCCGACCGGATCGAGGCCAGAACACGGCTCGGCCTCCCAAGCGGCCCCATGGTGCTCGCGGTCGGTGGCCTGACAGACCGCAAGAACCCGCTCCGACTCCTCCAAGCGTTCACCCAGATCCGCGGCGCCCGTCCCGATGCCCGGCTCGCGTTTGTGGGCGACGGCCCGCTCGCCGGGTCGGTGCGCATCGGGGCGGAGCGCCTGGGACTGGCCGGCTCGGTCGTGACGGCGGGCGCGTTGCCGAACACCGCCGTGGCGGATTGGATGGCGGCCGCAGACGTGCTCGCGATCCCCAGCCTCGCCGAGCCGCTTGGCGTCGTCGCGCTCGAAGCGATGGCCAGCGGACGGCCGGTGGCGGCGACGCGAATCGGCGGGGTGGCCGAAGTCGTCGGCCGCGCGGGGGTACTTGTCGACCCCATGGATCCCAGGTCGATCGCCCGCGGCGTGCTCGGGCTCCTCGCCGATCCGCCGTCCGTCGGGACCTGCCGGACAGCCGCAGCGGCCCACGGCGTGGACCGCCAGGCCCTGCGCGTCGCCGAGGTGCTCAGCTCAGCCGTCGCGCGGCTCGGGCGCACGCCGTAGTGCTTCAGCATTCGGGCGCCAGGTCAGACCACTGCGCCCGGCACATCCGTGAGCGTCAGCCTGCCCTCCGTCCAGAGCCGCTGAAGCGCCTCCCCGATCTCCGGGGCGAACTGGCTGCCCGAGCACCGCTCCACCTCCGCGAGCGCCGCGATGGGTTCGCGCGGGGTGCCGTACACGCGAACGCTGGTCATCGCATCCCACGCGTCGGCGACGGCGAGGATGCGCGCCCCGGGCGTGATGGCGTCCCCGCTCAACCGGTCCGGATACCCGGCGCCGTCCCAGTGCTCGTGGTGGCCGCGGACCCACGCGACCTGCTCGTCGGTCAGCACGTCGGAGACGATCTCGGCTCCCAGCGCCGCGTGCATCTCGACGAGCGTGCGCTCGTCTGGAGTCAGCAGGTCGGGTTTGAACAGCAACGCGTCCGGAACCCCGATCTTGCCGACGTCGTGCACGAGCGCCGCCTCCTCGAGCAGCATCAGCTGCTCCTGACTCCACCCGAGGCTCGATCCGAGGCGCACGGCCACCGCGGCCACCCGCTCCGCGTGCCGGGCTGTGGAGGGGTCTTTCGCGTCGACCGCCCAGGCGAGCGCCCGGAGGGCGGTCACGCCCTGGCTGCGAGCGAGACGCTCCGCGCGTTCCGCCGCCGAGAGCTCCTGGACGACCTCGGGTGAGTAGCGCAACGTGACGTTGCGCCCGTTTGCCTTGGCCCAGTAGAGCGCTCCGTCCGCGAGGCGCAGGAGCGCCGCTGTGTCGTTCGCCTGGGTGAGATCGGCGACGCCGGCCGACGCCGTGACATACCCCACGTCGCCGGCGAACGGGCTCGCCGCGACCGCACGGCGTGCCCGCTCGGCGGCCCGCCAGGCGTTGATGCCGTCGCTCCCGGGCAGGATCCAGGCGAACTCCTCGCCGCCCACCCGGGCGACGAGCTCGCCGAACCGGGCCTCACCGGCGAGTCGCCGCGCCGCCTCCGCCAGGATCTCGTCGCCGAGCTGGTGACCGAACGCGTCGTTGACGTCCTTGAAGCGGTCGAGGTCGAAGATCACCAGCGCGAGCTCGCCGTCCTCGGCCCGAGCTCGGGCCACCTCGGCTTCGAGCCGCTCGTGGAAGCTGCGATGGTTCGCGAGTCCTGTCAGGGGATCCGTCGCCGCCTGGCTGGCAAGGCGCGCGCGGGCATCCGCATTCGCCACGGTCAGGCCGACCAGCTCGGCGAAGCGTGCGAGGCGATCCTCGGCGCCGCGCGGGAGCCCCCGCTCGCGGGTCGTGAGGGCGACGACCGCCCCCCAGCGGATCGCCCCGACCTGTACGGGGGCCGCCACGCCGCCCCGGAAGCCGTGCCCCACGAGCAGCCCCGCGGTCTTCTCATCGATCGCGCGAAGATCGTCGACCCGCGCGGGACGTCCGGTGCGGTGAACCCGCGCGATCGGCGCGCCGCCGTCGAGGGGGATCCGGGCAGGTGGGCGCTCGGCGAACGATTCCGGCGCGACCCAGACCCCCACGTCGACCGCCCGCTCGCCGATTGCGTCGAAGCGGCTCACCACCCCGACCTCCACGCCGAGCAGGAGCGCGATCTCCTTCGCGACCAGGTCGAACACCTCGTTGGGCTCGGCGCCGCTGGCGACCACGGTTGCGACGCGGCGAAGGACCTCCTGCTCCACCGCCAGTTCGCGGACCTCCGTCTCCGCCCGACGGCGGTCGCTGACGTCCTTGAGGACGTGCACATGCCCGCCCGCGGCGTGACCGGATGCGATGACCGACGATGTGAGAATCACCGATCGCGCCATGCCGGCGGCGCCGCGAAGCTCCAGGTCGACCTCACCCTCGAACCCGCCGGGCAGGTTCGCTGCCCATGGGGGCTGGGCGCCGATGAGCTCGGAGGCCGGCTTGCCGGTCAACGCCGAGAGCTGCTCGTTGACGTCGACCATCAGGCCGTCCCGGTCGAGCACCGCCAGCCCATCCTGCACCGATCCGATCACAGCGACGGTGGCATCCCGCTCCGCCGCGATCTCCGCCATCGCGACGCGGCGCGCGCGGTCGATCGCAAGCCACAGCCCGAACCCGGCGACCACGAGCACGGCGACCATCAACCCGAGGAGCGTGATGAGGCGGGCGATCACGCGATCGTCGGCGCGAGACCGCGCGCCGATGTCGGCATCGATCAGGTCAAGCCACGTGGTCACGGCGGTCTCGACGCGCGTGATGGTCCCATCCAAGCGGGCGATGAGCGCCCCGACCGGCGTCGACCCCGGCGCGATCCGCGATGCGTCAGACGACATCACGGTCGCCATCTCCGCGGTGGCCGCGGCCACTGCGGAGATGGCGGGGAGTTCGTCCGGCCGCCCGGCGCGCTCGGACAAGAGCCGCTGCAGGCCGCGGTTCGCACCGAGCAACGTATCGCGGGCTCCCTCGGCGATCAGCGGGTCCGCCCCGGCGACGAGGCTACGCCAGAAGCCGGTTTGGGCGGTTCGCATCTCGTAGCGCAGGTCCACCAGGCTCTCCCCGACCATGTGCGCGCGATCCTGTCCGGCTCCGGTCGAGAGGATGCTCCGGCCCATCACGATGGAGGTCACGACGATCGCGAGGGCCACCGCGATGACGGTGGCGAGCTGCAACCGCTGGAGCAGGCTGATGCGGTCGGCGCCGGGTCCCGGCGACCGCGTCCCGCCGGTGCTCACGACACCGCTCCGCGACCGAAGCACTGCCGCCAGACCGTCGCGATACTTCCGAGCGGGAGCACTCCGTGCTCGAGTGCCGAAGGGTCGCTCGCGGGTCGCACGCTCATCCTGGAAGGATATCCAGTGCCGACCGGTCGCGCGGTGGTTCCCGCGACGGTCGCTGCTACCCTCCGGCCCCGATGCCCGATCGCGCCCTGCCATGGCCGGCGCTGGCCGCCCTCGCAGCCGGCGTCGTGATCGCGGGGACGCTGGCCGTCGTGCAGCCACTCCTGGGGCTCGCGCTCGCCGTCGTCGCCCTCGCGGTCACCCTCCTCGCCCGGACACGCCTTTCGCGCCTCGGACGATTCGGGGTCGGCGCGGCGGCCATCGCGGCGATCCTCGGGCCGAACCTCGCGGTCCCGCAGGCGCCGCAGGCGTTCGGCTTCCGCGTCATCATCGTGCTGCTCGGGCTCGGGCTCGTCGCGTATCTCCTCGTCGACGGCCGCCTGGTCATCCCGCGGGGGCTGCCGCGCCCCGCCGGGCTGCTGCTCGCGCTGGTCGCGTGGGCGCTCCTGTCGGTCACATGGGCGGAGGACCCGGTCGCGGCGCTGCGCTGGACCGGGCTGCTGGCGACGATGGCCGCCCTGGCGGTCGGGATCGCGCTCGCCTGCCGCGACCGCCGGATGGCGATCAGGCTGATCATCGCGCTCGGTGTGACGTTCGCATTCGCCAGCGCGGTGGCAATCGCGGAGTTGCGCTTCGGCATCCGCCTGCCCACATCCGCGCTGCTCGGCCGCTCACGTGACGCGGCGTTCGCGGCGACGAGCCTGTTCGGCAACCAGAACAACTTCGCCACCTACCTGGCGCTCACCCTGCCGTACTTCCTGTGCATGCCGGTGGTCTTCCGCGACGCGCGGTTGATCGCCCTCGGGGTCGTCGGAGGCGCCGTGACCCTCGCGGCGCTGTTGTTCACGGGGAGCCGGTCGAACCTCCTCGCCGCGTTCCTCGTCATCGGCGGGTTGGTGGTCGTGCTCGCGACCGACCGGCGGCGCCGTGGGCGGGCGGTCGCCGGCGTGGGCGTCGCCGCGCTCTGCGCGCTCCTGGTGCTCCCGTCCCTCGGCGGCGGCGGGCTGCTGCCACTGCCGGAGGACGCCGTGACCAAGCTCGACATCGGCTTGCTGATCGAGCAACGTAAACAGCAGTTGGGCTCCGGCGCCGTGCGGTCCTCCGTGCTCGACGAGGGCCTCGGGCTGGTCGGCAGGACGCAGGGACTGGGCGTCGGCGCCGGCAACGCCGAGACGCAGATCCGCTCGCTTGCGAACTTCACCGGCGTCGAGAACCTCCACAACTGGTGGCTCGAGGTCGTGGTGAACCTCGGGGTGGCCGGACTCGCGCTCTACTGCGCCCTGTACCTGACGCTCCTGCGCGGCCAGTTCCGGGCCGCCCGACGATCCGGCGACCCGCTCATCCGATGGCTCGGGCTTTCGGGGGGACTGGCCCTGGTGGGTTTCGTCGTGGGATCGCTGGGACCGTCGTCCGTGATCGCCTTCGCCCCGATGTGGATCACGTTCGGGCTCGGCATGCTGACGATCGTGCTCGCGAGGCGGACGACGTGAGGATCCTAGTGCTCTCCCACCTCTACCCGAGCCCGGCCGACCCGACGGCCGGGACGTTCGTGCACGAGCAGGTCGGCGCACTGGTCGAGCTCGGACACGACGTCCGCGTCGTCTCCCCCAAGGGGGTGGCGCCGCCGCTGGTGAAGCGGTGGGCGCGGTACCGTGATGTGCCCGGGGTCGACCGGGTTGACGGGGTACCCGTGCTCTACCCCCGCAAGCTCACGCTCCCGGGCAGCCGGCTCGGCCACTGGAACGCGGAGTCGATGCGATTCGCGATCGCCGGTCCGCTCGGTCGCATCCGCAGCCGCTGGCCGTTCGACGTCATCCACGCGCACATGCTCGTGCCCGACGGATGGGCCGCCGCCCGGGTCGGCGGCCGACTCGGCGTTCCCGTGCTGGCGACCGCGCACCGCGCCGACGTGTTGGACGTGCCGGCGCGCGGCGGTCGGCAACGCAGCCAGGTGCAGGAAGCGGTCGCGTGGGTGGACCAGATCGTCGCGGTCAGCCGGGCGATGCGGGCGGCGTGCGAGGACCTTGCGACGCCGCAGCGTCCGGTGGCGGTGGTCCCCAACGGCGCCGACACGAGGGTCTTCTTCCCCCGCGACCGCGCCGATGCCCGCCGTCGTCTCGGCCTGCCGCTCGACGGGCGCATCATCTCCTTCGTCGGCGTCCTCACCCCGCGCAAGGGGATCGACACGCTGTTCGAGGCGATGGGGCTCCTGGCCCGCGACCCCGAGGGCGCACCCCTGCTGACGGTCGCCGGCATCGGTGAGCTGCGCGACACGCTGGAGGCGCGCGCCCGGGCGCTCGGCGTCGACGACCGCATCCGGTTCGCCGGCAAGGTGGCGCACGACGACGTCGCGCTGTGGATGGCCGCCGGCGACGTGTTCTGCCTGCCCAGCCTCAGCGAGGGACTCCCGACCGTCGTCTGCGAGGCGATGGCCTGCGGACGGGCGGTCGTGGCGACCGCCGTCGACGGCACCCCCGAGATCGTCGACGACGGCGCGACCGGCCTGCTCGTCCCACCGCGAGATGCCGGTGCGCTCGCCGCGGCCCTCCGGCGGCTCCTCGGCGACGACGCGCTGCGGGCGCGGTTCGAAGCCGAGGCCCTCGCCCGGGCGACCACGACGTACACCTGGGCAGCCAACGCGCGCACGCACGTCGGCCTCTACGAGGCGCTGGTCGGGTGAGCGGCGCGACCCGCGAGGTCGCGCTCGTCTGCGCGGGCGACGACGCGGATCTCGGCGCCCGGCTTCGCGCGGCCACCTGGCGGGGCATCGTCCCGACGGTCATGGTCGGCGCCCACGATGAGCGCGCCCTGCGACTTGCGGTCGCCGCGGGGGCGGAGGTCGGCTCGGTCTGGCCCGACGTGACCCGCCCCGTCGTCCTGGTGGAACGCAGGCTGTCCTTTGACGAGGCCGCTCGCCTCTCGGGGCGCACCGTCGTCGCAGGGGAATCCGTTGCGCTGAGCCTGCCTCCCGACGCCCGGTTGGTGCGGCTGATCGGCCGCGCGAACGAGACCGGCCCGGGATCGGGGATCGCCCTCGGCGATTGGGACGAAGCGGCCCTCGACGGGCTCGTCGCCCGGGGATGGCGGCTGGGACCCGCCGGCGACCATTCGCCGCCGGCTCCCAGCAGGCTGGACGGACTGCGGGTGCTCCACCTGACCAGCGTGCACCGTCCAGACGACGGCCGCATCTTCCACAAGGAGGTCATGGCGCTCCGTGCAGCCGGAGCCGACGCGACGGTGCTCGGGCTCGCGCAGCGACCGGCCAGGTCGCGACGGCTCCTCGCCGGGTGGCGCCTGGTGGCCGAGGCCCGGCGCCGGCGAGCCGACATCGTGCACATCCACGACCCTGAGCTCCTCCCCGCCGCATGGCTGCTTCGACGTCTCACCGGGCGGCCCGTGATCTACGACGCTCACGAGTACCTCGGGCAGACGACCCGGACCAAGCCCTGGATCCCCGGGCCCTTGCGGCTGCCCACCGCGGTCGCCGTCGAACGCCTCGAGCGGACGCTCGCGGGCAGGGCGGACGCCGTCGTGGCCGTCACCGAGGACATGGCGATCGGGTTCGCCGAGGCCGGGATCCAGTCGGTGAGCGTCGCGAACTTCGCGTCACGATCCCGCTTTCCCGAGCCGGGGGCGCCGGACGGTCCGGTCGTGGTCTACGTCGGAGCGCTCGACGGTTCGCGCGGCCTCAACCTCATGCTCGAAGCGTTCCCGATGGTCGAGGCGCCCGGTGCCCGCCTGCTGCTCGCAGGGCCGGGCAACCCGCCGGCGCTGCCCGCGAGCGTGGAGCACATCGGCCCGGTCCCCTACGACGAGGTCCCGGCGCTGCTCGCTCGCGCCGCGATCGTATGGATCCCGCTGCGCCGCACGCCCAACAACGATCGCGGGCGGTTGACGAAGGTCATGGAGGCGATGGCATCGGGCCGGCCGCTCGTGGCGAGCAACCTGACGCGCACGGCGGCGATCGTCGGCCAGGCGGGCTGCGGGATGATCGTGCCCCACGACGACCCCGCCGCCCACGCCGCCGCGCTCACCGAGCTGTTGCGCGACCCCGCCCGAATGGGCGCCGCAGGCCGCGCCGCCTTCCTCGAGCGGATGACGTTCGAGGGGGAGGCCGCCAAGCTCGTCGCGCTCTACGCCGAGATCGCCGGACGCACGGCGTGAGGGTCCTCTACGTCTCCCAGTACTTCGTCCGGGGCGACCAGCCCGGCGGGGTGCGCCACTGGCACCACACCCGTGCCCTCGCCGCACGGGGACACGAGGTGCACGTGATCACCTCGTTCGTGCAGCACAAGGAGCGGCACGTCCCGGAGCCCTACCGCGGCAGGAGGATCGTCCGGTCGGACGAGGACGGCCTGACCGTCTGGC
>CAYTRV010000053.1:0-14355 GCA_964440285.1 uncultured Bifidobacteriaceae bacterium
ATGGATGAACGCGGCGGAGCGTGACGCACAGGCCCCCGACCCGGTTCGACGCCTCGACCAGCGCCACCCGCGCGCCGTCACGCGCGAGGGCCAGAGCGGCGCCCAGGCCGGCGGGTCCTGCGCCGAGGACGATGACGTCGTGGTGCACGTCGGAAGGGTGTCCCCCGACGTGGGCCGTGTCAACGAGGTGCCCGGTCGGGGTGGCGTCGGTGGGACACCCCGCCCATCGGCGGCGAGGGGGCTGGGTTATGCTCGGGCCGTTGTCCGCATTCGCTTTCATCGCCGCGCTGCTCCTGATCGTCCTCGCCGGTGGGCTGGTCGCCCGTGCCGACTGGACGGTCGCGCCGCGCGGTCGTGGCGGTGCCCTCGAACGGCTCTGGGTGGTGCTCCCCGCGGGCTTCCTCGTGCTCCTGCTCGTGCTGGCCGGGCGGGCCGCCTGGTGACCACGCGCGCCGTCTCCGCCCCGGGTTTCGCCAGCCGCGCCACCACCCTCATGGCCGACTACGTACGGCTCACCAAGCCGCGCGTCATCTCGCTGCTCCTGCTCACCACGCTGCTGGCGATGATCATGGCCCAGCACGGGTGGCCGTCGGGACGGACCGTGCTGTGGACGATGATCGGCGGCTACCTCGCCGCCGGCGGCGCGAACGCGATCAACCAGTGGTTCGACCGCGACATCGACGCCCGGATGCGCCGCACGTCCAACCGGCCGATCGTCGCGGGCCGGATCGGCGCGACCCACGCGCTCGTCTACGCGCTCGTGATCAGCACCGCCAGCGCGTTGATCCTCGGTTTCGGGGTCAACTGGCTCACCGCGGGCCTCGCGATGCTGGGGCTCGTGCTGTACGTGTTCCTCTACACCTGGTGGCTCAAACGCGCCACGACGCAGAACATCGTGATCGGCGGGGCAGCCGGCGCCGTGCCCCCGCTGGTCGGCTGGGCGGCCGCGGAAGGAAGCGTCGGGCTCGGCGCGCTCATCCTGTTCGCGATCGTCTTCTACTGGACGCCGCCCCACTTCTGGGCGCTCGCCCTGCTCCTGCGCCGCGACTACGCGGAGGCCGGCGTGCCGATGCTGCCGGTGGTCCGGGGCGTCGAAGAGACGGCGCGACAGGTGCTGCTGTGGACCGCCGTCCTGGTCGGCGTGAGCCTGCTCCCGGTTGCGGCCGGCATCTCCGGCGGCCTCTACCTCGCGTCGGCGCTCGTGCTCGGGGCGCTGTTCCTCACCTCCGCCTGGCAGCTGTCGCGCGCGCCCGACGAGCGCCACGCCCGGTCGACATTCTCGTATTCCATGCTGTACCTGGCGCTGCTGTTCGCCGCGCTCGCGATCGACGCGGTCGTCTAATGCCCGTTCGGGACGTGCGGTGACCGGTCAGCGGGGCACTGCATGAGATCGCGCCGCGGCAGGCGCGAGGGACACGGGCTCGGCACGTTTCTGATCTCACCGTTGGGGATCGTCTTCACGACGGTTGTGATCGACCTCATCGGGTTTGGCATCGTCATCCCGATCCTCCCCATCTACGCGCAGGACCTCGGCGCGTCGCCGACGGTGATCGGCGGGCTGGCGGCCTCCTATGCGCTCATGCAGTTCCTCTTCGCCCCCGTGTGGGGGCGTCTGTCGGATCGGTACGGACGTCGGCCGGTGATCCTCGTCGCGCTCGCCGGCACCGTCGTGTCGTCGCTGCTCATCGGCTTCGCGACGGCCCTGTGGTTCCTCTGGGTCGCGCGTATCCTGAACGGCATCGCCGGCGCCTCGTACGCCGCCGCGCAGGCGTATGTCGCGGACGTCACCGGTCCCGAGGAGCGGGCCAGGGGCATGGGCCTCATCGGAGCGGCCTTCGGGCTCGGGTTCGTGCTCGGTCCGGCGATCGGCGGGCTGTGCGCGCTGGTCGACAAACGTGCCCCGTTCTTCGTCGCCGCCGCAGTCGCCGCCGCGAACCTCCTGCTCGCGTGGAAACGGCTGCCGGAGCCGGAGCGCCGCCCCGCGCCGAGATCGTCGCGCCGCGAGCTCATACGCCTGGCTCTCGGCAGCGGGCAGATCGCGCCGATGATCGCGATCACGTTTCTGGGCACGTTCGCGTTCGTCGGGATGGAGCAGACGTTCGCGCTGCTCGGCGAGCGGCGCTTCGACTTCGGGCTCGTCGAGACCGGGCTCATCTTCACCTACATCGGGATCGTCGTGGCGGTCGTCCAGGGACGCGCGATCGGCCCGCTCGTCACCCGGTTCGGTGAGCAGCGCGTGCTCGTCGCCGGGCTGGTGCTGACCGGCGTTGCGCTCGGGCTCCTCGCGGTGACGACCGAGCTGTGGGCGCTCTTCCCGGTCGCGGCGCTGCTGGCGGCATCCGGGCTGGTCTTCCCGACGGTCACGACCCTGGTCTCCAAGGCCGTGGGCGACGCGGACCAGGGCGCCATGCTCGGGGTGGTCGCGTCGGCGAGCGGTCTGGCGCGGGTCGCCGGCCCGCTCGCCGCGGGAGCCATGTTCGAGGCGAGCGTGCCATTGCCGTACATCGTCGGCGCCGCGCTCTTCGTCGTCTGCCTCGCCATCGCCCTGCGCGGTCCGGCGCGTCAGCCGCTGGCGACCACACCCTCGTAACGGCCGAGCCTCCCGGCCCGCCGCATCCGGGTCGCGACGCGGCGCCCCGAGTGACGGTCAGTGCCGGACGTCGACCACGATCCGTGGCGGTCCGGTCAGCTTGAGCACCCGGAACGCCTTGCGGCCGGCGACGCCGGCACCGTAGCTCACGATGCCCTCGAAGTCCCCGGCGACCTTCGCCTGCCGGATCGACGGGAACAGCGGCGTCCGCACCCTCGGGACGTTCGACGTCGAGCCGTTCAGCGGATGCGCGCGGGCCACGGCGAAGCGGATCGCCAGGAACCGCGTGCCGAGCAGTGGCACCGTCGCCCCTGAGCCGTCCTGGATGATCCGGGGGACGTACCGGACGTTGTAGCCGGGTGTTCCGCCCCGGAACTGGAACACCATCCGATCGAACGTGGCGTGGGTCGCCGTGCGGAACGCGACGAGCTCGCGCTGGGCGATCGAATCGGCGGCGGACTTCCCCGCGGTCGTGAACGGCGGGAGCGCCACGGCCGCACCGGCCGGGCCCGCGGTCACCGCGATCGTCGCGGCGAGGACGAGCTTCTTCATCGAACTGCTCCTCGTGAGGGGACGACACCGTCATCTTCGCCGGCGGCCCGATACATCATTCAACGTGGCTGGCGCGGCCGGGGCGAAAGGGCTACCGGCTGGGGGCGGGTGGATCGCCGCGACCGCTCGATGGAGCACTCAGTGTGGCCCGATCGGCACCCCCGAGCAGGGACGTCTGACCGGGTTCACCAGTGCGGTTGTGGACCCTGGCGCGTGGTAGCGTCCCGGCCGTGCTGAGGAAGGCCCTGAGCAGCGGTCACGCTCTCCCGATCGCGATCATCACGACCGTCATCGCCGCGATCTCGGTGGTCGTCGCGCTCACCATCGACTGGCTGCCCGACCCCGCCGCCGTCGAGGCGGACCGCGTCGACCTGCTGATCTGGTGGACGGTCTGGGCGAGCATCGCGATCTTTGCGATCGTCGTCGGATTCACGCTCTACTCGGCCTGGAGATTCCGGGCTCCCGAGGGCGACGAGTCCGACGGGCCCCCGATCCACGGGCACACGCTCCTCGAGATCGTCTGGACCGCGGTTCCCACGGTGATGATCGGCATCACCGCAGCGTGGGGCGCGGTCGTGCTCATCAAGAACGAAGATGTCGCGAAGGCCGGCCAGGGGCCGCTGCGCATCGAGGTGCTCGCCCAGCAGTTCGCCTGGGAGTTCACCTATCCCGACCTCGGTGTCACCACCGGCGACCTACGCGTCCCGGTCGACCGCCAGGTGATCCTCAACCTCCGTGCCAAAGAGGTGATCCACAGCTTCTTCGTCTACGAGACGCGGATCAAGGGCGACGCCGTCCCCGGCATCGTCAACGACCGCGTCCGCTTCACGATGAAGCCCGAGTACGCGGGGAGGACCTACCCGATCGTCTGCACCGAGCTGTGCGGCGCCGGCCACGGCGTGATGCGCGCGCAGATGATCACCCTGAGCACGAGCGACTACAACGCCTGGGCCCAGAAGGCGAAGGCCGACGCCGCGACCGCGACGACGAAGTAGATGGCCACTCACGCACCCACGACCGGCACCCCCATCCCGCACGGGTCGGGTGGTGGCCACAGCCACCACACCGACCACCGCTCGCCGCGTCATTGGTGGATCAGGGCGTTCTGGGGGATCGTGCTCGGCGTCCTCGCCGGCCTGCTGCTGCCGCTCTTCCTGCGCGCGGTGTTCGGCATGGATCCGCTCTGGAACGAGCAGGTCTACGTCACCACCACCAGCATCTTCAGCGTCCTTGGGTTCCTGATCGGGATCGGCTGCTTCGACTGGTGGGGCAGGTGGATGGTCGGCAAGCACGTCGACTACGAGGACCACAGCTTCCACGGCGCCACGAGCTGGCGGGACTACCTGCGGGTCAACACCGACCACAAGGTCATCGGCGTCCAGTACCTCGTCGTGGTGTTCAGCTTCATGGTCATCTCCGGCAGCCTCGCGGAGCTCGTCCGCGTCGAGCTCTCCCAGCCGGGCCAGACCATCACCAACGGCGAGGGCTTCAACGCGCTCTTCAGCGGCCACGCCGCCCTGATGATCTTCCTGGTCGTCATCCCGGCCTTCGCCGGACTGGCCAACTTCATCCTGCCGATCATGATCGGCGCGAAGGACATGGCGTTCCCGAAGCTGAACGCGCTGTCGGTGTGGATGCTCCCGCCGGCGGGAGTGATGATCCTCATGGGCATCATCCTCGGCGGCTACTCGTCCGGCTGGACTGCGTACGCGCCACTGTCGGTCCAGGCCGGCACGGGCACGACCCTCTTCGAGGTCGGCGTCCAGTTCGCCGGCGCCTCGTCGATCATGACCGCGGTCAACTTCCTGGTGACCATCATCACGATGCGCGCGCCCGGGATGACCGTCTGGCGCATGCCGCTCCTGGTATGGGCGAACGCGACGACCTCCGCCCTCGTGGTGTTCGGCACGCCGTTCATCGCGGGCTCGCAGTTCATGACGCTGTTCGACCGCGTCATGGGCACGCACTTCTTCGACTGGGGCGCCGGCGGCGACATCGTCAGCTACCAGCACATCTTCTGGTTCTACAGCCACCCGGCCGTCTACATCATGATGCTGCCCGGCTTCGGGATCATCAGCGAGGTCCTCGCGACGTTCTCGCGAAAACCCATCTTCGGATACCGGGCCGTGGCGTTCTCGACCGTCGCGATCGCCGTCCTCGGCTTCGGCGTGTGGGCCCACCACATGTTCGTCTCCGGCATGTCGCCGTGGCTGCGCATCCCGATGATGGTCACCACCGTCATCATCGCGATCCCCACCGGCGTCAAGATGTTCTCGTGGGTCGCGACCCTCTGGCGAGGGAAGCTCCATCTCAAGACGCCGATGCTCTGGGCGCTCGGGTTCCTGTGTACCTTCGTGGTCGGTGGTCTGTCCGGGGTGTTCCTCGGCACCCTGCCGGCGGACATCTTCTCGAGCGACACCTACTACATCGTCGCGCACATCCACTACGTGCTGTTCGGCGGGAGCATCTTCACGATCTTCGCCGGCGTCTATTACTGGTTCCCCAAGATGACCGGGAGGATGTACAACGAGAAGCTCGGCAAGTGGCATTTCTGGCTGACGTTCTTCGGGTTCAATGCGACGTTCATGCCGATGCACTGGCTCGGCCTGCAGGGCATGCCGCGGCGCGTCGCCGACTACGACGACCGCTTCGCCTCGCTCAACCTGTTCATCAGCATCGCGTCCGCGCTCATGGTGATCGGCACGGCCATCTTCTTCTACAACGTCATCACCTCGTGGCGGTCCGGTCCCAAGGCACCATGGAACCCCTGGCGCGGGCGCACCCTCGAATGGCTGGTCTCGTCGCCGCCGTCGATCTTCAACTTCGACGCCACGCCGCAGGTCGTCGGCGGGCCGTACCAATACGGCGTCGCCGGCGCGCGTCACGCCATCGTGTTCGCGCCCGAGGAGGTGGGCGGCGGCGAGCTCCACGAGAACCAGTACCCCAACATCCTGGTCGTCGCGCACGACACCGTGACCGGCAAGTCGCTGCTCGACGCGGTGCGCGAGCTCGGAACGCACGGCTACTGGCGGTTCACGTTCGTCTCGCCGGCCGACAACGACGTCGACCGGACGGCGCTCACACGGCGTCATGAACTCGCATCCGCCGTGCTCGCGACATCCGGTATCGCCGCCACCGGAAAGGTCGTCAGCGGCGACACCGTCCAGGCGGTCGCCCGGGCCGCCCAGGAGGAGCACGCCCAGGAGATCATCATCGCGACCTACCCCCTCGGCGAGTCGCAGTGGCTGCGGCAGGACCTGGTCGACCGGATCCGCAAGGCCACCGGTCTACCCGTCTCGCACGTGACCGTCTCTCAGAAGGAGTCCCGCGCCACGCTCGCGGAGCCGGCTCTCGCCCATGTGCTGGTTCTTGCACAGGACGCGGTCGGTGGGGCGGCGTTCCTCGATGAGGTCCGTATCCGGGCCGACCGCTCACCCGCCCGGTTCACGCTGGTGCTCCCGGCCGAGGTCCCGGCGCCCGCCTGGGGCGATGAGGCGAACGCGCGCCGCCGTGACGCTGTCGAGCGTGTGCACCATGCGGTTGACGACCTCCAACGGTCCGGTGTGTCGGCACAGGGCGAGGTCATGGACGGCGCGCTTGCCGCGGCCGCCCGCGACGCGGTCGGCGTCTACCGCCCCACCGAGATCCTCGTGGTGGCGAACGTCGCCCAGGACCTCGGCCCGATCCGGAACGTCGCGCGTGGCGCGACCGTCGATCAGGTCGTCGTCGCCGCCGAAGTGGGACGCTCATGACGACCCACGCGCCCGGGCACGGGTCGGCGCCCGCCACCCACAGCGGCTCCCCCGTGTCGCGCATGAACATCGGCACCGTCGGGATGACGATCTTCATCGGCTCCGAGATCATGCTGTTCGCCTCGTTCTTCACCGCGTTCTTCATCGCGCGGTCGAACGCGTCGCAGTGGCCGCCGGTGTTCGAGGGGATCGAGAACTTCGAGGTTCCCAAGATCATCACCGGCGTCAACACCGCGATCCTGGTGTTCTCGAGCTTCACGGTGTGGTGGGCGGAGAAACGGCTCGCCGCGGGCGACCGTCAGGGGCTGATCCGGGGTCTCATCGTCACGATCATGCTGGGCGCGACGTTCCTCATCATCCAGATCAACGAGTACGCCCACCTCGGTTTCACGCCGCAGGACCAGATGTTCGGCACCGTGTTCTACTGCCTCACCGGCCTGCACGGCGCGCACGTCTTCATCGGCCTCAACGCCCTGACGTTCTCGCTCAACCGCGCCCGTCGCGGCGAGTTCAGCCACGGGGACGCCGGGCCCCTGGTGGCGGCGTCGATCTACTGGCACTTCGTCGACGTCGTCTGGGTGTTCCTCTACGTCAGCGTGTACCTCGTCTGATGGAGCGACCGGTGTCCCGATTCGGCCATCACGCCGCGTTGGCCGGCGTCCTCGCGCTGGCCGCGGCCGCCGCGATCGTCGCCGGCTGTGGCGGCAGCGGCGGCGACGTCGCGAACGGCGAGGCGAAGTTCAAGAACGGATGTGGCGGCTGCCACACCCTCGCCGACGCGGGGACGACCGCTACGGTCGGCCCGAACCTCGACGACGCGTTCCGCGCGGCCCGAAAGCAGCGTTTCGAGCAGAGCTCGTTCGAGGGCGTCGTGCGCTACTGGATCGAGAAGCCGGAGCAGCGGACCGAGCCGATCATGCCGGCGAACATCGTGACCGGCAAGGATGCCGACGACGTCGCGGCCTACGTCGCCTCGGTCGCCGGCAAGGACCCCGAGAGCCCGGCGCGCCCAGCGGAGCCGATCGAGTAATCCCCCTGGAAACGGCAGGCGCGATGGCTCATGTGGAGCCACAGCGGGGCCGATACCTCCAAGGTGAACCCCCACTCCTGGCGCTTGGTGCCGGCGGCGCTCGCCGTCTGCGCCGTCGCGTACGGCATGGCTGGCGGAGGACTGCCCGCTCTCGCGGTGCTCCTCTTTGCGTGCGCGCTCGCCGCGGCCGCGTGCGTCCACGGGCCGCGCCGCAACGATGAGCCCAACGATCAGCCCTGGTGGCTCATGGGCACCGGCTTCCTCGTGCTCGGCGGCGCGGAGATCGTCGAGCAGGTCGGTCATGGCCCCAGCGCCGCCTGGGTCGTCCCGATCAGGGTGCTGGCGCTGCTGTCGCTGACGGTCGGGCTCTGGCTCACCATCCCACAGCCCCCCGGCGGGCGCCGCCGCGGGATCCTCGACCCGGCGATCGTCGCGATCGGCGCCGGCGTGGTGTCGTGGGTGGCGATCCTCGAGCCGATCACCCGTCGCACCGACATCGACGTGGTCGATCGGCTCGTCGCGTTCTCGATCCCGGTGCTCGACATCGTGCTCCTCACCGTCGCCGTCCGCCTGCTCTTCGGTTCGGGCGCATCGACGGCGCCGGCGCGGCTGCTCCTCGCCGGCGCGGGATTCATGCTCGCGGCAGACACCATCGATGCGGCCTGGACGTTCGACGGGCTTCTGGGCGGCGAGGCGCCGATCCGGATGCTGTGGATCATCGGGGCCGGGCTCATTGCCGCCGCCGCGCTGCATCCCCAGATGAGCGACCTCGGGGAGCTGCGCGTCGAGCTGGCGCAATCCATCTCCACGACGCGGCTGGTCATGCTCGGCTTGGCGGCCGTCGCCGGTCCGATCGCCCTGATCGTGCGCTCCAGCCTCGATGCCCGTTTCAACGTCCCCGTTGTCGTCGCCGGGACGGTCGTCCTGTTCGTGCTCATCCTCCTCAGGATGGCGGGACTCGTCCGCGCCCTCACCTCCGTGGCGCAGAACCACGCGGAGGCGACCGGCCGTGAGAAGACCCTCCGCCGTTCGGCCCATTCGCTGGTCGCGGCCACCGATCGCGGCGCCATCTACGCGACGGCGGCCGATGCGGCCGCGACGCTGGTCCGGGATCGGCCTCGTGCCGAGGTCCGGCTGTTCGTGGGCGACGGAGACGTCTTGCGACTGGTGACCGGGCGCGGCCGCCGGGGAGCCAGGCCGCAGACCCTCGCGCTCTCGGCGCTCCCGAAGCGGGTCGTCGACCAGCTGAGGGTTGCCGATTCCGCCACGCTCGCGCTCGAGGACCACGACGTCGAGCGACCGGTGGCAGCGGCGATCGCCGCGGCGGTGGACCATCCTCAATCCCTGCTGGCGCCGCTCGTGGTCGACGGTGCGATCGCCGGCCTGCTGAGCGTGTCCCTCGACCGCGTTCCCGGGGAGGCTCGCCGCCGCGCGATCGAGACGGTGGCGTCCCAGGCGGCGCTCGCAATCGAGACCGCAGCCCTCACGGAGAGCCTTCACGCCCGTGCCGGTGAAGAGCGGTTCCGGTCGCTCGTGCAGAACGCGTCGGACGTGATCGCGGTGATCGAGCCCGGCGGCATCATCCGGTTCGTGACCCGTTCGATCACGCGGATGCTCGGGTACGAGCCCGGCACCCTCGAGGGCAGGAGCATCTCACGGCTCCTTCATCCCGGCGACGTCGAGCGTGGCCCGTCGCTGCTGGTCGACGGCGGTCTCGTCGACTGGCGCCTGCGGCGCGCCGACGGCGCCTACCGGCACGTCGAGGTCATCGTCGCGGATCTGCGCGCCGACGCCAATGTCGCCGGGATCGTCCTCACGATGCGCGATGTGACCGAGCGGCGCGAGCTCGAATCGCGCCTTGCGCACCAGGCGTTCCACGACACGCTCACGGGTCTCGCGAACCGCGCCCTCTTCGAGGATCGCCTCGGGCAGGCGCTCGCGCGTCGCGCGCGGAACCCGATCGGCGCCGTCGCGGTGATCTTCATCGACCTCGATGATTTCAAGACCGTCAACGACACCCTCGGCCACCAGTCCGGGGACGCTCTGCTGAACGCCGCGTCGCGGCGCCTCGTTGAGTGCCTCCGGCCCACGGACACGGCCGCCCGGCTCGGTGGCGACGAGTTCGCCGTTGTCCTCGAGATCGACGACTTCGACGCCAACCGCGCGATTGAAGCGGTCGCGAACCGGATCCTCGCGGCGCTCCGTTCGCCGTTCCTGCTGGACGGGCACGAGGTGTTCACGCGCGGCAGCCTCGGCATCGCGGCAACCCCGGATGGCGGCACCACCGTCGATGGGCTTCTGCGCAACGCCGACGTCGCGATGTACGTCGCGAAGAACTCGGGGAAGGGCCGCTTCAAGCGGTTCGAGCCGGGCATGCACGGGCCGGTGCTGCGGCAGATGGAGCTGCGGGGCGAGCTGCAGCGGGCGATCGAGCGGCAGCAGCTCGTCATGTACTACCAGCCGATCGTGGCGCTGCGCTCGGGCGAGCTCCGCGGGTTCGAGGCGCTGGTGCGCTGGCAGCACCCGGAGCACGGCCTGATCCTGCCGAGCGAGTTCGTGTCGCTCGCCGAGGAGGCCGGGCTCATCGGCGCGATGGGGAGCTGGATCCTCGAGGAGGCCTGCAGGCAGTTCTGCGAGTGGGTCGCGGCGTATCCGCGGGCGGACGGCCTCTACGTCAGCGTCAACCTCTCGGGCCATCAGCTGCACCGGGGCAACCTCCTGAGCGAGCTGGAACGGGTCATCCGCCAGACCGAGATGGAGCCGTCGCGCCTGCTGCTCGAGCTCACCGAGAGCGTTCTGGTGGACGACACCGAGCGCACGATCGCGCGGCTCGAGATGATCAAGGCCCGCGGCGTGCGCATCGCCATCGACGACTTCGGGACCGGGTTCTCGGCGCTGGCGTACCTGCAGCAGCTTCCGATCGATGTGCTGAAGCTCGCGTCCCCCTTCGTGCAGGGGCTCGGGACCGGTCAGGAGCAGCTGACCGAGACGATTCTCCGGCTCGCCTCGGCGCTCGACCTCGATGTCATCGCCGAGGGCATCGAGCACCCCGACGAAGCGGTGACGCTCGTGCGACTCGGCTGCGCCCTCGGACAGGGCTTCCATTTCAGCACGCCGCTCCCGGCCGACGAGGCGGCTGCCGTGATCGCCGCCGGGATGCCGCTCGGCATCTCGCCGGCGGTTCGATAGCGCCGTCCCGCTCGTCGGGTCGGCCGGCTACCTGACGAGGGCGAGGCGCCGGCCGTCGACGCGCGGCAGGATCCGGCCGGCCTCGACGCCGAGCCACGACTCCAGCAGGCTCGCGTAGAGGGTGCGGAACTCGGTCGTCACCAGCAGGTTCCCGTCTTCGTCGAGGCGGGAGAGGCCGGGGAACTCGCTCTGGACGCCCCCGTTCGCATGGTTGCCGACGAGCATGACGCATCCCCCCGCCCCATGGTCGGTGCCACCCGAGTCGTTGTCCTCCGCGCGCCGCCCGAACTCGCTCCACACCAGCGTGAGGACCCGATCCGACAGCCCGCGCGCATCGAGGTCGGCCTGCCAGGCGAGCAACGAGTCGCCGAGGGTCTTCAGGATCTCGGCGTGGTTCTGCGTCTGGTCGTCATGGGTGTCGTATCCGCTCTGGCTGATCGTGGCGATCCGCGTGCCGAATCCCGCGCCGAGCATCCGCGCGAGGTTGCGCAGGCCGCGGCCCAGGTGCTCATCGGGGTAGGGGAGCGGTGCCGGCGGAATCTGGTTGTCGTCGACCCGCAACGGCGCAAGCCGGTCGTACACGCTGATCGCGCCGCGATACGCCTGCTGAGCGGCCTTGCGCGCGGCGGTCCGCGCGCCGGACGTCGCGCCGCGGTACGGTCCGAGGGCCGCCTCGGAGCTCCAGACGTCCGGGATGTTGAACCCGAACGAGCCCGGGTCGAAGACCGTCGCAACCGGCGCCCGGCGGGACAGCAGGATGGGGTCGAGGCTCCAGCCCATGCTGATCGCCTGCAGGGGGTTGTCGGTGCCGCCGATCGCGTCGATCGTCCGGCCCAGCCAGCCGGTGCGGTCGAACGTCTGGCCGACGACGCCGGTGCGCCAGAAGATCTGCGAGTTGAAGTGCGACTGGTCCGGGTTCGCGTAGTCCACGGCCGGGAGCACCGTCACCTTGCCCGCGTCGTAGAGCTGCTTCAGGCCCGCGAGCGACGGGTGCCAGCCGAACTCCGGGTGGCCCGCCACCGCGAGGGTCGCCGCCGGGCTCAGCCCGACCCGTGAACGGAGCTGGGGGTAGCGCGGGTCGCTGATCGGGACGAGCGTGTTGAGCCCGTCGTTTCCGCCGTCCAGGTAGATCGACACGAGGATGCGCCCGTTCGGGTCCGCGGCCGCCTGCGCCGCCGCCGCTTCGAACACCCCCCGCGCGCCGAGGCGCGGCATTGCGGCACACGCGAGCGCGAGACCGCCCGCTCCGGCCAGGAGCCGCCGCCGGGTGACGCCGTTACCGAACGCGTGCGCGGCGGCGGCCGGCCCCTCGCGCAGCGCCTGCTCGGGGATCTCGAGGATGCGTTCGGCGCCGCGCCCGAGGAGAGCCCGTCGCGATGTGTGCCAGTCGCTGCAGCCGCAGTTGTGAGGGTCGGTCATCAACAGACCTGTCCGTCGGGGCCTGCGAGCAGCATGTGACAGAGCACGCGCAGCCGTTCGGGCCAGTAGTGGTCCACCTGCCAGTCGTTCGTCCTCGTCGCGACGCTCGCGCGGGAGAACCGCGTCAGGGCGGCACGTGACTGGGCGCTCGTCCAGGGGCGTCCGGTCATCCGGATCGCCTGGGACAACGCCTGCGCCGGAGTCTGGGTCTTGGCGATCGAGCCGTCCTTGATGTCCATGTCGCGGATCACCTGCGACGCGGCCTGGTAGCGGGCCCGGACCGACGCGGTCGTCAACCACGCCTCGTCCTGCTCCCAGCCGCTGACGTTCGGCGGGTAGAACGGACGCTGCCCCATGTCGTCGAGCATCCACGTCCAGCTGTCGGTGGTGACGTACTGGTTCGTCTTGCGCAGCATCCCGGCGGTGTAGACCAGCGGCGACTTGACCTGATCGGGCTCCGCGAGGCTCGCGTACAGCGCCGGGTGCGTGAGGATGATCTGCAGGACGGGCTTGATCTGGGTGTTCGACGCCCGGTAGGCGGCGACCATCCGCCGCAGGGTCGCGGGCGGGCACGGCCGCGGGACGAAGTACCCCCACAGCTTCTTGCACAGGTACGGCGCGTGCTTCGGGTGGCTGATCGCCAGGTTCACCACATCCGTCGGCGTGAAGCGTCCCGTCTTGCCGAAGATCCGCTTGACCCCGTCGTCGTGGCGGGAACGGTCGTACCCGAACTGCTTGCTATCCCAGTCGTAGGTGAACCCGGTGAGCCCCCGGGCCGCCTCACGGATATCGCGTTCGGTGTACCCGTTGTTGACCCCGAGGGTGAACAGCTCGAACAGCTCCCGCGCGAAGTTCTCGTTCGGGTCGTCCTTGTCGGAGTTGTCGAGATCGAGGAACCGCTGCAGCGCGTGGTCGCGCAGCAACGCCTGGGCGAGCTTGCGGAAGCTGCCGAGCGCCTTGCCGCGGATCGTCCAGTACTGGCTGAGCATCAGCTTGGTGTCCGACACCTTCTCGTTGGAGGTGGCGAAGTGGTCGTGCCAGTTGAGCGTCATCCGCTCGACGAGCGGGTGGCGGCCACGGACCATCCGGTCGAGCCACCACAGCGTGTCGTGCCCGTAGACGTTGAAGGGGTCGATGGGCTGGCCGTCGACGACGGGGGCCGGGGCGCGCCGCAACTGGGGGCCGCGGGGGTTGAGGAGCTCGCGCACCGCCACGTTCGTGCCCGCCCTGGCGAGCCGGTCGACGTCGCCGGGGAGGGCGCCGAACCCGGCGCGCCAGTAGAGCCGTTCGACGCGCGCACGCGCGGCCCGACCCGGAGCGGGTGCCTTCCTGGCGCTCACGCGGCGGTCGTCCTGACCTTGGGGGTGCGGATGACGAGGCTCCACGACATGCCGCGCGCCTCGTGATCCCCGATCGAGCAGAACAGGGTGTACCGGCCGGGCTTCAGGCGGACCTGCACCGTCTGAAGGCCGGCGGGGCGCACGATCGGGCTCGAGGCGACGATGGTGCCGCCGGCGCGACGCACCCGCAGGTCATGGTCGTCCTCGCCGTTGTTGGAGAACTGGATGCGCCACCTCCCCGACGGTCCCGCACGGCGCGAGCCGTTCAGGAGGAACTCGTCGGCGTACACCAGCATCCGCGCTGGAGGTGGTGGAAGGTCGGCTGCGGGCATCTGCCTCCCCTATCGGCAGGAACCACCATGTTCCTGTAGTGGCTACCCTACCCGCCTCGCTGGCCCGCGCTCGAGCGGCTCAATCTGGATCTGGCCACGGCCGCCGCCGACTGCGCTATCGCACCTCGTAGATCCGGTACGTGATGTGGGT
>CAYTRV010000054.1:0-14141 GCA_964440285.1 uncultured Bifidobacteriaceae bacterium
CATCGGCGCGTCGGGCGTGCGGATCGGCGATCAGCCCCGCCCGCCCCGGGAGCGCTGGCCGCCGACGTGAGGCCGGGAGGCGGGTTGCTGGCCCCCCCTGTCGGTGCCGATGCCGCTCGGAGCGACTAGCGGCGGGTGATCGCCCAGGTGCCGTCGCCGAGCGCCTCGATGCCCTCGTGGGCGAGGATTCCGAGCGCGCGACGCTCCCTCACCTCGGTCGCCTTCGTGGGGTCCTTCCGGTAGATGAACGCCTCGAACAGCCGGCCGCCCGTCGCCTCCTCGGCGAACATCAGCGTGCCCCACGGGGTCCAGCGGATGCCGTCGAGACGCCGGTAGCCGGGGTCCTGCGTGAGGATCTTCGTCACCCGGGTCTTGAGATCGACCACGGAGACGGCGCCGTAGCGCCGCCTTCGGGAGGTCCTCCCCGACCCGTTGGGGAATCGGCGCCTTGCTCCATGCGGGATCTCCGACGTCGCCGGTAGGGTGTGCCCAATGCGTCGCCAATCGAGCGGGCGGGCGGGCGGACACCCTCCCTCCACCCACACGCTCGACGGACGCGATTGGCGGGAGGTCATCATCGTGGCGGCAGTCGCCTGCGGATGCGTCCTCGGTCTGACGGGTTGTGCCGGCGATGAGCAGCCCCAGGGGGCAGGGTCCGAGAACACCTCTGACTCCGCGACGGACACGGAGACGCCGCCGGCGGCGGCAGAGCAGGGACACGCTGGGGCACCCACACCCGTCACCCTGCGTGGGTCGGTGACGGACGTGGTGGACGGCGACACCATCAAGGTGCTGTCCCGGGGATTCGAGACCACGGTGAGACTCCTCGGGATCGACACGCCCGAGACCCGCCGTCCCGGTGGGTTCGTTCAATGCTTCGGTCCCGCCGCCTCCGCACGGACTCGGCGCCTTCTGCCGAATGGGCAGGACGTGCGATTGGTCACCGACGTGAGCCAGGATCGGCGTGACCGCTATGGGCGGCTGCTCGCCTACGTCTACAAGCCTGGGAAGTCCGGCGCCAGAGGCTCAGTCAACCATGCGCTCGTCGCGACCGGCTACGCCAAGGTCTACATCTACCGCGCCAATCCCTTCCGGCATGCGGGGCCCTTCGAGGAGGCAGAGGCCCGGGCGAGACGCCGTGCGATCGGGCTTTGGGGAGAACCGTGCCGGGGCAACACCAGCAAACGGGATCCCGCGACGATCCCACCGCCGAGCACAACACCCAGTTCGCTGGCGGGCGCGACCTCCGGCGCACCGTCCCGGGGTAAGTTCGACTCGAACCACCGGGGCGCCTGCGTCCCGTCCTACCCCCCCGATGTCGACTGTGCCGACGTAACCGGCTCGGTGACGGTCGTGGGGCGAGATCCACATCGCTTGGATGGCGAGGGCAACCGGGTCGACTGCGAATAGGAGCCACCATTTTGCAGGCGTTTCCCGACGCGCCCGGCAGGATTCGAACCTGCGACCGTCGGCTTAGAAGGCCGCTGCTCTGTCCACTGAGCTACGGGCGCCCGAGGGGGACTGTAGCGGCCGCTCTGGCCGCCGACCGAACGACCGGCAACCAGCGCACCTCACCGAACCTCCAACTCGAGGTGAGACGGTGCGATTCAACGGCGCGGCGCGTGGCCGAGCCGGCCCCGCGTGACCGCGGAGCCGGCTCGAAACGACGACGGTCAGTGACTCATGCCCGCGGCCGGCGCCTGCTCGGTGCGAAGGAGACCGACAGCGCCTTTCGTCGCGTTCGTGAAGTCGTGGGTGACGAAGGGGTAGGTCCCCTCCTCGTCGAGGCGGAACTCAGCGACGGCGCCCTGCGACGCGCTCAGGTTCAGCGTCTGGTTCCCGCGCGAAAGGTTCTCCGGGAAGATCCCGTCGATCCAGGCCCGGTCGAAGATCGTGCCGACGACGTGGAACGCCGACCAGGTGTTCGGACCCGCCGCCAGCACGAACGCCCGGATCCGCTCGCCGCGGCGCACGATGATCGGGTTCTCCTTGTACTGCGCGGCGTAGCCATTGAAGGCGACGACGTCGGGTTCGTTCGCCATCAGCTTGGCATCGGCCGCCGTCGCGCCGGGGGCGCCCGTGTAGAAGTCGCTCTGGACGAACGCCAACTCGCGGTCAACCGGGGGCAGCCCGCCCTCGGGCTCCACGATGATCATCCCGTACATCCCGTTCGCGATGTGATGCACGACCGGCGCCGTGCCGCAGTGGTACATGAAGACGCCCGGCGACGTCGCCCGGAAGTCGAACGTGAAGCTCTCGCCCGGGGGGACGTCGCGGAACGCCCGCGACGGCGCCACCCGCGCAGCGTGGAAGTCGATCGAGTGCGGCATCTTCGTCCTGTTGCGGATCGTGACGTTCGCGGTGTCGCCCACCCGCACCCGCACCACCGGACCCGGGACCCGGTCGCCGAACGTCCACAGGGTCACGACCTTGCCGGGTGCGATCTCGGCCTGCTTCTCGGTCATGTCGAGCACAACGCGCTGCACCGCCGCCGGACGGTACGCCGGCGCGTCCGCCGAGTTCGTGTTCTTCCCCACCGGCGCCTGGGCCTCAGCCGACGGGGCCCCGTCAGCCGCCGGCGCCGCGATCTGGTGATCCTGCCCCGCACCCGCCGACGCGGCGGACGCTGCCGCGGCCGGTGCCTGCGACGCCGCCCGGCCCCCGCCGAGGGCGGGAATGCCGATCACCAGAGTCATCGCCGTGGCGGCGAACCCGAGTGTCCCGAGTGCGACTCCCCAACCGATCCCGCTGCGGCCCGTGCTCATCTCGATCCCCTCCAGTCCAACCTCGTGGTATGTTTATCCACTCATTTGGGTAATAACATCACGGAATGTTTTTTACTGGAAGAGTGTGAGAAATGACGTCCGCCCCCGGTCGCCCCGACGAACGTCCCGCGCCGTCCCCCGCGGAGGCGCTCGCCCAGCAGTCGCGGCGGCGCATCGCCGAGATCCTGGCCAGCGCGCCCGCGGGGCTCACGCCGTTCCGGCTCGCCGAGGCGGTCGGTCTGCACCACAACGCTGTCAGGCGCCATCTCGAGGTGCTGGCGCGCGCGGGAGTCGTGGTGTCGGAGCGCGAGGCGGCGGCGGGCCGGCCGGGACGGCCGAGCCGCCGTTACCGTCTCGTCGCTGGCGAGGGGTTGGCCGAGGCGGGCCACCGCGAGCTCGTGCGTCTCCTGGTCGAGCTGATCCGCAGGACCGGTGCCAGCGAGCATGACGTCGAGGAGTTCGGCCGGGACGAGGGGCGACTCCTGGGACACGGACAACGGACGGGGGCCGGACTCGCCGAGATGCTCGCCAGCCTCGGCTTCGCACCCGACGACGTCACCGAGAACGCCGCGCGCGGAGGGGGAGAGCTCGACCTGCGGCTGCGTCGTTGCCCGTTCGCCGACGCGGTGCTCGCGGAGGGCGGACACCTGGTGTGCGCATTACACCGCGGACTGACGCTTGGTGTGCTCGACGCGACGGAGCCGGACGCCTACCTCGCCGGGTTCGAGATCCGCGACCCCATCGCCGCCGGCTGCCGCGTGCACGTGCGCGGGCTGCCGCCGGGCTCAGCCGTCACGGGCGGCTGACGGCGCGGCACCCGCGAGGGCCGCCGGGACGGCCAGCCCGCAGAGACCCCCGAGGTCGACCGAGTGCCGACCCCCGCCGAAAGGCAGGAGCGACACCCCGAATCGATCAGTCCCTGATGTTGAACTTCACGGGACCGGAGGAGCAGATCCGGATGATTGCGCCGCTCGCGGTGTCGGTCTCGGTGAACGAGGAGGTGATCGTGCCCTTCATCGTCTGCCCCACCCGGCGGGAGACGATCCGGTACGCGTAGGCGGTCGAGATGCCGGTGCCGTCCGGGTCGGGCTGCGGGTCGAAGCTGAAGGTGCCGCCCCACCGGCCGAGCCGGTCGACCGGGAACGTCCTGATCTCGTCAGGGACGTACGTCGTCGGCAGCGTGTCCGGCCGGGCACCGGGCCCGAGCGTGCAGGTGCCGTCCCAGTCCCAGCGCAGACGCGCCACCCGGGTGCGCGCCGGGTTCATCGCGACGATGATCGGGTTGCGCTGCCTCGTGAGCCCCGAGAACACGTGCCGCTCCGCGACGTTGAACCTCAGCGGGCCCGAGTCGCAGGTACGGATCACCTGCCCGGCCGCGTCCCGGTCGGTGAGGAGCGATCGCAGGGTGCCGATCATCCGACCCCCGGAGCGGCGTCCCACGACCGCATGACGGAACGTCCGGGACACCCCGTTCGCGATGAGCGGCCCGGTCGTGAACGTCCGCCTCCACCCGCCGAGGCGGTTGATGGGGTAGCCGCCGCGGTACTCGGTCCAGCTCGTCTGCGCCTCGGTCGCCGGGGTCGCCGCCGGACCGAGCGCGCACGGCCCGCCCCACACCCACACCAGCTTCGTGACGCGGTTCCGGGCGGCGTTCACCTCGATGGTCACGGCGTTTCGCTGCGGCCTCGTGTCGCCGGCGTACACGACGCCGACCGGCGGCGTGACGGCCCCCTCGGAGACGCCGCTCGCGACCAGCGCCACACCGAGCGCGACCAGCGCGAGCGGAATTCGACGACCGACCTTCACCTTCGCCTCCTGCCATTCGGACACGGCCGGCTGAAGCATGACCGACGTCCGGTCGAGTGCACCGCAACCATGTTCTCCCCGACGGCCGGGCGGGGCCCTGCGGTATCCCGCCCCCCGAGGCGCACTCGAACGACCACGGCCCCGCCCCCGGTGTTTCGGGACGGGGCCGTCGACAAGCGTCGACGTCGAGCGTCGGCTACGAGAGGTACTTGTTCGTGTCGATGCCGTGCTCGGCCATGAGCTTCTGGAACGTCTCGCGCATCTCCTCCGGGTAGTCCGGGAGGCCACCCCCGGCGAGGACCTGCTCGGCGCGGGCGCGGATGTTCGGGCCGAAGTCCCAGTCCTGGTCGTTCATGAGACGGCGGACTTCCTTCTCCGGCCACGACACCAGGCCCGGGTCACGGCTGAACTGCGCCGCGAGCTTGTCGATCTCCTCGATGCGGCCAGACGTCGGGGCCTGCTCCTGGATCATGCCCTTCGCCTCGAGCGCCGACTTGAGCGAGCCGTCCATCGGGTACGGGTTGCCGTAGCTGTCCTTCGAGAACAGCTTCTCGAACTTGATGCGCGGACGCTGGCCACCGGCCTTCGGGTCCTCGAGCGGGTAGCCGAGCACCATGCCCCACGTCATCTTGAGGTTCGGGGCGAGCCCGAACGCCTTCTCGACACCGCCCGGCTTGCGCCCGAACGCGAGGAGGCAGGTTCCGACGCCGAGCGCCGCGGCCGCCACCGTGGCCTGGCCGACGGCCTGGCCGGACTCGAAGCGCAGCAGCGTGTCGGTGCGCTCCACCGGGAAGCTCATGAGCCGCGGCACCGTCTGCGTCATCGTGAACTCGTAGTTCCAGCCGTGGTACTTCGAGAGCGCACCGGAGAGCGCGAGGCTCGAAAGACCGTCGTTCGCGCGGCCGTACCAGGCGTGGAGGTTGGTGAGCCAGAAGACCAGGTGCGAGCCCTGGTTGATCATCTGGACGTTGAACCCGGAGACGCACTCCTCGATCTCGTCCCAGAGATCACACGTCTCCTTCTGGACGACGATCGCTTCGGTGGCGTTGATGTTGCCCTGACACGACATCATGCGAGCGGCCTGCAGGATCGTCTGGATCTTCCAGTCCTCGACCTTCCGGTTGGGGTCGTAGTACCGGACGCTACGACGATCCCCGATCGCCTGGAGAACGGAAACGTCAGGAATATCGGATGCAGATACGGACATGGGGCCCCCTGGTCGGCGTCAGTCGCGGAAACACGACAAAAACATTCGGCGGCGCAACAGCGCCCGCCGCGGGCAATCTAACGGACGCACGGCCCCGTGGCGATAGGGCTGGCGCAAGAATCTGCGCGGTGTTTCGCATCGCGAACGACGCCGGAACCGGGTGGCCGGCGGACGGAGGCGGGGCAATCATGCGGCCGAGCGCCGCAGGATTTTTCGGAGCCTTCGGGGTGACGCCGGGACGGCAGGGCCGGGCGATGGGGACAAACGGGGGGTTTGCTCCACGTCCTGGGATGGCTATTGTCCCGGCCCATGCCCAAACTCCTGTTCATCACCGCCCCCACCGAGGTCGTCCTCAACAAGGAAGGCGCCGTCCGGTTCCCCGGCAGCGACGCCGCCATCGAGCTGCTCACCGCGGCCGGATGGGACGTCACCGTGTGCTCGCCGGACTGGCCGGAGCCCCTCCAGAAGTCGCAGGAGCTCCACCCCGACGCCGCGCTCGTCTCCTGCTACAAGCGCGTCCCACGGTCCCGGGACGCCGCGTCGATGCTCGCCCGGATGGGGGACGGCGTGCCCGTCTTCACCGTCGGCGTGCTGCAGAAGGACGACGCGTTTCGCACCATGGCCCCCGACGTCACGGTGCTGCGCAACCTCGGCGAGCTGCCGCTCCCCTAGTCTGGCGGCATCCGCCCGGCAGTCTCAAGATCCCACTTCGCCTCGCGCCCGCAGGGCGATGACGCCTCGCCAACGCGGACGACGCGGCGGGAGGCGTGGCCGCGATGAGGATCGTCGACGAGGCCGTCGGCCCGTATGAACGCGTCGTCTGGGCGCACGACCCGCGGAGCTGCCTCCAGGCCATCGTCGCCGTCCACTCGACCGCGCTCGGACCGGCGGTCGGCGGCTGCCGCTTCTTCCCCTATCCCGACCAGGCGACCGCCACGCTCGACGCCTTGCGGCTCGCCGAAGGGATGACGCTCAAGTCGGCCGCCGCCGGACTCGACCTGGGCGGCGGCAAGTCGGTGATCATCGGCGACCCCGCCGTGGTGAAGACACCCCAGCTGCTGGCCGCGTTCGCGACGGTGCTCGACCGCCTCGACGGGCAGTACTACACCGCAGAAGACGTCGGGACCTCCACCGCCGACATGGACTTCCTGCGGTCGCTCACCCCGTACGCCCTGGGGGTGAGCACCGACCGGGGCGGCGCCGGTGACCCGTCGCCGTACACGAGCCGGGGGATCGTCGCTGCGATGCGCGCCGGATGGGAGGCGTCGAGCGGCGCGGGTTCGCTGTCCGGAGCCCGCGTCGTCGTGCAGGGCGCGGGCAAGGTCGGCGCGGACGTCGCCAGACTCGCCGCCGCCGACGGCGCCCACGTGCTGATCGCCGACGTTGCGACAGAACGCGCGGTGCAGATCGCGGCGGAGATCGGCGGCGTCGCCATCGCACCCGAACTCGCGCTGGTCACCGAGTGCGAGATCCTCTCCCCATGTGCCCTGGGCGGGATCATCAACGATGAGACCCTCCCGCACCTGCGGTGCGAGATGATCTGCGGCGCAGCGAACAACCAGCTCGAGGACGATGAGGCAAGCCTGGTGCTGCAGGCTCGGAACATCGACTACGTCCCCGACTTCATCGCGAACGCGGGTGGGATCATCGCGATCGCCGAGGAACGCAACGGGTTCGATCCGGGGCGGGCGATGGCGCTCGCCGAGGGCATCGGTGACGTGGTACGGGAGATCGTCGCGGAGGCGCGGCGGGAGAACCGAAGTGCCCTCGTCATCGCCCGCCGGCGGGCGGCCGCCCGCCTCACGCGGACAGCGGTGTGAACGAGACACTCACCGAGCAGCAGGTCCTGCTGCGCGAGACGGTCAGGGAGTTCGCCGAGGCCGAGATCGCACCGGCGGCAGAGGAGCTCGACCGGGAGTCCAGGTTCCCGTACGAGATCGTCGCGAAGCTCGGGGAGCTCGGCTTGATGGGGATGCCCGTGCCGGAGGAGCTCGGCGGCGGCGGGTTGGACACCCTGTCGTACGCGATCGCGATCGAGGAGCTCGCCCGCGGCGAGGCGAGCGTGGCCATCACCGTCGCCGCGCACACCTCGCTCGGCACGATGCCGATCGTGATGTTCGGCGACCACGCGCAACAGTCGCGCTGGGTCCCCGAGCTGGCGTCGGGGAGGATCCTGGGCGCGTTCGGACTCACCGAACCGGAGGCCGGGTCGGATGCCGGCGCGACCCGCACACGGGCCGAGGCGCAGGCGGATGGCGGCTGGGTCGTGAACGGCTCGAAGATGTTCATCACGAACGCCGGCACCGACATCACGGGGTGCTGCACGATCACCGCGCTGACCGGCGACGGCGAGATCACGAACTTCATCGTCCCGGCCGACGCGCCGGGGTACGACGCGGGGCCGGCGCTGCGGAAGGTGGGCTGGCGCGCCAGCGACACCCGCCCGCTCAGCTTCGACGCCGTGCGGCTCGGGGCCGACGCGCAGCTCGGTCCGCGCGGACACGGCTTCCAGCAGTTCCTGAAGGTGCTCGACGGCGGACGGATCAGCGTCGGCGCGATGGGCCTCGGCCTGGCGGAGGGAGCGTTCGAGTTGGCGCTCCGCCACACGAAGTCGCGACGCCAGTTCGGCCGGCCGCTCGTCGCGTTCCAGGCGGTGCAGTTCCAGCTCGCGGAGATGGCGACCGAGATCGCGTCCGCCCGCTCATTGCTGTACCTCGCCGCCCGCATGAAGGACACTGGCGAGGGCTTCACGAAGGTCGCCGCGATGGCGAAGCTCGTCACGGGCCGGCTCGCGCAGACCGTCGCCGAGCGCGCGCTCCACCTGCACGGCGGATACGGCTGGATGGAGGAGTCCCCAATCGCCAGGTTCTACCGGGACGCGAAGATCCTCGACATCGGCGAGGGCACCGTCGAGGTGCAGAAGATGGTGATCGCCCGCGCGATCGGGGCGTACGAGGAGTGAGACGGCGCGAGGACCAAGGGGTGAGCATCGAGCCGCCGGCCGGACTGCTCGACGCGGTCGGGCGGGTCGAGGGGGTGCGGCTCGCCCCGCTCGCCGACTGACCCGGTGCAGCGCCGGGACATGGGAAAGCGCGTCGCGCTGGTCGGGCCGACCCACCCGGCGCCCGGGGGCATCGTCCACTTCACCGCCGGGCTCGCAGGAGCGCTGGCGCAGCGCGGCCCGACGCTCGTGATCGGCTGGCGGCGGCGGTTCCCCCGCCGCCTCTACCCCGGCACGTTCGAGGACCATGCGTCGCGCACGGCCGTGACGGCGGGCGGCGAGCCGATCCTCGACCTGCTCGATCCTCGCACTTGGCGGACCGCTGCGCGGCGGATCCGCCGCTTCGGCGCCGACGTCGTGGTGCTGCAGTGGTGGCACGCGTTACACGGCCCGGTCCTGATCGCCCTGACGCGCAGCGTGCGTCGCGCGGGGATCCCCGTGATCGTCATCTGCCACAACGTCGAGCCGCATGAGACCAGTCCCGCGTGGCGGTGGCTCACGCGCAGGACGCTCCGCGGTGCCGACGCGCTGATCGTGCACGCCTCGAATCTCCGCGCCGACGCGGAGCGCCTGGCGCCAGGGGTCCCGGTCGTGAGCGGGTTCTTGCCGGTCTTCGGCAACGTCGCCGATGCGACCGGGCCGGCATCAGCCGGCGACCTCGCCGCGGTCCGCCGCCGCGTTGACGCGACCGGTCGGCCGCTGCTCCTCACGTTCGGGTACGTGCGCCCCTACAAGGGGGTCGAGGACGCCATCGCCGCGATGGCGCACGTGCGGACCGACGCCGTGCTGCTCGTCGCCGGGGAGTGCTGGGAGGACCCCGATCGCTACCGAGCGGTGGTTGCCCACTCTGGAGTCGACGACCGGGTGGTGCTCGACTTCCGATACGTCCCGAACGAGGAGATCCCGGTGCTCTTCACCGCCGCAGACGCGGTGGTGCTGCCATACCGCACCGCGACGCAATCCGCGGTGGCGGCCCTCGCCTTCGCGTTCGACCGGCCGGTCGTCGCCACCCGCGTCGGCGGCCTGGCGGAGCTGGTGGAGGACGGCGTGACCGGTGCCCTCGTCCCCGCCGCCGATCCCCAAGGCCTCGCCATGGCGATCGACCGAGTCCTTGCCGACCGGCGCGACTGGAGCGCCGCGATCGCCGGCGTGCGCCGCCGGCTGTCGTGGGACCGCTACGTCGACCTGATCGGCGAGGCGGCCCGGGTCGAGCGCCGCCCCCGACGCGACCCCGCCACCCACGCCCTGCTCGACGTCCTGTCGCGCCGCACGAAGGCGGCGAAGCTCATCGACGTGCTCCAGCATGACCACCCCCTCCGCGGTGCGCGGCTGCTCGACATCGGCACCGGGAGCGGCACGATCGCGGCGGAGCTCGCCGCCGCTGTGGGCCAGGACGGGAACGTGATGAGCGTCGACGTGAGCGACGTGCGGGTTGAGCGTAACGGGTACGAGTTCACGCTCTACGAGGGACATCGCCTGCCGTTCGACGGCGCGTCCTTCGACGTCGTGGTCTCGAACCACGTGATCGAGCACGTGGGCGACCGGGAGGCCCAGCGGGGGCATCTGCGGGAGATCGCCCGAGTGCTGGTGCCCGGCGGCACCCTGTACCTCGCCGTCCCGCACCGCTGGCAGCTCGTGGAGAACCATTACCGCCTCCCCGCGTTGAGCTGGCTTCCACAGCGAATGGCCGACGCCTATGTGCGGGGCACCGGACGCGGCGAGCGCTACGACTGCCGGCCGCTCGGTCGCCGGGAGCTCCGCGATCTGCTGGCGGAAGCGGGCTTCGACCCCAGGGATGCGACGGGCGATTTGATCACCGTCACCGCGGAGCAAAGCGACGGGATCGCGGGCCGTGCACTGGCCAGGGTCCCGTTGCTGCGCACGGTCATCCGTGGCCCACTCCTGCCGACCATCGTCGCGGTCGCCCGCCGCGTGCCCGACTGACCGAAGAGCCGGGGGCTGCGCTTCGGCGGGAAGACCCCGGCGAAGTCGACGTCCTCGAACCCGCTCGGGGCGTCACCGTCGACGGCGTAGCGGTGCGGTGTGCCTCCGTGCGCGGCCGCTCCACGTGAGCGTCGCAGTAAGGTATCGGCATCGCCCCGCGCAAAGACAAGACACCCGCAGCGGTGGCCGTTCCGAAGATCGGCTACACGCTGTCGATGCTCGTGATGCCGATGAACACGAACAGCCTGGGCGTGATGCACGGCGGCTGGATGATGTCGTGGATGGACATGGCCGCTTGGGTCGTCGCCGCCCGCGCCGTGGAGGCGGACCAGACGGTGTTCTTCAAGGCCGCGACCGACATCGTGTGGACGGGACCGGTAAACGAAGGCGACGTGTGCAACGTGACCGCGACGCTCGCGGCGGTTGGACGCACCTCGCTCCGGGTGGACCTCGCGGCGACGGCCGAGGACCCGACCCGCAAGGTGACCCGCCCGGTGTGCACCGCGACCTTCACGATGGTGACGGGCGCCGACGGGGTCGCCGAGCCGCTCCGCCTGGCCGGCCCGCGGCGACGGTCCCGCACGCGAGCACCTGGGCCCTGAACCATGGCCGACTGGTTCATCGTCAACGTCGCCGACGCCCCCGCCTTTCGGCATGAGCAGGCCGGGAGCTATGTGCCGTTCGAGTCGCCCGAGGCGCGGTTTCCCGAGATCGGGGTCAACATCCACGCGCTGCAGCCCGGCGAGCCGAACGCGAAGTACCACGCGGAGGAGGCGCAGGAGGACTTCCTCGTGCTCTCCGGGGAGTGCCTCGTGATCATCGACGGGCAGGAGCGGACGCTCCGGGCGTGGGACTTCGTCCACTGCCCCGCGGGCACGGAGCATGTCTTCGTGGGCGCTGGGAACGGGCCGTGCGCGATCCTGATGATCGGCGCCCGCGGGCCGGACAGAGGCGTGCACTACCTCGTCAACGAAACGGCCGCGCGCTACGGCGCCTCCGTCACCGAGCCGACCTCATCGCCGGCCGAGGCCTACGCCGACTGGTCGAGTGAGTTCACGCCAACGCGTCTCGACTGGCCGCCGGGGTAGCGTCACATGAGCCGCGAGCCGGGCCGCCCGCCGCGGGCCGGCAGCTCCGCCGGAGCGACCGGCTCGATGCGGTCGATGGGGACAGGAGGAAGCCGGGGCACGGGTCAATCATGAGGGATCGCCCGCGCCCGTGTGAGCTTCAGGCCTCCCGGATCTTGCTGCGAAGAGCGGCCTCGAGGTCCGGGGTGAGCGACTCCGGCCCGCCGTGATGCTGGTGGTTGTGGGCCGCAGCACGCTTCAACACACCTTCGACCGTCTCCTCGCTGAACGTCTCATTGCACGTCTCGCAGTGGTACTCGAGCGCCATGACGAATCCCCTTTCTCGGCGAATGAAGCTCCACGATACCTGGAGTCGCGTACTGCGTGGAAGGGAGACTTCTCACCGTATCGAGCCGCTGGTCATCGGCGGCGACCCCACAGCCGCAGGGGCGACTGGCCTGCGGACCCTCCGGTTGCGACGCCGAGGGCCGCGCGCACCGCGCCGAGTGTTGCCGGCAGCCCGTGACCGGGCCAGACCACCGTCGCGTCGGCGAGATCGCCGAGGCGTGAGCCCAACCCGCGAACGATCAGGTCGCGGGTCGATCGGTTCGCCCGGTCCCTGCGGCGAAGAGGGTGTCATTGCTTCGTAAGGATCATGGGGCAGCGTCATCGCTGCGGCGCACCTACGTCACACCTGTCGGCAATCACGAGGAGCCACAATGAAAGAGCTTCGCCGCGGGGACATCATGGAAGGCTGCGGCGCCGTTTTCGAGGGCGAGACGATCGAGGACATCATCAAGGCGGCGGCCGCCCACACCCACGAGGAGCACGGAATCGCCGACATCACTCCGGAGGTCCAGAAGGCTGTCCTCGCGGCCATCCGCGACAAGTAGTCCCTTCCGCGCTCAAGCGCGCAAGTTGCACGATGGCTGCCGGACATGGACCGGCGACCGTCGAGCGACGGAACCTGTGGATGCGCCTCCCGCTACGCGGCTGTCTCGTCAATACGGATCGTGTTCACGCTGATCGGCGTGCACGGCCGGTCGCGGCCGTCGGTCGCGGTCGAGCCGATCGTGTCCACGACGTCCCGACCGGCGATCACCTTGCCGAAATTCGTGTGGGCTCCGTCGAGCCACGGGGTCGCCTCGGCGGTGACGATGAAGAACTGACTCCCGTTCGTCCCGGGGCCCGCGTTCGCCATCGCGAGCGACCCCTTCACGATCTTGTGGCTGTTGAACTCGTCGGCGAACTGGTACCCGGGGCCGCCGGTCCCGATCCCGTTCGGACATCCACCCTGGATCATGAAGTCCTTGATCACCCGGTGGAAGATGCCGCCGTCATAGAAGCCCGCCTTCGCGAGACCGACGAAGCTGCCCACCGTCTGCGGCGAGTCGGCCGCGAACAGCTCGCAGCGGATCTCGCCCTCGCTGGTGTCGAATACCGCGGTGTAGCGGGTGCCCGGGTCGGCGGGAGGAGGAAGCGTCGGCATCGGGAATCTCCTTCGGACGTGTCCGTTTCAGCCTACCGACTCACCTGGTTTGCTTCGCCCGGTCGATGGTCCGGACTATCGTGCCGCGCGATGCGGCCCCGACGGATCCTCCCCTTTCTGATCGCGGCGGCCCTGGCGCTCCCGGCCGCAGCCGGCGCGGCGCCGAAGTACCCCGATGTGTTCGTCCCGACGCAGGCCGCGACGTCCACCGCCCGCGCGCAGATCCTGACGGTCAACCGCTGGTGGGTCGCGACGCACGACTTCGTCCCCTGCGGCGGGTGCATGGTGCGCCCCCCGCAGTCCAACTTCCTGTGGACCTACTACAAGCGGCAGGGGCTCTTCCCGAACTGGGTCCGTGCCGCCCGCGAGGTGCTCCGCCGACAGATCCGCGGGGACCTGGAGGGGCTGCGAACCGGCGGGCGCGAGATCCTCGCGTCGGCAACGGTCAGGCGCCTTCCGAACGGCCTGCAGTTCCGGGTCATCGAGTCGGCCTACCGCGCACCGGACGGTCAGTTGCCCCCGTGGCGCGACGCGATGAGCAACGGGCTCGTCATGAGCCTGATCATCCCGTCGCTCCCGGACGGGGCGACCGCCGCCGACCTGGCCGGGGCGTTCCGGGAGGCCAAGGAGTATCTCAATGCGTTCGCCGTCCACTGGAGCGCCGGCGGGTTGATGGAGGCGGGAACAGGGAGGGGCCGGTGGTACCTCGAGTACGCCTACCGCAGCCGGGACCGCTCGGGATCGGCGGCCACGACGAGCCTCCCCGAGAAGACATCGAACGATGTCTCGGCCGAGGTGACGCTCCTGAGGACCTATTCCAGGGGAACGCTGAACGCAGGGCTCTCCCGGGGCCAGAGCACGT
>CAYTRV010000055.1:0-14001 GCA_964440285.1 uncultured Bifidobacteriaceae bacterium
GCTCGAGGCCCTCGTCCAGCGGGAGCCGCGCTGACGACGGCCCAGGGCCCCTGACAGACTCCCGGCGTGAGCCCGAGCCCCACCGTCCGGATCATCGGCGTCCCGATGGACCTGGGCCAGTCGCGGCGCGGCGTCGACATGGGTCCGTCGGCGATCCGCCACGCCGGCATGCACGAGCGGCTGCGGGCGCTCGGCTACGTCACCGAGGACGCCGGCAACGTCGCGATCCCGGAACGGGCGACGCTGGCGGCGCACGCCGACCGCTCGTTCCTGTCCGCCGTGGTCGACGGGTGCGAGGCTGCCTACGCGGCGGGCCGCGAGGCGATCGCCGCCGGTCGCTTCCCGATCTTCCTGGGCGGCGACCACTCCATCGCCGCCGGCACCGTCGGCGGCGTGACGCACGACGCACCCGCCGGATTGCTCTGGATCGACGCCCACGGCGATGCGAACACCCCGGAGACGTCCCCCTCCGGCAACATCCACGGCATGCCCCTCGCCGCCCTTCTCGGCCTCGGCGCTCCCGCGCTCGTCGATCTCGGCCGGCCGGGCCCCAAGCTGGCCTTCGATCAGGTCGCGCTGATCGGCCTCCGCGACCTGGACCCCGGCGAGCGGGACCTGCTGCGCGCCCACGACGTGGCGGCGTTCACCATGACCGACGTCGACGAGTTCGGCGTCGCCGACGTCGCACGGCGCGCGCTCACCCACCTCGCCGGCGTCGACCGGCTCCACGTGAGCCTCGACATGGACGTCGTCGACCCGCTGGAGGCGCCGGGCGTCGGCACCCCCGTCAGCGGCGGGCTGACCTACCGGGAGGCGCACCTGCTGATGGAGGTCATCAGCCGCGACGGCCGCGTGCGCTCGGCCGACCTGGTCGAGGTCAACCCCATCCTCGACGAGCACAACCGCACCGCCGAGATGGCCGTCGAGCTGGTCGCCTCCCTGCTCGGCAAGTCGATCCTGTAGCGAGCGCACACCAGTCCGCGCTTCCTGCACGCGCTCACGGCGTGTCAACCGGTCGCGCCCCGCCCTCCGTACGGCCAGGCTCCGGGACGTCACGGCCAGGCCGTGACCGCCTTGACAGGCCGGAGCGGCACCGAACATGCTCTACGGCGAGTCCGCTACGAGAACGGGGTGACGCGATGCCCAAGTACGTGAGCTTCTTCAGCTACACGGGCGAGGCCTGGAACCGCATGGTCGCGAAGCCCGAGAACCGAGCGGTTGCGGCGCGCCGCCTGATCGAGGAGATCGGCGGGCGGATGGAGGTCTTCTACTGGATGTTCGGGGACTGGGACGGGCTGGTGATCCTCGACGTCCCCGACGCGGCGACCGCCGCGGCATTCTCGGCGCGAGTGACGAGCTCGGGTCTGCTCCGGGAGATCAAGACCCATCAGCTGCTCACCATGGAGGACGCCCGGTTGGCGCTCGACCAGGCCAAGTCGGCCGGGGCCGTCTACGAGCCGCCCGGCGCACAGCGGGAGTGGCTCGCGGACTACGACGCACTGGGGTGACCGGCGACAAGCGCCGCGCGGGACGCGGTCAGCCGGCCCGGCGATCCCGTTCCGGCGGTCAGGTGACGTGCAGGCCGCATTCGGTCTTGTCCGAGGCGGACCAGCGGCCCTCGCGGCCCGCTCCGGGCATCGTGCAGTGCGTGCAGCCGATCGAGGCGTAGCCGCGGTCGTGCAGCAGGTTGTACGGCAGGTCGCGCTCGCGGATGAACTCCCAGACCCGCGCGTCGTTCCAGTCCGCCAGGGGGCTTGCCTTCCACAGGCCGTGGGCATCGTCCCACCCGAGCTTCGGGGCGTTCGCCCGCGTCGGGGACTGATCGCGGCGGACCCCGGTGACCCAGCATTCGCGGCCGGCAAGCGCCCGCCCGAGTGGCTCGACCTTGCGAATGCCGCAGCAGCGGTCAGGGGCCGTCTCCCAAAGGCTCGATCCGTGCTCGGCGGCCTGGCGGCCGAGGGACGGCCCTTCGAACACCTCGATGCGGGTGCCGTAGCGCTCCTCCACCTCGCGCCAGTACGCGTACGTCTCGGGGAACAGCACGTGGGTGTCGAGCGCGAAGACCCGGGCGGCGGGATCGGCCGCGAACAACAGATCGAGGAGGACCGCCTCCTCTTTCTGGAACGAGCAGGCGAGCACCAGCCCGCGACCGAACCGCTCGACCAGTGCCGCGACCAGCTCCGACGCGTCGAGGCCCTCCGGATCGCGATCACCGAGCGGCTGGGTTGATGGCGCGACCGTCGTCATCCCGCCGAACGGTAGCAGGGCCGATTGCGACTCGGCCGCCAGGCAGCGGCGTAGACTCGGCGCACCGGAAGGAGCGTTCCATGGCCCAGCCACGGTCGACGACGATCCCGCGCATCACCTCCATCGTCGGGGGGAAGCCCTCCCGCAGGCACGTCGACCGGATCGACGTCTCGACGAACCCCGCCAACCGGGACGACGTCGTGGCCGAGGTCGCGCTCGTCGGACCGGACGGCGTCGTGGCCGCATGCCGTGCGGCGCGCAAGGTGCAGGCGGCATGGGCGGCGACGCCCCCGCCCCGGCGCGCGCGGGTCATCCAGCAGGCCGGCCGGCTGGTGGAGGCCAACAAGGAGTCCCTCGCGCGGCTGCTCACCCGCGAGATCGGCAAGCCGTACGTCGAGTCGCTCGGGGAAGTGCAGGAGATCATCGACCAGTGCGACTTCTTCCTCGGCGAGGGCCGGCGCCTGTACGGGCAGACGGTGCCCAGCGAGATGCAGAACAAGCAGCTCTTCACGTTCCGCGCTCCCGTCGGTGTGTCGCTCATCATCACCGCCGGGAACTTCCCGGTCGCGGTGCCCGCCTGGTACATCGTGCCCGCGTTCGTCTGCGGCAACGCCGTCGTGTGGAAGCCCGCCGAGTACACCCCCGCCCTCGCCGACGCGCTGGCGTCGCTGTTCATCAAGGCCGGCCTCCCGCACGGCGTGCTGCAGGTGGTGCACGCCGACGGGCCCGCCACCTCCGCGGGCCTGGAAGCCGCTCTGGAGCAGGGACTCGTCGACAAGGTCGGGTTCACCGGATCGACGGCGGTCGGCCGGAGCATCGGCGAGCTCTGCGGCCGCCACCTGCAGAGCCCGTGCCTCGAGCTCGGCGGCAAGAACCCGCTCGTCGTGATGCCCGACGCCGACCTCGACCTGGCCGTGGAGGGCGCGATCTTCTCCGGGTTCGCGTTCGGCGGTCAGCGCTGCACCTCGCTCGGCACCGTCTTCGTGCATGAGGACGTCCACGACGAGTTCCTCGCCCGCTTCGCCGGAACGCTGGAGCGCGCGAGGATCGGCGACCCCGCCAAGGACGTCCTGTTCGGCCCGCTCATGCACGAGCGGTTCTTCGACCGCTTCCTTGAGTACCTCGACCTCGTCCAGCCGCACCACACCGTGCACGGCTCGAGCGGGGTCGGACAGATCACCCGCCGCAACCCCCGCAAGGGCTTCGTCGGGAACCCGGCGAAGGGCCTCTTCGTCCACCCCACCATCGTTGACGGCATCCGGCCCGACGACGCCCTCTACTTCACCGAGACGTTCGGGCCGCTCGTCGGCGTCGGGACGTTCCGCGGGATCGAGGAAGCCATCGCGCTTGCCAACGGCCATGGCTACGGGCTGTCGTCGGCGATCTACACGAACAACCCGGAGTGGGTGTTCCAGTTCCAGGCGGGCATCTCCGCCGGGATGCTGTCGGTCAACAACTCCACTGCGGGCGCCGAGTCGCACCTCCCGTTCGGCGGCAACGGCAAGTCCGGCAACGGCGGACGGCAGTCCGGCATGTGGGTGCTCGACCAGTTCACCCGCTGGCAGGCGATGAACTGGGACTACGCCGGCCACCTGCAGCGGGCGCAGATCGACGTCGAGGACGTCCCGGCCGACCTCGGGTTCCGGCTCCCGCACTAGCCTGAGGGCTACGGGCCGCGGCGGAACAGCAGCGTCACAACCGCGGTCATCCCCGCGAGGCGCTGGCGCGCGACGGCCAGCTCGATCCCGCTCGGCGCGAGACGTCGGAACTCGCGGGCGGACAGCAGCCAGGTGATCCACTCCTCCTCCGGTCCGAGCCGGCGCAGCCGACGCAGGGCTGCAAGGAACGCCGGCCGCGGCAGCCAGTGCAGCACGGGCAGATTCGTATGCGAATCCACCGGGAACCACCTGCATGGCGTCGAGACGAACCCGCTCCAACCGACACGGACGAGTTCCGCCAGGAACCGCGCCTGGGCGGCGGCCGCTCCGACGTGCTCGATCACGGCGTTGCTGTGGACCACGTCGAATGTGTCGTCGCCGAACGGCAATGCCAGCGCGTCGGCGGTGAGCACCCGCACCGCAGGGAACGCTCCCCGGACCGGCTCGAGGTTCGGGTCGTTCGAGATCGCCGTGACCTGTGACGGGAACGGGTACATCGCGAGGAAGTGGTTCTCTCCGGGCAGATCCACCAGCGGGGACACCCCGACGTCGAGGATCGCCTCACCCTCCCGCGGGGGGAAGGCTCGGGCGTAGCGGCTCCAGCGCGCGGCGCGGCACCCCTCGTGGATTCGGCTCGCGAACGGAGAGAGTCGAACGGACGTGTCCATTGCAAAGATCGTACGCGGGCCTCCGCTCATCGGGCGTTTCGCCCGCGAGAACGCCGCCGAACTGCCGAGACGGGAGCAGGAGGGCGAGCGGGAGGACACGGAGTACCCTTCCCAGAGGGAACGTTTCAGGAGGACACGATGGGCGAGTTCGAGTGGACGACACATCCCGAGGCGGAGGCGCTCGTGCGCCACAGCCTGGAGCGCGCCGTCGGCCGGAGCGAAGCGCTGTCGGCGTTCGCCGCCCGCCTGGAGGACGAGACCTCGACGATCCTGACCGACTGGGTCGACCACATCGCCGACACGTTCGACCTCGCCGAGCTCCGCTCCGCCGGCTACGCGCCCACCGGCCTGCCGGGCGACCTTTGGCGGCACCCCGGCGCGCAGCTTCCCGCCCTGGTTCCCGCGGCGCCCACGACCGTCGCCGTCCGCGTCGACGACGCCGCCGCGTTCGCGCAGGCGCAACGCGCGGCCGGGCGCGTCGAGGGGTCGACGCTCTCCGAGCTTCGCCTCGTGGAGATCTGGGCCGACCGCGGGGTGCGCCTGATTGGTGTGGAGCGCCGATCGTGGAGCGCGGGAATCAGCGCGACCCGACTGGCGGCCGCCGACGTCGCCGCCGCAGCCGAGGCCCGTGACATGTGGCTGCGCCGCGACCGGCACCTCCCGGCCGGCGACGGCATGGCGGCGGCGGTCGCGGTCGCGGCCGAGATGGTGGAGATGGTCGGATCGGACCTCGCGACGAGCTACGCGATGGAGGGCGAGCGCGCCTACTGGCAGCGGCGCAACCGGGCGGCCGAGGTGCAGCACGCCCGACAGGACCGCCTCGGCATGGGCTGGGGCAACCAGGACCACCACACGTTCCGCAGCTCCCGGCGGGCGTTCGCCCAGCTCATGGCGTTCTTCGCGACGCTCGGGTTCACCGCCCGCGAGCGCTTCTACGCCGGCGACGACGCCGGATGGGGCGCCCAGGTGCAGGAGCAGTCGGGCGCCGGGATCGTGGTGTTCGCCGACGTCGACCTCGACCCCGAGGAGCGCGACCTCGACTTCGCCGCCACCCCTCTCGGCGCCTCCGACAAGCTGAGCACCGTCGGCCTGTGGTGCGAGCTGCACGGCGAGTCGCTCCTGTCCGCCGGCATGCACCACCTGGAGGGCCAGTTCGACTTCGACCGCCTCCGGGACGACCTCGGCAACGTGGGGATCGGTTTCATGACGCCGTTCTCGGACATGCCGCACCTGCGCCAGTGCTTCACGCAGGCCGAGATGTGGCCGGTCGACCCGGCGACGGTCGCCGCGCTGGTCGCCGCCGGCCACGTGGACCCGGCAAGGGCGGAGGCGTTCGCCCGTGGCGGCGCCCCGGGGTCCCACCTCGAGAACCTCGCCCGCCGCGGCGGGTTCAAGGGCTTCAACCAGCACAACGTCTCGAAGACGATGCGCGCCACCGACCCCCGCCGCTACCGCGCGCCGGAACCCGTCAGCTGACGTCTGCCCCTGCTCCTGGCAGGGATTTTGGGGTGGTCGTAGTACCTTGTCGCAGATGGAATCCCGCGAGTCCGACCCCGCCGCCCCTGGAGGCGGCCACTCGTCTGCGCCATCGCGCAGCGCGACGTTCGCCGAGAAGCAGCTTCCGGCGACCGCGCCAGAGCAGGGTCAGGACCACCGGCCACCGGGTCTCGACGAGGAGGCCGCCGCCCTCGCGCGTCAATGGCGCGTCCTGGCACGGTTGGCCACCGGCGTCGCCGTCCTCACAGCGCCGGTCTTCTTCCTCGTGCTCTACCGCGCCCTCGGCTGGGGCGCGGGCGCCGCGGCCATCGTCACGGCCCTCGCGGTGTTCGCCTTCCGCGGGCTGTTCGACGTGGTCACCCGAAGGCTCATCCCGTACCCGAGCCTCTTCAACTCCGATTCGGCGCTGCGGGCGGCCGACATCACCGCGCGCCGCCGCGCCTGGTTCTGGCGGTTCTGGTACCGGCTGGCGTTCTCGCTCGCCGCCATCTACGTCGCCCTCGCGGCGATTGTCTACGTCGGCAAGGCGATCGCCGACGAGGCGAGTGTCGCCGGAGCGTTGAAGGCGCCATACCGCACGCTCGCCGACCAGTTCGAGACCGCCGACAGCCGCACCCAGTTCGTCGGGTTCGCCATCACGATCATCCTCTTGTTCTTCGTCAACACGATCATCTTCCTCGGGCCGCTGCTCTACGCCGGCATCAAGCAGATCAAGTACTACGAGCCGGGCGACGCCGATTGGGGGGTGCGGTTCGACGACGTCCGCGGGCAGGCGCGCCCGAAGGACGAGATCCGCAAGATCGTCGCCCTCTGGCAGTCCGGCGAGCAGTTCGAGCAGGCGGGCGGAAAACGCGAGCGCGGCGTACTGTTCCTCGGAGCGCCGGGAACCGGCAAGACGATGCTCGCGAAGGCCGTCGCGACCGGCTTCAACTGCCCGTTCGTGTCGCTCCCCGGCTCAGCCTTCGCGCAGACGTTCATCGGTGTCGACGTGGTCCTGGTCATGTGGCTGTCGTGGCGGGCGCGCCGCCTCGCACGCAAGTGGGGCGGCCAGTGCATCGTCTTCATCGACGAGATCGACGCGGTCGGGATGCGCCGCGGGAGCCTGGGCGCCACCACGGCGGACGCCCATGTCGCAACCATCCACGACCTGTGCTTCCACGGGCCGATGGGCGCGCTCAACTCGACCGGCGACCTGATCGCGGAGACCGAGGCCTGGCGCGAGCGCCTGTTCCGCGAGCGCGCGCCGGGCAGCGGCACCGTCTACCCAGCCCCGCTGCAGCGAGTGGCCGACCGGGTCCGCGAGTACGTGATGCCGGGCCTGGGCAGCTCCAGTCAGGGCGGGCTGCAGCAGCTCCTCGTCGTCATGGACGGCGTGAGCTCCCCGCGCCCGCTCCGCCGGCTTCTGGTGAACCGCATCAACACCCTGCTCGACGCCACGTACGTTATCCCGCCGCAGATCCAAGACCTTCGGCTTCGGCTGCGCCCGGCGCGTCCCCAACCCGAGCAGCTCTACTTCATCGGCGCCTGCAACGCCCCCCTTTCCTCGCTCGACCCGGCGCTCGTCCGCCCCGGGCGCATGGGACGCCACGTGTACTTCCGCACGCCCAACAAGGACGACCGCAAGGACATCTTCGACCTGTACCTCGGCAGGGTCGCGCACGACCCCGACCTCGACGCGGAGCGCCGGCGAGATGAGCTCGCTCGGATTACCATGGGCCACTCCCCCGCGATGATCGAGCAGGTGTGCTCCCTGGCGTTGACCAACGCCCACCACGGGGGACGCCGCCGGTTCGGATGGGATGACATGCTCGATGCCATCACCGTCGTGGAGTACGGGCTGGAGACCGGGTTCACGTTCATCCCCGCGGAGGCCAGGTCGATCGCGATCCACGAGGCGGGACACGCAGTGACCGGTCACGTGTTCATGAAGGATTGGATGTCGACGCGGCTCACGATCAAGCCGCGGGGCGCCTCCGCGGGACACCACGCCATGCGCGAGCTGGACGAACGCTTCGCCTGGTGGCAGCACGAGCAGTTCGCCGAGATCGTCTGGACCCTCGGTGCGATGGCCGCGGAGAGGGTCTTCTACGGCGAGAACGGGCAGGGCGTCGGCGGCGACATCAGCAGCGCGACGACCGACGCCGCGATGATGGTCGGCATGTGGGGCATGGCGCCCAACCGCCCCGACCTCGGCGCGCGCTTCGCCACCCCCGCCGAGGCGGAGATCGCCGAGCGAAAGCTGATGCGCCGCTACGAACAGGTCGGAACGCGGATCGTGAACCGGGCGAGCACGGGGAGCGCCCTCGGCGGCGACCCGGTCGCATCCGTCATGGCCGACCCGGCCAAGCGCGTCATGGTCGCGCAGTTCCTCGGCCAGGCCTTCCTCGCCGCCTACTGGTTCGTCCTTCACAACCGTGCCGGCACCGAGCGCGTGGCGGACGCACTGGTCGAGCGGCGCGAGATCTACGGCGACGAGGTGGTGGAGCTCCTCGAGTCCCTCGACCTCACCATCCCGGACGTCGATCCACTCGATGAGGCGAATTGGCCGAGGATCTAAGCGACACTAAGGCCCGGCCGGCCGTGACGAGCGGGCCCCACGCCCGACGCTTCGGCATCGCCGTGGGCGTGCTCGTCGTCGTCCTCGCGGCCGCGGCAGTCCTCACATGGGTCCTCTTGGGAACGGACCGCAAGGCGCCGTTCTCGTCGTTCGTACCGCGGTCGAGCGACCCGGTGGAGCGATCACAGCAGATCGCCGACCACGTCGCCGGGCGGTACCTCACCGCGCCGGGCCAAGCGCCGGTGGTTTCCGTGCAGGCCGGTGAGGCGGACACCCCGGCCCTCCCGCTCGGCGACCAGGTCATCGCGCTCGGCACGAACCCGCCGGGCATCGTCTCGTACGAGTACGGCGACATCCTCTTCTACCGGATGTGCGGCGGCGGCACCGACTGCGGCCTCGCACCGGGCGACGACCCCGCGGTGCTCGCGCCGATCCTCGCCCGCGAGTCCCTCGAGCTCGCTCTCTACGGCTTCAGATACGTCAAGGAGGCCACGTTCGTCCTGGTGCTCCTGCCGCCGGGCTTCGCGACGTCGACCACGCCGAGCGAGGTACCGAAGGTCGTGCACTTCTACCGCCGGACGGACCTGGAGGACCAGACGGACCGTCCCGTGACGGAGACGCTGGCGGACCCGGCGCCCACACCCGCCACGCTCTCACCCCAAGAGGCTGAGGCCATCGAGTCGCAGACCGCCGGCACGCGCCACTCTCTCCAGACCGGTACCGACGCCGCCAACACCCTCAACGTCTACGCGCTCACCCCGCTGCCCACCTCGGGATAGCGCCCTGCGCTACGCCTCGGGGCCGCCCCCGGCGGCGAGCTTGCGCGCGACATAGTCCTCGACGAGCAGCAGGTTCGCCTCGCCCGCGCGGTGCACCACCTGGCGCAACTGGGTCATCGTCGCGATCTCCTCGACCTGCTCCGTGACGAACCACTGCAGGAACGCCTCGGTCGCGTAGTCGCTGTGCTCTCGGGCGAGGCCGACGAGGCCATCGATGTCCCTGGTGACCGAAACCTCCCATTCGACGGCGGCGGTCACGGCGTCGTCGGCCGTCTCGAAGCGCGACCTTGGCTTCTCGACAGCGGGGATCTCCATCGCCGCGCCCGCGTCCTGGATGTAGCGCCAGAACTTCATGGCGTGCAGGTGCTCCTCGCTCGCCTGCGTCTCGAAGAAGCCGGCGAGCTCCGGGAGCCCCTGCTCGTCGAACCACGCGGAGAGCGACAGGTACTGGAAGTGAGCGCCGAACTCGCGCCCCATGTGGGCGTTCAGTGCGTCCGCGACCTCCTGCTGGATCATCACGTCAAGACCTCCTCGGTCGGCCGCGGCCGAGTCTACTCGCCGCCTTCGTCGCGACGCCCGTGGCTCGGCAGGCGCACCTCGCTCGGCTGGATCTCCGCCCGGTATCCGCGGGCGGCGAACTCCGCGCGCAACGCCTCGAGGGCGGTCGGCTCGCCGTGGACCAGCCGAAAGGTGGCGCCGGCACCGGCGCCCGAGGCCCAGTCGAGCAGCTCGGTCCGGTCAGCGTGCGCCGACAGTCCACCGATCGTGCAGACCCGCGCCCTGACCCTGATCGTCTCACCCATGATCCGCACTTCGGGCGCCTTGTCCACGAGCTGCCGACCCAGGCCTCCGCTCGGCTGGAACCCGACGATCATGACCGTCGTGTGGGTGTCGTCGAGGTGGGCCCTCAGGTGGTGCAGGATGCGTCCGCCGGTCATCATCCCGGACCCCGCGATGATGATCGCCGCTTCGTTGGACGCGTTGATCGCCTTCGATTGATCGACCGACTGCGTGTAGGTGAGCCGCGCCGGCGCGAACGGGTCCTTCCCGGCCGCCGCGATCGCCCGGACCTCGGCCGACATCTCGTCCATGCAGGCCTGGTAGACGTCCTCCACGCGATCCGCCAGCGGCGAGTCGACGTACACCGGCATGGGGTCGATCTCCCCCGCCTCCTCGAGCCGGGCGATGTGGAACAGCACGTCCTGCGCGCGCTCCAGCGCGAACGACGGGATGAGGATCTTGCCCTTGCGGCGGTGCGCCTCCCGCAGGACCTCCGCGAACTCGGCGATCGTGGCGTCGAAGTCGCGGTGGTCGCGGTCGCCGTAGGTCGACTCGATGAACACGAGGTCCGCCCGCGGACACGGCGAGGGGTCGGGAAGGACGTCCTTGCGGGCGTTGCCGACATCGCCGCTGAACACGACCCGACGCTCCGACGCCTCGACCAGGAAGCTGGCCGACCCCGGGATGTGTCCCGCCACCTGCGGCGTCACCGCGAGCCCCGCGATGTCCCGGGTCTCGCCGTAGCGCACCGGCTGCATCCGCTCCAGGGTGCGCTGCACGTCGGCGTCGTCGAACAGCGGCTCCTCCGGGGTCCTCCCGCGCCGCCGGTCCCGTTCGGCGTCCTCCATCTGCAGCTTCGCGCCGTCCGTCAGCAGATGCTGCGCCAGCATCCGCGTCGCCGGCAGCGCGTAGATCGGGCCCGTGTAGCCGCGCTTGACCAGCAGGGGCAGGCGGGAGCTGTGATCCATGTGCGCGTGCGTCAGCAACACCGCGTCGATCGCCTGCGGATCGAAACCGAACGGCTCCCGGTTGAGATCGGACAGGGCGTCCGACCCCTGGAAGGCTCCGCAGTCCACGAGTACGTTGACCTGGCCGGTGTCGAGGAGGTGGCACGATCCCGTCACGGTCATCGCGGCGCCGTACGACCGCACCTGCGGGGCGTCACTCATCCCCATTCCTCTCGCGCGGGTCCCGGTCGTTCTCCAGACGCTTGGCACGCTCTGCCCGGCTCGCGACCACCAGCAGCGCGGTGAGCACGGCACCCCAGAACACGGCGTACCCGATGGCCCGCCCCGTCGGCTGGTTGAGGGGGCCGAGGTGGATGAGGAACATCAGCACCGTCGCGATGGGGAACGCGATCGCCGCCTGCGCGCGAGCTGACAGCGCCTCCCACCGACGGACCAAGGGCGACGGCGACGCCACCTACTCGGGCACCGTTTCGGAGTCGTACTCCACGAGCGACATGACGTCGTACCCTGCCAGGCGCTCACGGCCCGGCAGGAACGTCAGCTCGATGACGAACGCGATGCCGGCGACGATGCCGCCGAGCTGCTCGACCATCGCGCACTTGGCTTTCGCGGTCCCCCCGGTCGCGAGCAGGTCGTCGTGCACGAGCACCCGCATCCCCGATGCGATCGCGTCGGCGTGGAGCTCGAGCGAGTCGATGCCGTACTCGAGCTCGTAGTCCTGCCGGATGGTCTTCCAGGGGAGCTTGCCGGGCTTGCGTGCCGCGGCGAACCCGACCCCCAACGCGCGCGCGACCGCCCCGCCGACGATGAAGCCGCGCGCCTCGGCGCCGAGCACGATGTCGACGTCGCGCGGGCGCGCCCAGTCCGCGATGCCGTCGATGCAGGCCGCCAGACCCTCCGGGCTCGCGAAGAGCGGCATGAGGTCATAGAAGAGGATCCCGGCCTTCGGGTGGTCCGGGATCTTTCGGATCGCAGCGTCGATGTCGAAGGCCACGGACAAGAACTCCCCAGACTCGGGTTATGTCGAGACGATCTTGCGGAGCTCGGAGACGAGCATGAGGTGCCGCATGTGCGAGGCGAGCGCGGCGAGCTTCTCGAGCTCCTGGAGGGCATCACGTCGGCGCTCGGGCGTCTTCGAGCGAAGTCCCGCGGCCAGCACCTGCTCGAGCAGGCCCGCCTCGCGCTCCGCGGCGACGCGGAACAGGCGGAGGTGCCGCGGCTCCACCCCGAACGACGCCAGCTCCAGCGCGGTCTGCACCGTCTCCTGGTCGGTGTCGGTGTAGCCGTCGTCGTCGCCGATGAGGCCGAACTGCTCGAGCGCCTGTACGAGTGAGCGCGGCGCTCCCGTCGCTTCGACGAGGTCATCGGTGCCGATCCGGAGGGTGGGCGCCGGCTCAGTCAGGTTCGCCCGCTTCAGCTGACGTGCCTGGTTCGCCACGCTGAAGCTCCCGGTGGTCGACGTCTCGAGCTCCTGCCGGATGACCCGAAGCGGCAGGAACTCGTCGCGCTGCAACCGCAGGATCGTGCGGAGGCGCTCGACGTCCCGCGTCGAGTACTTGCGGTAGCCGCCCGGCGTGCGCTGCGGCGTCACGAGCCGCTGATCCTCGAGGAACCGGATCTTGGAGATGGTGACGTCCGGGAACTCCGCCTTGAGGTCCTCGCAGACCCGGCCGATGGTGAGGCCCTTGTCGTCGGTCTGCGGTGCCGTCGGGGTGGCGTCGCTCATTCGATGAACGCCAATCGGAACTTGCCGATCTGGAGCTCGTCGCCGTCGACAAGGGCCTCCGGCGCGTCGATCCTGCGCCGGTTGACGTAGGTGCCGTTGAGGCTGCCGAGGTCCTGCAGGGTGACGGCTTCGCCGGTGACGACCAGCACCGCGTGGTTGCGCGAGACGGTCACGTCGTCGAGGAAGATGTCGCTCTCCGAATCGCGCCCGACGGTCACGCGCTCACCGGTGAGCCGGAAGATCTCGCCGGAGAGCCCTCCACCGGACCGGACCGCCAGCGCGGGGCCCTCGACGGTCGCCCCACCGCCACCGGGCGCGTCGGCGTCGGGATCGCCGATCGCGAACGGCCCGGTCGTCTCCCCGGTGACCGCGGAGTCGACGTGGAGGAGTGCCCCGCAGCGTTCGCAGTAGTTGTGCGCCTGGCTCTGGTGGAAACCGCACTCCGGGCAGTACATCAGCCGTCGTCCCGCGCCGGTTGGTCGGAGAGGATGCGGTTGAGCTCCTCCACGTCGCCCATGCTCAGCTCGCTCGGGCCGGTCGCGGTGAGACGGCGCATGAGCTCCGACCGTGCGATCTCGATCTGGCCGTGGAGGTAGCGGCGCTGGAACGAGATCTCGCGCTCACGCTTGGTGAGCCGGTGGATCTCGGCCTTGAGGTCGGCGTCGCCGAGCTTCGCCAGATCGGCCGCCGGGACTGAGTGCTCCGTGTTTCGGTCGTTGTCCAGGGCGTCCACCGGGGCAGCATAGCCGAACGGGATCGAAACCTCATGTGGAGCCTGAGACTCGGAGTCTGCGCACCGCGACGCCCGCGTAGTTGAGGAACGTGACGAGCGAGACCGCGACCGCGACCCAGAAGACCGCGTCCGCCCAGCGCCCCTCGGTGAGCAGCGCGAGCCCGACCGCGAACATCGCGAGGGTCGAGCCGATCTTGCCGGCCATGTCGACGTGCAGCACCACTCCCCGGCCTGCGAGGAGGACGAAGGCGGCGATCGCGATGACGTCGCGAGCGAGGATGATGGTCGGTCCCGGCCACGTGTAGCGGTTGAGCGCGATGAGGCCGATCAGCCCGACCGCCATGAGCATGCGGTCGGCGAACGGGTCGGCGATGCGGCCGAACCTCGA
>CAYTRV010000056.1:0-13958 GCA_964440285.1 uncultured Bifidobacteriaceae bacterium
TCGAGCTGGTCGAAGGCACCCACGCGACGCGCCGCCGCTACCTCATCTACGGCGACGATCCGTCGCATCACCCCGGGGACGGCACCGACTTCGCGGCGATCGAGGCCGGTGCGATGTCCGTCACTCCGCTGCACTTCGATCTCACCGACATCGACGGCATGGAGCAACTCGAACGGCTGAAGCTCGCCGAGCTGATCCCGGCGCAACCGGCCGGCGATTCGCCGCGGTGACGCCGGCTGCCGGGTACGACCCGATCCTGTTCGATCTCGACGGCACGGTCATCGATTCCGTCGCGCTGATCCGGGAATCGCACCGCCACGCCGTGCGGGAGGTCCTCGGAACGACGTTCGCCGACGAGCGGCTCGTCGCGAACGTCGGCCGGCCGCTCATCGACCAGATGCGGGCGTTCTCCGTGGAGCACGCCGAAGAGCTCCTGCGCGTCTACCGCGAATGGAATCACGAGCACACCGGGGATCTGCTGCGCGCCTATGACGGCATCGATCGGCTGCTCGCCGATCTGCGCACCGACGGTCGCACGCTGGGGATCATCACGTCGAAGAGCCATCCCACCGTCGACCTTGCGTTTGACGTCCTGCCGATCCGCCATCATTTCGCCGTCGTGATCGCAGCCGAGGACACCGATCAGCACAAGCCGGATCCCGCGCCGATCCGCCTCGCCCTCCAGCGCATTGGCGCTGACCCCGGGCGGGCCTGCTACGTCGGCGACGCACCCTTTGACATCAAAGCGGCGCGCGCCGCGGGCATCACCGCGATCGGTGTCACCTGGGGCTTCTTCGGCGAGGAGGTGCTCACGCACAACGGCGCCGATCGTGTCGCCTCGTCGACCGGCGAGCTCGCCTCGATCCTGCTCGGGCGGTGAGCACTCCCGCCGACCGCGTCGAGCGTCTGCGGGGCCTCATCCGGGAGGCGAACCACAATTACTACGTCCTGGACGCCCCGACCGTGGACGACGCGGAGTACGACGCCTGGATGCGGGAGCTGGAGGCGACCGAGGCCGAGCACCCCGAGTTGCGCGATCCGGACTCCCCGACGGAGCGCGTCGGCACGACGCCGGCCGCGGGGTTCACCGAGGTCCGCCACCGTGAGCCGATGCTGTCGCTCGCCAACGCCCGGGGTCCCGATGAGCTCGTCGCCTGGTACCGGCGTGCCCGCACCGTCCTGGAGCAGGAAGGGTTCGCCGATCGCGAGATGCGATTCGTGGTCGAGCCGAAGATCGACGGCCTCGCCGTGTCCCTCACATACGAGCACGGCCGGCTCGTGCGGGGCGCCACCCGCGGGGACGGAGTCGTCGGCGAGGACGTCACCCACAACTTGAGGACCATCGGCGCGGTGCCCCTCACGCTTCGCATGCCGGACGGTGAGCGCCCGCCGCCGATCGTGGAGGTCCGGGGCGAGGTCTACCTGCCCCTTGCGGCGTTCGGGGAGTTCAACGCCGCGCGCGCCGCCGCCGGGCAAGCGACGTTCGCGAACCCGCGAAACGCCGCCGCGGGAAGCCTCCGTCAGCTCGATCCGCGCGCCACCGCCGAGCGGCCGCTGTCGATCTGGTGCTACACGCTCGGGTACCGGGAGGGCGTCGACGTCGCGGGTCAGGTCGAGACGCTTGACTGGCTCCGCCACGTCGGCTTCCGGGTGAATCCTTACATCAGCGTCGAGCCGACCCTCGACGCCGCTCGGGCGGCGTGTGAGCGCTGGGAGGAACGGCGCGGCGAGGTCGACTACGACATCGACGGTGCGGTGGTGAAGATCGACTCCTTCGAGCTGCAACGCAGGCTGGGTGCGGTTGGCCGGGCGCCCCGCTGGGCGGTGGCGTACAAGTTCGCGCCGACGACGGCGACCACCACGCTCCTGGACATCCTGGTCAGTGTCGGGCGGACCGGGGCGCTCATCCCGTTCGCGGTACTCGACCCGGTGTTCGTCGGCGGCGTCACGGTCCGGCAGGCGACCCTCCACAACCATGAGGACATCGCCCGCAAGGACCTCCGAAGGGGCGACCGGGTCGTGGTGCAACGCGCCGGTGACGTCATCCCACAGGTCGTCGCGCCTCTCGTTCAGGAGCGCACCGGTATGGAGCGGCCATTCGCCATGCCCGAACGGTGCCCCGCCTGCGATACCCCGGTCGTCCAGCACCCCGGCGAGGTCGTGATCCGGTGCCCCAACCGGGCATGCCCCGCGCAGCTCGTTCAGACGATCATCCACTTCGCCTCGCGCGGAGCGATGGACATCGAGGGGCTGGGGGAGAAGACCCTCGTCAAGCTCTTCCAGAGAGGACTGGTCCGCGACATCGCCGACATCTACCGGCTCTCAGCGTCCGACCTCGCGGCACTCGACGGGTTCGGTGAGATCGCCGCGGGCAACCTCGTGCGTGCGATCGAGGCGTCGAAGCGACAGCCGTGGCCCCGGGTGCTCTACGGGCTCGGCATCCGACACGTGGGCGACGTGACGGCCGGAGCGATCGCCGGCGTCGCCCCATCGCTCGATGCGTTGCTCGCCGCGGGGCCTGAGGATCTGTCGGCTGCGGACGGCGTCGGACCCGTCGTCGCGGCGGCGATCGGCGAGCACCTGACCGTCGCTGAGAACCGCCAAACCCTCGAGCGCCTCCGGGACGCGGGCCTGCAGATGGAGATGGTCGCGCCGGCCGCCCCCGCCAACGGGCCGCTCCGCGGTCTCACCGTCGTCGTCACCGGCGGGCTCGATGCCCTGTCTCGCGACGAGGCGAAACGCGCCATCGTCGCGGCGGGAGGCAAGGCGACCGATTCGGTCAGCCGCAAGACCGGGTTCGTCGTCGCCGGCCGCGACCCGGGCGGCAAGCGCGCGAAGGCGGAGTCGCTCGGCATACCGGTCCTGGACGAAGCGGCGTTCCTCGCCGTGCTGCGCGGCGAGGAGCCGCCTCCTGCGTCGAGCTGAACCGCTTCGAAGCCGTCGTCATGCGCCGTCGGCGACACCGGAGGCGAGGAGCGTCACGAGGCGGTCCTGCGTGGCCTTCGCCCCGCTGATCGACCCCTGGTTCATGAGGATCGCGAACGCGTAGCGGATCCCCGACCTGCCCTCGACGATGCCGGCCAGCGTCGACGTCCGATCGAGGTACCCGGTCTTGGCGCGTACGCGGGATCTGACGACGGGGTCGAGCAGCCGGCGCTTGAGGGTCCCCTCCCCACCGCGGGGCAACGAGTCGATGAGCGTGGACCCCCACGACGGTTCCGCCTCGGCCGCGGCGAGCACCCGGACGAGGCTCGTGGCGGTGAGACGGTTGTCGAGGGCAAGTCCAGATCCGTCGACGAGCCGGTCCGATGGGCGCAGGAGCCCCTTCCCGGACAGGAGCGACGTGGCGGCCGCGGACCCGGCGGCGGTGCTGCCGGTGCCACGGGTGTATGCGCCGACGTTCTTGACCAGCATCTCCGCGAGGTAGTTGTCGCTGCTGGGAAGCATCAGCCCGGTGATCACCCGGAGCGGTGGCGATGTGGCCGTCGCGATGAGGCGCCCTTGCGCCGGGGCCCGTCCCGTCCGGACTGTGCCACGGTGCACGATCCCCAAGCGCTTCCAGGCGATGCGCAGCCGGTTGCCGGCCGCCCTGGACGGGCTCTTGACGTAGCGGCCGCGTTGCTCCCCCAGGTAGCTCTGGTTGACGGAGATGCCCGACAGCGGCTGGCATTCCGTCGTGTAGCGCGCCGGCCAGGTCGGTCCCCGACGGATCGTGTCGAAGATCGTCTCGTCGACGACGAGCGGACCCCTGACGACCCGCACTCCCGCGGCGCGAAGCGGCGTGGCGAGCCTGCCGAGGTTGCCCCCGTAGCCATGGAGGTACCGGCGTGCGTACTGCGGGGTCGAGAGCGTCGGGTCCCCGTACCCCTTCAGGTAGAGGGGGCCGGTCAGGACCGCACCGTTCTGCGTGGTGTTCACGCCGGCGTAGAGCCGTGTTTCGAAACGGAAGTTCGGGGAGAGCGCGAGCAGGGCCGAAGCTGCCGTCAGGATCTTCAAGGTCGATGCCGGGCGGCGCGGCGTGTCGGGCTTGTACGCCAGCACCTGGACCGGCCCCGAGGGGTCGAGGCGCCATACCGCGGCGCTGGTGGCGGGGTTTGCCGCCGTCCAGCCGGTGAGCGCGGCCGAGAGGGGTGCCGGTGTGGTCCCAGTCGACACACCCAGCGCCGGGCCCGCGACCAATGCCGATGCGAGCGCTGCGGCCACCGCGCCTCGCGCCCCGGTCATGTGCGGTGCCAGGCCCACAGCGGCCGCGACGATACCACGGGCCGCGGGCGCCGCGGTCTCAGCGGACCGCTAGCCGGTCATCTGGAGCAGCACCTCGGCATCGTCGGGAAGGCCGCGGCCGGCGGCTTTCATCGTGTACACGAACAGGGTCTTGTCGATTCGGCCGTGGAGGATCGGCACCGCTTCCTCATGGCAGAGCCGGACGATGTCACGACTCTCCATTCCGAGCGCGTCGGAGAGCTCATCGGGTGTCAGGTGGATTGCCATCGTTCCTCCTTGTGGGGGCACAACGAAAACGACCCGCCGGCGGAGCCTGGCGGGTCGTGGAACTGCGATCGGGGGGGCATGGTCGAGGCGGGCGTCAGCACGTCGACCGAACCGTTACGTCCATACGGAAAAGGGTAGCGCTGGGGACCGCCTGGGTACAAGCCGGTGCGCCTGCACGAAGCGGAGTTTTCCGTTTCGGAGACGGTCACGGCATTGGCACCGATGCGTTGCAGGATTGGCACAGTCCGCGCGCCATCTGCGCGGTTTCCCCGTCTACGCTCGGGGCGTCGATGTTCGAGACGAGGAGGTGGCCGCCGTGAATCTTGCGGCGCTGATCGGAGAGGTGGCGTCGGCGGTCGAACCGCCCGAGGGCGAGGTCGCGCGGTTCTCGCTGGCGGTCATGGGGCGGCTGGGTGAGCCACGTCAAGTGTTCCGTGTCCAGACCGGTGGTGCGCAGGCCGTCGCGTGCCGGCGGTTCCTGCAGCCGGGTCATCGAATCGCGATCGAGGGGCGGGTCGTGCCGGGGGCCGATCCGACCGAGATACTGGCGGAACGGGTCCAGTTCCTCACGACGCGGGCGCAGGCCGAGTCCATGCGGAGGGAGACAACGGTTGCGTAGCGGAGTCCTTCGCCGCTGTCGTCCCCCGCCGGGCGGCTATTGAGTGCAGACCGACTGAGCCGCCGACTTGGCGTTCCTCCCTCGCCGTCGGCGCCACAGCGCCGTGGCGGCGAAGGCCGAACACACCACGGCGCCGCCGGCGAAGGCGTCGAGGACGTAGTGGTTCGCGGTCCCGACGATCGTGACGAACACGAGGATGGGGTACGTGAGGACGAGCAGTCGAAACGGCCAGCGACGGATCAGGATGGCGGCGACCACCCCAATCAACAGCGCATATGCGAAATGCATCGACGGCACCGCGGCGAACGGGTTGAACCATCCCGAGAGGTTGCCGGCGTGCAGGTCGATGCCGCTGATGATCGACAGCGTGTCGACGAATCCTTCGCTGGTCATGAGACGGGGTGGGGCCACCGGGTAGACGACGAACACGGCGAGCGCCACCGCGTTCGCGACGAAGAACGCGTTGCGCACGAATGGATAGACGTTCCGGTGATTCCGGTAGAGCCACACGAAGAACAACGCCGTGACCGGGAGGTGCGCCCACACATAGAAATGGTTCAGGAACTGGGTGACGCGCAGGTTGTCGAGCATCCAGTGCTGCACGTTCGACTCGAAGAAGATCCCGTATGCCTTCTCGATCCCGATGATCTCCCAAGCGTTCTTCGCGGCGTCGCGGGCGTCGCCGACCACGATCGTGCGCGAGAGCTGGTACACGATCAACGCGATCGCGAAGAGGAGAACCTCAACGGTCCAGCGGCGAGCCCGAAGCGCACCGAGCGGCCCACGCCGCCGGGGCGAGTTGACGGGACGCACGTGGTCTGCAGGCGGTGTCATTGCGCTCGGACAGGGCCACCCAGCGACTCCAAGACGACCAAGCTGTCACGATCAAGTAAACCACACCGTGGGGTCATGCCGACCGGGCCAAATCAGGGGTTGTTCCACGTTTCTCCGGACCTTCCTGCAGAAGCGCTCTCTGGCGGGACGGCGGCGAGACCGGTACGATTCCTCGGCTTGTCGTCGGGGTGTGGCGCAGCTTGGTAGCGCGCTCCGTTCGGGTCGGAGAGGTCCCCGGTTCAAATCCGGGCACCCCGATGTTGACTTTGGGGCCCCGCCGGGGCCCCATGTCTGCGGTCGCCGAGGGGCGTCCGCAGGCGGGTCAGACGGGGATCACGCCCTCGACCTCGGGGACCCGCTCACGCAGCGCCGCCTCGATCCCCAGGACGAGCGTCGCGGTGGACATCGGGCAGCCGCCGCAGGCGCCAAGCATGTTGAGATGCACGAAGCCCTCCTCGTCGAAGTCGACGAGCTCGACATCGCCGCCGTCCGAGTGGAGTGCGGGACGGATGTCGTCGAGGACCTCTTCGATTCTCGCCAGGACCGCAGCAGACATGACTCACCTCTCGACGAGCGGGACGGAACACCGCAAAGCCTAGCGCCCGGCGGCCCGCGGAGCCCGCTATCGTCGGGACGTTGTGGCGACGACGGCGACCGACACCCTTCGCGTGGCGGCGGTGCAGCTCACGACCACCGCAGACAGGGAACGCAACATCGCGGTGGCGGGGGATCTGGTCGCTCGGGCCGCAGCGGCCGGTGCGCGGCTGGTGGTGCTCCCGGAGAAGTGGAACCTGATCGATGTCGACGCCCGGCAGGTGGCGCAGGCCGAACCGCTCGACGGGCCGTCGCTCACCGCGGCCCGGGACTGGGCGGCCACGCACGAGGTCGCGCTGGTCGCGGGGAGCGTCTCCGAGTCCGTGGACGGACAGCCCCTCGCGTACAACACCAGCGTCCTCATCCAGCCGGATGGTTCGGTGACGGCGGTCTACCGCAAGCTCCACCTGTTCGACGTGGAGGTCGGCGGCCGCACCTACCGCGAATCCGCGGGGGCGCTTCCGGGGGCGGAGGTGGTGGTGGGGGCTGCACTCGGGCGCCGGATCGGGTTGAGCGTCTGCTACGACCTGCGCTTCCCGGAGCTCTACCGGCGCCTGACCCTCGAGGGCGCAGAGATCCTCACCGTCCCGTCCGCGTTCACCGCGGTCACCGGGAGGGCGCATTGGGAGCCGCTGCTGCGGGCCCGCGCGATCGAGAACCAGGCGTACGTGATCGCCGCGGGTCAGGTCGGCACCCACGCCACGGGAGCCGTCTCGCACGGCCACAGCTTGATCGTCGACCCCTGGGGTGTGATCGTCGCGCAGGCCGCCGACGAGGAGACCGTCATCGTGGCGGACCTCGACTTCGCCATGCTCGCGGACATCCGTGCCCGGCTGCCGGCGCTGCGCCACCGCCGGCACGACGTTCTCTGACGGCCCGCCCGGCCCGGCGCCCCGAGCCAGAACGATTCGACGGCTGATGGGATACTGCGCGTCGACCGCGACTCATGCATGGTTCGTCGGTCATCCCTGCTGAGCCGAGACTTGAATGGAGTCGCGATGTCTGAGGTCGTCGTCGTTGCCGTGATGACCGCGGCAGAGGGGAAGGGCGCCGAGGTGGAGGGGCTGATCCGGTCGCTCATTCCGCCCACTCACGCCGAGGACGGGTGCATCACGTTCGCGATGCACCGCGACCTGGCCGATCCGCACCGGCTCGTGCTTGTGGAGCGGTGGACGAGCAGGGACGCCCTGGATCGCCACCTCGCGGCCGAGCACCTCTCGGCGTTTCGGGCGGCGGTGGCGCCGCTCTGCGCCGCCCCGGCGCAAGTCGCCGTGATGGAGTCCGTCCCCGCAGGTGATCCGACGAAAGGAACGCTGGCGGGGGCCTGAGAACCCTCTTCGCGGGCCGGTCGACCTGGCGCTGTCTCAGGTCACATGCGTCGCCGGTTCATATCGATGCCACGCCTTGCGATGTGCGGCGACGCCTGACTACGCTCGTCCCCGAGCAGGCATGAATCCCTGGCGAGAGTGGTTCAGGTGCTTCAGGGACGAATGGACGAGCTTCAAGGAGTGTCGCGTCTTTTCGATCGCCCCGGCGACGGACCGAGCGTGTTGCTGATCGAGGGCGAGGCCGGCATCGGCAAGACCACGCTCTTCGAGACCGGGGTCGCCAACGCCCGGCAGCGTGGGATGCGGGTGATGCGCTGCCGGCCGAGCGAGGCGGAGGTGCGTCTGTCGCATGCCGGTCTCATGGAGCTCCTCGACGCTGTCGAGCCGGACCTGGTCGACGGGCTGCCCGGACCCCAGGGGGACGCATTGCGCGTCGCCCTCCGCTGGGATGATCCTGGGAGAAGCGGAACCCCAGACGGTCGCCGCCGCGATGGCGACGTTCCTGGGGCGTGCTGCCGAGCGTAGCCCGAGGCTGGTCGCGGTGGACGATCTCCACTGGCTCGAGGCCGACAGTGCGCATGTCATCGAGTTCGCGGTCCGCCGGCAGGACCGTCGTCCGGTGGCCGTACTCGCCGCCGCCCGCACCGGCGAAGGCGAGCTCCCCCGTCCATTCGAGCGAATGGGTCCGGACGGTCGCGTCGAGCGGACGCACCTCGGCCAGCTCACGCCGGATTGACACACAGCGTGTGGACCTCACGTATGGCGCTCAGCGCGTGGGCGGTCTACCGTGTTGCGTGCCCGGCTCCATGACGGAGCCGTTGATCCAATTGCAGGGCGGAGGTTCCAAGATGCAGAGTGACCACGACTCGACTGAACGCGATCCGGTGTGGACGAGCGGGGTGCTCAATGGTTCCGTGGGCTGGGACGAGTTCGTCGCGGCACGGAACCGAGCATTCGAGTCGCTCAGGGAAGCGTCGGAGATCTATTGCCTCGAGCAGGCATGGGCCCTGTCGTTCGCCGGCAGAGACCTGGGGAGCGACTGACCAAGCGGTACGGCCTCGTGGCGTTTGGGGGGCGCCGTGAATTCCGTCACTCTGCTCCGGCGTTCCGGTGCGGGCTGCGACGCCGGGCGTGCACGTGTTGGGCTGCTACACCCCGAAGCTGTCGCCGCAGCTGCAGGTGGTCGTCGCGTTCGGGTTCTTGATCTTGAAACCGCGGCGAAGCAGCGTCGATTCGTAGTCGATGATCGAGCCGGTCACGTGGATCGAGCTCTTCAGGTCCATCAGGAGCCGCACGCCGTTCGACACGAGCTCACGCTCGCCGTCCAACGCCGACTCGCCGGGGTTGAGCAGGTCGAGCTTGTACTCGAGCCCCGAGCAACCGCCGGCCAGGATCCGGAGCCGAACGCCCTGCTCCTTGCCCTGCTCCTGCGCGGCCTGACGGATGTAGGACACCGCGGCGTCGCTGACGTCGACCTGCGCCACCCCGGCGGCCTGGGCCTCCTTGGCGGCCCGGGCCCGCGCACGGGCTGCCGCCTTCTTCTCATCCAGCGTCATCGAGGGGGCCGGCGTGGCCTCGGCGGGCGCCGGCACGGTCTGGGTCGTCGCGTCGCTCATCACATGAACCCCATGACCTTCATCATCAACTTGCCGTCGTCCGTCATCGCCTCAGGCGACCACGGCGGATCCCACACCCAGTTGATGTCGACGCTCTGCACCCCGTCGAGCGGGAACACGGCCTTCTGCGAGTCGGCGAGGATCTGCTCGGTCAAGGGACAGCTCGGCGACGTGAGCGTCATGTCGAGGATGGCCTTCCCGTGCTCGTCGAGCGACACCCCGTAGAGCAGCCCGAGGTCGACGACGTTCACGCCGAGCTCCGGGTCCTCCACCTGTTTCATCGCTTCGCGAATCTCATCTTCAGTGGTCATCGCGCCGGCTCCCTTCGTACGTGTCGATCGCGTCCTTCAAGGCCATCCATGAAAGCAGAGCACACTTTACCCGCGCCGGGAACTTCGCGACGCCCTCCAGCGCGACCGCGTCGCCCAGCCGGTCCTCATCGGCGGGCTCGTTGCCGTGCATCACGCGGCGAAAGTGCTCGACGAGGTCCAACGCCTCCCCGATTGAGCGTCCGATGACAACCTCGCTCATCATCGAGGCGGACGCCTGCGAGATCGAGCAGCCGTCCCCGGTGTGGCCGAGATCCGCAACTGTCGCACCGTCGAGGAGCACCTCCAGGTGCACCTGGTCGCCGCACAACGGGTTGTTGTGATCGACCGCGATCGACGGCGCGTCGAGGGCTCCGCGGTGCCGGCGGTTCTTGTAGTGGTCCAGGATGATCTCCTGGTAGAGGTCGTCGAGTCCGCCCATCGTCGTCGGGTCGCGGCGGAATCGCTCGGTTCGCACCGCCGACCGGGATCAATTGTAGACGCCGGCTCACGAAAAGGACCTCAGGCCGCCCGTGGGACCTGCCGATACGACCGAGAATCGAAAGCTACCGGCGGTCAATGAAGCTCACATCACATCGCCCGGGGGTACTGGGCTGGTTCAGCATCTTCGCGATTGTCGCGCTGGCCGGGTTCGGCGTGGCGCTGACGTGGGTCCTCGGCGCCGAGATACGTGACGGTGCGCTCGCGCAGGCGGCACGGTCCGCGCAGGTCGTCGCCGACACCGCGGTCGCCGGCGCGCTCGCCGAGGACGACCTCGGCGGCGGGCTGAGCCCGGCGACCATCGCCCGCCTCGACGGGCTCGTGGCACGGGGGACAGACGCCGGAGGGCTCGCAGCCCTCAACGTCTGGGACACGCGAGGCGTGGTCGTCTACTCGGATGACCCGGCGATGATCGGCCGACGACTCCCGATCAGCCCTGCGCTCGAACGTGCGCTGGGAGGGCATACGCAGATCGAAGTGATCCCCAGCGCCCGTGACGCGGGCGATGCTCCCGGGCAGACCAGCGACGAAGTCATGGAGACCCACGTGCCGCTCACCCAGGTGGGCGCGCCGCGACCGATCGGGGCTGCCGAGCTCACCCTCGACTTCGCCCCCGTCCAGACCGAGATCGCCCGTCAGAAGTGGCGGCTGGCCCTCACGATCTGCGCCGGTCTCGTCGTGCTGTTCGGTCTGCTGCTGTCCGCGGGGGAAGCGGCCTCGCGACGGCTTCGGCGCCAGGTCGACCACAACCGCCTCCTCGCATTGCACGACCCGCTCACCGGACTGCCCAACCGCACGCTCTTCTTCGACCGCGTCGCCCAATGCGGGAAGGAACGGCGACGCGTCGCCGAGGCGGCCGCCGTGATGGTGCTCGATCTCGACCGGTTCAAGGAGGTCAACGACACCCTCGGGCATCGCACCGGCGACCTTGTCCTCGCGGAGGTCGCCCGGCGCCTGTCCAGCCGTCTTCGCCATAGCGACACCCTCGCCCGGCTCGGCGGGGATGAGTTCGCCGTGCTGCTTCCCGCCGTCGACGGTGTCGCCGGGGCCACCAAGGTCGTGGCGGGACTCCACGCGGCGCTTACCGCGCCGTTCGTCTTCGACGGGGTGTCGCTCACCGTCGAGGCGAGCATCGGTGTGTCGCTCATTCCCGACCATGGCAGCGATCCGGACGTGCTCATCGAGCGTGCGGACGTCTCCATGTACACCGCCAAGAGCTCCGGCTCTGGGTACGCGATCTACGATCCGTTCACCGACCGCCAAGACCGGGACCAGCGTGCGCTCGTCGGCGATCTCCGCCGGGCGATCGGTCACGGCGAGCTTCGTCTCTACTACCAGCCGAAGGCCGAACTCGCGACCCGTCGCATCCGCAGCGTGGAGGCGCTCGTGCGGTGGCAGCACCCCGACCGCGGGCTACTGGGAGCCGACGCGTTCATCCCCCTCGCCGAGAGCACCGGTCTCATCCGCCAGCTGACGTTCTGGGTACTCGACGAGGCGATGCGTCAGTGCCGTGAATGGGCGGATCGTGGGAAGGCGCTCAAGGTCGCGGTCAACCTGTCACAGGAGAGCCTACTCGACGAGACGATGCCGGCTGAAATCGCCCTCGCGCTCGAGCGCCACCAGATTCCCGCGAAGGCGCTCGAGATCGAGATCACCGAGAGCGCCCTCGTCGCCGACCTCGACGCGGCGAGCGACACCCTCAAGAAGCTGCACGCGATGGGTGTCTCCATTTCGATCGACGACTACGGGACCGGCTACTCATCGCTCTCCCACCTCCGGGGGCTACCGGTCACCTGCATCAAGATCGACCGGTCGTTCGTCTCGGGCATGCTCACCCAGTCGAAGAACGCCACCATCGTGCGGTCCACGATCGCGCTCGCCCGGGACCTGCACATGGGGGTCGTCGCGGAAGGCGTGGAGACCCAAGAGGAGTGGAATGCGCTCGCCGAGCTCGGCTGCCAGGTGGCGCAGGGATACCTGATCAGCCGCCCCAGGCCCGGCGCCGACCTCCTCGCGTGGATCGAACGGACCGGCGGGATGTACCGGATGGCGGCGGAGGCGGAGGCGGCGGTGCCGCTGCCCAACTTCTAGGAGAAGTACGACCGTGCGCCATGCAGGCCCCGTACCAGCGCGTCGATCTCGTCGAACCGGCTGTAGACGTGCGTGCTCGCTCGCGCGGTGGCTGTTACCCCCAGGACCCGCATCAGCGGCTTGGTGCAATGGTGCCCCGCCCGCACGCAGATGCCCTGCTGGTCGAGGAACTGCGCGACGTCGTGCGCGTGCACGTCCGGCAGCTCGAAGCTGACGGGGCATCCCCGCCGGGCCGGGTCCTGCGGTCCGAACACCCGGATCCCCTCGAGCTCCCTGAGCGCGTCCAGCGCGTAGTCGGTAAGCGCAAGCTCGTGTGCGCGCACCTGGTCCATACCGATGCCCATCAGGTAATCGGCGGCCGCGCCCAGGCCGATGACCTCGGCGATCGGCGGGGTGCCCGCCTCGAACTTCCGGGGGCCGTCGGCCCAGGTGGACCCCTCCGTCGTCACGTCGTCGATCATCTCGCCGCCGCCCATGAACGGCTCCATCTCATCGAGGATCTCCGGCCGGGCGACGAGCATCCCGACACCGGTCGGCCCCAACATCTTGTGGCCGGTGAACGCGAGGAAGTCGCAGCCGAGCGCCGCGAAGTCGACCGGCATGTGCGGGACGCTCTGCGCGCCGTCCACCATCATCAACGCCCCGGCGGCATGCGCGAGGTCGGCGATCGCCCGCACCGGGTTGATGGTGCCGAGCGCGTTGCTGACATGGACGATCGAGACCAGCCGCGTGCGCCCGCCAATCAGGCTGCGGAGGGCGTCCAGGTCGAGTTCGCCGCCGGGGGTGATGGGGCAGAACCGGACCGTCGCGCCGGTGATCTTCCCCACGAGCTGCCAGGGGACGATGTTGGAGTGATGCTCCATGATCGACACGACGATCTCGTCGCCGGGTCGCAGCGTGCGGATGCCCCACGCCCACGCGACCAGGTTGATCGCCTCGGTCACGTTCTTCGTGACGACCAGGCCGTCGAGCGGGGCGTTGACGAGCCGGGCGACGGAGGCGCGGGCCGTCTCGAACCGGTGGTCGGCGTCCGCCGCGAGGCTGTAGACGCCACGGCGGACGTTCGCGTTGGTCTCACGGTAGAACGCGTCCATCGCGTCCAGCACCGCGACCGGCTTCTGCGAAGTCGCCGCCGAATCGAGGTAGACCAGCGGCCTGCCCCCGACATCTCGCGCGAGAATCGGGAAGTCGTCCCGGATGCGCTCGATCGTGGAGGAGGTCGTTGTCATCAGCTCACGCGCTCGGGACTGCCGCTTCCTCGGGGGAGCCGAACTCGATGTAGCCGACCTGCTCGAGGTGATCGGCGAGCTCCGGGCCGCCGGTTCTTACGATGCGGCCCTCGAACATCACGTGCACCACGTCCGGCTTCACGTAGCCCAGGATGCGCGTGTAGTGGGTGATGATCAGCACCCCGAGGTCGTCGCCGCGCATCGCGTTGACGCCCTTCGAGACGACTTTCAGCGCGTCGATGTCGAGCCCGGAGTCGGTCTCGTCGAGGATCGCGAACCGCGGCTTGAGGAGCGCCATCTGGAGGATCTCGTGGCGCTTCTTCTCGCCGCCGGAGAAGCCCTCGTTG
>CAYTRV010000057.1:0-13622 GCA_964440285.1 uncultured Bifidobacteriaceae bacterium
CGACCAAGCGGCTCCGTCGGCGCGTTCCGCCACGAACGCGGCGATTCCCCGGCTGTCCCTTCCGATCCAGACGACCACCGCCGCGCCGAGCGGACCGACCGCGACGTCCGGCTCGCTGGCACGCCGCACCCCGACCGACACGACGGTCGGGTCCGACCACGTGCCCGCCGGGTCCCGCGTGGCGGCCGCGACGACGCGATTCCCGTCGAGCCGCTGTTCCCAGACGAGAGCCGCCGCGCCGTTCGGCGCCACCGCCAGGCGGGGCCGGCGTGCCCGGGCGCCGTTCGCGGAGATCGCGCGCGGCATGGCCCACGTTCCGTCCGCCCGCTGCTCGGCGACCTCGATCACCGCGTCGGCGCCGTTCGTGTCGCGCCGCATCGCGACGACGGCCCTGCCCGTGCCGTCCACGCCGACCTGGGCGTCGTGGGCCGACGCGCCGGGTGTCGACACCACTGTCGGCGACCTCCACGTCCCGTCCCGGCCGGACCTGGACATCTCGATGGTCCGTGCCTTGCCGACCGGCTGCCACTCCCAGACGGCGATGGCATTGCCGGTCGGATCCATGGCGACCGACGGGTCGCGCGCGCCGTCACGCGACAGCGCTGCGGCGGCCGACCATCCGCGACCCGCCGCGCGTGTGCTCGCCTCGATCGGCCCGCCCGTGCCGCTCTCCCACACCGCCACGGTGCCGGCGCCCCCGTCGGTCGCGATCGCCGGGTCGCGCCGGTCGCCGCCGCTCAGCGACGTCGCCGCGGTTGCGGGTGCGACGCAGGCTGACGTGCCGCGGGTCGCGCACCCGCCGAGGGCGATGACGATCGCCGTCAGCGCCACCAGGGTCGTCCCGGTGGCGGCGGTTCGCGCCCAATCAGGCGTGAGCGCTGACCTCGAGGTGGCGTTCGAGCAGCATCACGTCGCGCCACGCTCCGGAGAGGCGCCCGTGGGCAGTCAGCCGGCCCACCGCCCTGAAGCCGCCGGATGCGGCGAGCGCGAGTCCCGCCGCGTTCTCGGGGAAGATCAGCCCGACGAGCTTCCAGTAGCCGAACGCCGGCGCCTCCAGGACGAGATGCTCCAGCATCGCCCGTCCCACGCCGCGTCCTCGGGCGGGGCCGACGACGTACACGGTGTACTCGGCGACGCCGCTATACCAGGAGCGGTGGGAGAACGGCGCCAGCGCCGACCACGCGATGACGTGGCCCGCATCCTCCGCGACGAAGACCGGTGCCGTCGCCGCGCGGCCGGCAAGCCACCCCCGGCGCTCCTCCGCGGTGTGCGGACCCGTGGCAAACGTCGCGGAGCCACCCGCGATCGCCTCGTCGTAGATCTCACCGATGGTTGCCGCGTCGACGGGCTCCGCGCGCCGGATCGCGAGGCCGGTCACTGACATGTGCCGCCGAGGTTCGCGGGGCGGTCCGCCAGGGTCAGCTTGAGCGTCACCCGCTTGCCGTCGCGCAGGACGGTGACGTCGACCGCGTCGCCGACGCGCCGGCTGCCGACCTCCTGGCTGAGATCGCCGAAGTCGCGTACCGTCGTCCCGGCGATCTCGACGATGACGTCGCCGCCCTTCGGAGGCTGGTCGTCCGGAGCAGACGACCCGCGCAAGCCCGCCTTCTTCGCCGGGCCGCGATCATCGACCTTTCTCAGCGCGACGCCGCGGGCGTCGGCCACGCCGAGATCCTTGGCGACCTCGGGCGTGACCACTTCGCCCACGATGCCGATCCAGGCGTGCTGCGGCTTGCGGTTCGCGATGATGGAATCGGCCACCGGGCGGACCGCGTCGATCGGGACGGCGAACCCGATGCCCTCGAACCCGCCCCCCTGGCTCGCGATCTGGGAGTTGATTCCGATGACCCGCCCCCTGCTGTCGAGGAGCGGTCCGCCCGAGTTGCCCTGGTTGATCGCGGCGTCGGTCTGGATCACGTTCGGGATGGGCGAATCGTCGGGCGAGCAGATCTGGCGCTTCAGCGCGGAGACGATGCCGGTGGTCGCCGTGCGTTCGAAGCCCAGCGGGTTGCCGATCGCAATGACCGGGTCGCCCACGACGAGGCTGCGGCTCTCACCGAGCGGGAGCGGCTTCGCCGACCGTGGCGGGGTGTCGACCTGGAGGACCGCGAGGTCGATCGCGGGGTCGCTCGCAAGGACGGCGGCGTCCTGGGTGGTGCCGTCCGCGTAGGTCACCGTGACGTCGGTTGCGTCGTCGACGACGTGGGCGTTCGTGAGGATCCGTCCCTCGTCGTCGATCAGGAAGCCGGAGCCAAGGCCGCCTCCGCGTCGCACCAGGACGACGCCCGGGGAGGCATCGCGGACGATCTGCTGGACGCTGAGGCCGTCTCCGTCGGCGTTGGCGAGCGCGGGGTCGGACGACCGCGGGGGGTCGGTGGCGGTGGTCGTCGTTGTGGCCCGGGAGCCGCGCTCGACCACGGTCACGGTTCGCGTCGACCCGCCGTCATCACCCAGCCGGGCGACGCCGAGCGCCACGGCCGCTCCGATCACCGCCGGGAGGATTGCGCCCGCCAGTCCCCGCCCGCGTCGGCGCGGCCGTTCGGGCGGGGTGGGATCCGGCGTGAGCGGCGGGAGCGTCCCCATCGCCGCACAGGGTAGCCGAGCGCCTCCCATGCACGGTCGGCGTCGGTCAAACGCTGGGATGCACGCCGCGGAGCTGTCCCCACACCGTGCCGGCTGCGGCTACGGTGTGCACGGCATCTGCGAGACAGGACGCTCATGCTCTCCGAACCCGCCAGCTCACTCACCGACCTGCTCCTCGGGGCGGTCGCGACCTGGCTTGTGATCGGCCTGCGACGCCGCGCCGACCTCACGCCGCACTGGTGGCGGACGTTCGCCTGGACGGCGGCGGCCGCGCTCGGCGGAGCGATCCACCACGGGTTCGTGACGGCATCCGATCGCTGGGATGACACGAGCTGGGCGGCGGTCACCTTCCTGGTCGTCGTCGCCATCTCCTACCTCCTCGCCGCGAGCGTCGACGAGGTGCTCGGTCCCGGCCATGCCACGGCGTTCTGGCTGCTGCGGTCCGCGAGCCTGGTGGCGTACGTCGCGGTCGCAGTGACCGCCGGCGCGTCGATCGGCGCGATCCTCCTGTGCGAAGGGGTCACGATGGCCGCCGTGCTGGGCCTGTGGTGGCACGGGCTTCGCCGCGGGCATCCCCGGGCACGGGCCGTGGCGGTCGCCATCGTCGCCTCGATGGTCGCCGCAGCCATCCGGGCCGCCCCGCCGGAGGTCGTCGCGCCCACGGGGCTCGACCCCACGTCGCTCTACCACCTGGCCCAGATCCCCGGGCTGGTCCTGCTCGCCCGGGCGGTGGGTTCTTCCAGGGTGAGGCCGGCGGCAACGGTGAGGTGACGCGGGACCGCCATGCTGGGCCGAGTGCTCCGTCTCAGAAGTCTCCATGGCATCCGGCGGCTGCAAGGCCCGGCCGGCTTTTCGCTCGCCCGACATCCACCGAACTCCTGAGACGGAGCACTAGACTTCATGGGGATGGCGCAACGGATACTGGTGGTCGATGACGAGCAGTCGATCCGGACGATCGTCGAGTACGCGCTGAAGGACGCCGGGTTCGAGGTCGTGACAGCCGGCCGTGGCGACGACGCGCTCGCGGCGATGGAGCGCGACCCGATCGACCTGGTCGTGCTGGACGTGATGCTGCCGGGCATGGACGGCCTCGAGGTCTGCCAGAGGATCCGCGCGGAGCGGAGCGTTCCGATCATCATGCTGTCCGCCCGCGGGGAGGAGCTCGACAAGGTCCTCGGCCTGGAGCTCGGTGCCGACGACTACGTCACGAAGCCGTTCTCGCCGCGCGAGCTCGTCTCGCGCGTCAAGGCGAACCTGCGCCGCGGCAAGCTCGACGGGGAGCAGGAGGAGGGCCTCCGGTTCGGCGACCTCGAGATCGACCCGGTCGCGCGCGCAGTCACCCGTGACGGCGAGGAGCTCAACCTCACGCTCTCCGAGTTCGAGATCCTGCTGAAGCTCGCCCGATCCCCCCGCCGCGTCTTCACTCGTCAGGAGCTGATGGACCACCTCTGGAACGGCACGTTCTACGGCGATCTGCGCAGCGTCGACGTGCACGTACGGCACCTGCGACAGAAGATCGAACGCGACGCCTCCAACCCGGTGCTGATCAGGACGGTCCGCGGCGTGGGATACGCGTTCGGCGGTGAGGAGGGCGCGACCGGGTGAACGAGCGTCCCCGGCGTAACGGTCTCCAGGCGTGGCTCGTCGCCTCGTTCGTCGCGATGGGGCTCATCGCGAGCCTGGCCGTGATGCTCGTCGTCCTCCCGACGCTCGAGAGCAGCATCCGCACGGAGGAGGCACGCCGCGCGGGCGCGGATCTCATCCAGCAGCTTCGTGAGCGCCAGGCGTTCGGCTCGCTGACCGCCCAGGCCGAGGTCGAGCGCCTCGCGACCGAGATCGTCGGTGACGTCCGCCTGATCACGCTGGACGAGCCCTTCCGGACGATCTACTCCGCCACGGGCCGGGGATTCCTGCCGGCCGATTCGATCAGTGCGCCCGGGAAGTACGTCGCCGACGAGCTCGGCGGGGTGCGCTATCAGGCGGTCAACGTGGGCGGGCGGCAGGTGCTCCAGGCGGCGCATATCGCCCAGGTCGACGGCGTCTCCGCGGTGATCGAGGCGGCCGCGCCGATCCGCGGGGCGGAGGGGCAGATCGCGATCTTCCGCCGCCGGGTGCTGTTCGCCGTCGCCCTGGTCCTGATCCTGGCCTCACTCGTCGGCCTCGCCATCTCCCGGGTGCTCGGCGCCCGCATCCGGTCGCTGGCGGGGACGGCGAAGACTCTTGCGAAGGGTGACCTCTCGGCCCGCGCCGAGGAGATGGCCCCGCAGGAGCTGACGTCGCTCGGCGCGAGCCTCAACTCCATGGCCGCACGCCTCGAGGGTCTCGTCGCGGAGACCCTGAACGACCGCGATCGCGCGCGGGCGCTCGTCGCCTCGCTTGCCGAGGGCGTCCTCGCGGTCGGCGAGCACGGGGAGGTGACGATTGCGAACACCGCCGCCGAGCGTCTCCTCGGGCTCCCGAGCGGCACCGAGTCGATCCACCTCGACGAGCTGCCCGAGCCCGTCCGCGACGCCGTGCGGTCCGGGCTCGGCGCGGGCGGGGCCGAAGGGATCGTTGAGGTCACGCTGCCAGGGGGGATCGAGGCGCTCCTCAACGTGTCCCCGCTGGCACGTGGCGGCGGCGTTGTGCTGACGATGCGCGACGTCACCGAGGAGCGGCGCCTCGCCCGCGCCAGGCGCGACCTGATCGCCAACGTCTCCCACGAGCTCAAGACCCCGCTCACCGCCATCAAGGGGTTCATGGAGCTCCTCGAGGACGCCGACATGGCGCAGGAGCGGCGGACGGAGTTCCTCGACCTCATGTCGCAGGAGGTCGCACGCCTCGAGCGCCTCGTCGCGGAGCAGCTCGAGCTGGCCCGCCTCGACGCCGGCGCACTCGTGCTCGAGCGTGAGCCCGTCGATCTCGGGGAGCTCGCCTCGGAGGTCGCCGCGTCGCGGCGGCTGCTCGCCGAGCGGGAGGGCGTCACGCTCGTGGCGGCGCCGACGGCGACGACCGTGATGGTCCACGCCGACGCCGCTCGCGTCGAGCAGATCCTGCTGAACCTCCTCGACAACGCGATCCGTCAAACGCCGTCGGGGGGGAAGATCAGCCTGGGTGTCTCGTGCGACGGGAGCGACGGGACCCTCAGCGTGCGCGACACCGGCACGGGCATCCCGCTCGACGCGCAGCAGTTCGTCTTCGACCGCTTCTACCAGGCCGACCCCTCCCGGGAGGGGCAGGGCCTCGGCCTGGGTCTGGCGATCGCCCGGGGACTGGCCGACGCCCACGGCGGCTCCATCGAGGTGCGCTCCGCGCCACTGGTCGGCACTGTGTTCACCGTGCGGCTGCCGCTCGCCGCCCCCGCTCGACGGGAGCAGCCCGCGACGCGGTAGTTTCCCGACATGGCAAGCGTTCGCGTGGCTGTCGTGCAGGCGACGCCGGTCGTGCTCGACGGCCCGGCGTCGGTCGAGAAGGCATGTGAGCTGATCGGCGAGGCCGGTGGCCGCGGGGCCCGCCTGATCTCGCTGCCGGAGGGGTTCGTCCCGATCATGCCCCGCTCGTGCTGGGGGCATCACTACGGGCTGATCGTGTCTCCGAAAGCGGTGGAACTGCACCGGCGCCTGGTGGAGAACGCGGTGGCCGTGCCCGGCCCGCTGACGGAGCGCCTCGGCGCCGCGGCGCGCCGCGCGCGGGCGTGGGTCGCGATCGGGATCAACGAGCGGGAGGCGGCGCGGCCGGGAAGTCTGTGGAACACGCTGCTGTGGCTCGCGCCGGACGGCTCGGTCGCGCTGCGGCATCGCAAGCTGATCCCAACGGCTCACGAGCGCGTCTTCTGGGGGCAGGGCGCCGGCGACGACCTCGACGTGATCGAGTCGGACATCGGGCGCCTCGGCGGCTTGATCTGCTGGGAGAACTTCATGCCGGCTGCGCGCAGGCGCCTGCACCTCGGCGGCGTCGACTTCTATCTCGCGCCGACGGCGGACGACCGCGACATCTGGGTCGCGGCCATGCGGACGTTCGCGTTCGAGGCCGGGGCGTTCGTGCTGTCGCCCGTGCAGTACCTGCGGACCGCCGACTTCCCCGACGACTTCCCGCTGCGTGACGAGTTGGCCGGGTGCCCGGAGGTGCACTTCAACGGGGGCAGCGTGATCGCGGACCCGTGGGGCAACCTCCTCGCCGGCCCGGTCTTCGGCCGCGAGGAGATCCTCTACGCCGACTGCGACACCGACCTGATCCTCCAGGCGCGGCGGGTCCTCGACACGGCGGGGCACTACGACCGCCACGATGTGACGCTCTGAGATCCGCGCTCGTCACCGGCGCCGCGCGGGGAATCGGCCGGGCGACGGTCCTCGCGCTCCTCGAGCGCGACTGGCGCGTGGCGGCCGGCGTGCGCGACCCGCAGGCGGCGTGCGCATTGCTCGGCGTCCACCAGAACTTGCTGGTCGTCAAGCTTGACGTCACCGACGGGGCGGAGGTGCGCTCAGGCGTCGCGGAGGCGGAGCGGTGGGCCGGAGGCGCGCTCGGCGCCGTGGTGAGCAACGCGGCGTACGCCCTCGTCGGAGCGGTCGAGGATGTCGATCCCGATGAGGTCCGGGCCGTGTTCGAGACGAATACGTTCGGCGCGCTGGCGGTGGTCCAGGCGGCGCTGCCGGCCATGCGGGAGGCCGGCCGGGGCACGATCGTCTTCGTCTCGACCGTCGGCGCGGAGCTGCCCACGCCGCTGCTCGGGGCCTACCGGGCGAGCAAGGCGGCGCTCAACGCGCTCGCTGAGGTGCTCTCGATGGAGACCCGACCGTACGGCATCCGGGTTTCGCGGGTAGAGCCCGGTGTGGTCGCGACCGAGTTCTCGAAGGCCACGCGGCTGTCGGGCTCGATCGCGCAGGGAGAGGGACCGTACGCTCCGCTACTCGCCGGCTTCCGGGACGCGATGGGCAGATGGCGAGCGCAGTACGAGACGCCCGTCGAGCGTGTCGCAGGCGCGGTTGCGGACCTCATTGAGAACCCCGATCCGCCGCGCGCCGTCCTCATCGGCGAGGCCGCCGCGCGCCTGGCGGGCGCCGACGAGGATCACGTGCTCGCGTTTCTCGGCATCGAGTGGCCGCGCCGGTCCTGATGCGCGGTCCTGGAAGGTCCCCTCGATGAACCTCCGAAATGGGACCCTCGGCCCGGTCGTCGTGGCCCCCGCCCCGTTCAAGGGGGCGGTCTCGGCGTCGGACGCCGCCCGGGCGCTCGCGGCCGGGGTGCGGCTCGCGGCGACCGGGGTGGAGACCCGCCTGGTGCCGGTGGCCGACGGCGGCGAGGGCACGCTCGACGCGCTGGTGGCGGCGGCCGGTGGCCGCACCCGCGCATTCGAGGTGGCCGATCCGCTGGGCCGTCCCGTCACCGCCGAGATCGGACTGCTTCGCGGCGGGACGTGCGTGGTGGAGCTTGCACGCGCATCCGGCTTCGAACGGCTCTGGGACGACGAACGGGACCCGGAGGCCACCAGCACCTACGGTACGGGGCAGCTCATCAGGGCCGCGCTCGACTTCGAGCCGAGCCGGATCATCGTCACGGTCGGCGGAAGCGCGACCAGCGACGGCGGGCTGGGCATCGCCCGGGCGCTCGGCGCGCGGCTGCTCGACGCCGCCGGCGTCGCTGTGGACGGCCGCGGTCGCGACCTCGGCCGGGTCGCGACGATCGACCGGTCCGGCCTCGACCCGCGTCTCGCCACGGTCGCGATCGACGTTGCCTGCGACGTTCGGAACCCGTTCCACGGGCCCGAAGGAGCCGCGTTCGTCTTCGGACCGCAGAAGGGCGCGGACCCCGCGGTGGTGGCCCGCCTGGACGCGGGTCTCGTGAGCCTTGCCCGTGTGCTTGCCGCCACGACGGGGTTCGATGTCCAGTCGATCGAGGGATCGGGGGCGGCGGGCGGCGCGGCCGGCGGCATGGCCGCGCTGCTCGGTGCGAGGATCGTCCCGGGCGCGGAGCTCGTGCTCGATGCGGTTCGTCTTCGTGAGCAGCTCGCCCGCGCGAGCCTCTGCATCACAGGCGAGGGACGCCTCGACGAGCAGACCCTCCAGGGGAAGGCGCCCGCCGCGGTCGCCGCGGCATGCCGCGGCGCTGGTGTGCCATGCGTCGGCGTCTGCGGCGAGCTCCTGCTCCTGCCCGGGCTCGTCCGCCGGATGGGTCTGGTCGCGGCGTTCCCGATCCGGCGGGCGATCGCTCCCCTCGCCGAGGCCGTCGCTGCGACGGAGTCCGACCTGGCCGCCATGGGCGCCGCGATCGGCGGTCTCGCCGCAAGCCTGGTCTCAGCAGGCGGTCGCGGCGTGTAGCGCCTCGCACACCTCACGGAGTCTGGTTGGCGCGAGGGTCGTGATCCGTTCGGTGCACAGCGCCAGGCGGATCGACGTCACGTTGTCGAGGGCGAGCACGCAGGAGGCGGGCGTGCGTCGTCCGCGTCAAGTCGAACCTCGTCGGGATGCTTCGGATGGTGCGGGTCGCGGGGACTGCCACGACCTGCTTCAGCACGGGGACCGCTTCGTCGCGGGTGAGGATGAGGTAGGGCGCCGCCCCTGGTCGGGGTGCTCGTACCACCAAACCTCCTCGCGAGCTACCACGGAGGAAGCCCTGCGAACGCTCCTCCTCGTCGAGACGCTGGAGCAGTTCGCGATTCGTGTGTTCGGTCATGGCGGTCAGATCGCCCCACTCGTCGGGTTCGCCTTGCGGGATGCGGCCGTACCCCTCGACGTCGGGGCCCTGCTGTCTGAGCTGGTCGAGGGCGGGGTCGCCCGCGAGCCATCGCTCGACCGCTTCGCGTACTCCCGCGCCGTGGCGCTCGGCGGTCACCCAGGGGGCATCCGTCGCGAGCGATGGGTCGTCGTCGGCGCCGTTCCGGACGATCGCCAGCACCCCGACCACCCCTGACAGCTCGAGGTCGGCCCGGCTGTCGCCCACCGCGAGGCAGGCGGCTGCCCGCGCGCCGCGCCGCTCGATATCGCGAGCGACGGCCGGGCCCTTGCCCGCGCCCGCGGGCAGGAGGTGGTAGGCGCGGCGTCCCTCCGCGGCGACCGTGCCGTTGTCGACCAGGCGGAGGGTTCCGCGGGAGAGGGTGTGGACCAGCTCGATCGCGTCGGGGCCGGCGTGACCCACCAGCAGGTGGCTGCCCTCGCGACCGGCCGCCCAGGGCCAGTACGGCTCGAGCCCGCCGTTCGCCCATGCCAGGAGCGTGTCGATGATGCCGGTCGCCGCGATCGCCTCGTGCACGTTCTGGCCGTCGGCCGTCGGGTACCCAGCGTCGCAGGCACCGAGCTCGCCGATCGCGCCATCGGCGCCGAGCATCCTCGCGATGGCGTTCAGCTCCGCGAGGCGGCGCCCGCTCACCAGCACCGTCGGCACCTCGGCGGCGTGCAACGCCTCGAGCGCGCCCACGCCCTCGTACGAGAACAACCCGGCGCCGTCGCGGAACAGGCCGCCCCCCTGACCGAGCAGCGTCTCGTCGAGATCGAGGTAGCAGACCCTCACGTGGTCGCCTCCTGACGGGCCATGTCGGCCATCGGCGGCCGCTGGCCGAGCGACACGTCGCTCCGCTCGAACGCCAGGCCGCCGCCGGTGCGCACGGGGCGCACGTACTCGCCGGGGGGCTCCGCATCCGCGCCGGCGGGGCCGCTGCGTGAGAGCACGGCGTGCGTGATCTCGTACGCCATCCGCCCGAGCGCCGGCGTCGGCTGGTTGCGGTGACGCCGCTCACCCAGGTCCACCTGGGCCATGGCGTCGAGCCCGGCCGTGCGCAGGATGTCGATCAGCAGCCCGATCTCCACCGCGTACCCGCAGAAGAAGGGGACGCGCTCCAGCAGGGACCTCCTGCCGGCGGCCTCACCTGACAGCGGCTGCACGAATCCCGCGAGCTCGGGGAAGAACCGGTTGATGAGCGGACGCGCGCAGATCTCCGTGACGCGCCCGCCATCGTCGGCGGCCTGACCGAGCGGACGCCGGTAGTACGCCTTGACGTACCCGATTGCCTGGTCGCGGAGGAGCGGGGCGACGAGCCCCGGCACGAACGCGGTGTCGAAGTCCTCGATGTCGCCGTCGATCCATACGACGACGTCGCCCGACGTCGCGGCGAGGCTCTTCCACATCGCCTCGCCCTTCCCGCGACGCGTGCCCTGGTCGGCGAGCACCTCGCGCTCCTGAACGACGCGCGCCCCGGCCTGTGCGGCGATCCGGGCCGTCCCGTCCGGACTTGCGCTGTCGATCACGACGATCTCGTCGACCAGCCCACCCGGGCCCATCCAGCGAGCGCGTACGGCCTCCACGATCGACCCCACCGTGTCGCCGACGTTGAGCGCCGGGAGCACGACGGAAACCGTCGTCCCGGTCGCTGCCCTGCGGGCAGCGAGCGCGTCCGGGTCGACGTCGGCGCCGATGAACGTGCGCTCGGGCAGCCAGTCCTCGCGGGTCACCCGGGAATCATAGGGACGCGCGGAGCCTCGGCGGCCGGGCGCAAAAGCACCGATTCGCTAGGCTCCCGCCGATGGGGCAGCTCAAAGGACTCGTGCTCTCCGGCGGGGCGGGCACGCGCCTCCGCCCGATCACGCACACGAGCGCGAAGCAGCTCGTCCCGGTCGCCAACAAGCCGGTGCTGTTCTACGGCCTGGAGGCGCTGCGCGATGCCGGAATCCGCGAGGTCGGGATCATCGTCGGGGACACCCGCGACGAGATCGAGGAGGCGGTCGGCGACGGCTCCCGGTTCGGGCTCGAGATCACGATCATCCCGCAGACGGCGCCGCTCGGCCTCGCCCACGCGGTCCTCACCGCCGAGGAGTTCCTCGGCGACTCGCCGTTCGTGATGTACCTCGGCGACAACCTCCTGCGCGACGGGATCACGGCACTCGTCGACGAGTTCCGCTCCAAGGCGCCCGACGCCATGATCCTCCTGCAGCACGTGTCCAACCCTGAGCATTACGGCGTCGCGGAGCTCGACGGCGGCCGGGTGGTGCGCCTGGTGGAGAAGCCGAAGGAGCCGAAGAGCGACCTGGCTCTGGTGGGCGTCTACATGTTCACCCCCGCGATCTTCGAATCGGCGAAGGCGATCGAACCGTCGGCTCGGGGCGAGCTCGAGATCACGGACGCCATCCAGCACCTCGTGGATCGCGGCCTGCGCGTCGACCCGCACGTCGTGAGCGGATGGTGGAAGGACACGGGCCAGCTCGCTGACATGCTCGAGGCCAACCGGCTGATCCTGGACGTGATCCCGCATCGCATCGACGGCGACCTCGACGATGAGAGCACCGTCGAGGGGCGGGTGGTGATCGAGGCGGGCGCCCGGCTCGTGCGGTCCGCGGTCCGCGGTCCCGCGATCATCGGTGCGGGCGCGCTGATCGAGGACTCCTACATCGGCCCCTACTCGGCCGTGTCGGCCGGGTGCGTCGTGTCGCGGGCGGAGATCGAGCACAGCATCCTGCTGGAGGGCAGCGAGATCCGCGACCTCGACGCGCGCGTCGAGAGCAGCCTCATCGGCCGCGGCGTCACGATCGTCCGCAGCGACGCGAAGCCGCGCGCGTACCGCTTCCTCGTCGGCGATTCGTCGGCGATCGGCCTCATCTAGGTTCTCCCGACGTGAGGCGCATCGAGACGACGCTGCCGGGGATCGCGCTGATCGAGCCCGCGGTCCACGGAGACGAGCGCGGGTTCTTCCTCGAAAGCTTCCGTGAGGACCTGCTCACCGGGCTCGGCATCGACGAGCACTGGCGCCAGGACAACCACGCCCGTTCGGGATGCGGGGTTCTGCGAGGCATGCACTTCGCCCTTCCCCCCGGCCAGGCAAAGCTCATCCGTTGCGTCCGCGGCTCGATCGTGGACGTCTGCGTCGACATCCGTCGGGGTTCACCGACGTACGGCCGCTGGGAGGCGGTCGAGCTCGACGACGTCGCCCACCGGATGCTCTTCGTGCCCGTGGGCTTCGCGCACGGCTACTGCGTCACCAGCGAGGTCGCCGACGTGACCTACAAGTGCTCCCACCCCTATGACCCCGCCTTGGAGCGCGAGTTCTCGCCGTTCGACCCGCGCGTGGGCATCGCGTGGCCCGACGTCACGCCGATCGTGTCGGCACGGGACCGGAACGCACCGTCACTCGGCGAGATCGCCGGCGACCTGCCGTTCGAGTACGCGGAGTGAGGGCGCTCGTCACAGGCGCCGCAGGGATGCTCGGGCGGGAGCTCGTGCCGCTTCTGGAGGGCGCCGGGCACGCGGTGGTCGCGGTCGACCTCGACGTGGACGTCACCGACTCCGCGGCGGTGGGTCGGTGCGTCGATGCCGCCCTCCCCGACGCGATCTTCCACCTCGCGGCCTGGACGGACGTCGACGCGGCGGAGGAGCACGAGGAGCGGGCGCAGGCGGTCAACGGCGGCGGCGCCCGTAACGTCGCGCGCGCGGCTGCGCGGGCGGGCGCCGCCCTGGTGTTCGTGTCGACCGACTACGTGTTCGACGGGGAGTCGTCGCGCGATTACACGGAGGACGATCCGGTGGCGCCGCTCGGCGCGTACGGCCGAACCAAGCTCGCCGGCGAGCGGGCGGTACTCGAGGAGCACCCGCACGGGGCGCGTGTCGCCCGCACCGCGTGGCTCTACGGGCGTCACGGCCGGAACTTCGTCGACACCATGCGCCGCGCGGCAGGAGAGCGGGACGAGGTGGCGGTCGTCGACGACCAGGAGGGGTCCCCCACCTGGACGCGGGATCTGGCCCCGGCCCTCGTCGCACTGCTCGGCCACCCGCCCGGGGTCTACCACACGACCGGGGCGGGTTCGGCGACGTGGGCGGACTTCGCCGAGGCGGTCTTCGCCGAGGCGGGGATTGCGTGCCGGGTGCGGCGCATCACGACGGCGGAGATCGGCCGGCCGGCGCCGCGGCCCGCGCGGTCGGTGCTTGCGGTCACGAAACCGGACGCGCCGCGTCTGCGACACTGGCGCGAGGCACTCGGCGACTACATTCGGGAGCGGGAACTGTGAGGATCTTGGTGACGGGCGGGTGCGGGTTCGTCGGATCGTCGTTCGTGCGCCTCGCGCTCGGACGGGGGGCCACGG
>CAYTRV010000058.1:0-13324 GCA_964440285.1 uncultured Bifidobacteriaceae bacterium
CTGTCCGACGATCCGCGCGAGCCGTTCGGGCTGCGCATCCAGGTCGCCGGCGCGCCGTCGCTCGTCGCCTGACCGCTCCGCGCTCACTTCGGCCGCCGCGAACGGCGTAGGGTCCGCCGTGAGCAACGGCAAGAGCGGGGCCGTGGTCTCACGCATGCAGCGCCTGACCGGTCGTAGGATGCTCATCGTCGCGGTGTTCGGGGCCCTCGCGGGGGCGGTGCTCGTAGGTGGGAGTCCCGCCGGCGCCTCGACGGTCGCGGGACGCATCACGGCGTCCCGATACCGACGGTCGGGACCGGCGAGGCCTTCGTCCGCGCAGTCAGCCTGCTGACCGGGGAGGTCGTGACGGTCGACGGCACCGATGCTGCCGGCCGGTACCGGCTCACCGTTCCAACTGACGGTCACGGAGGGAAACCCCGACACGTACCGGCTCGCGCTCGATGGCACCCTCGCGACGATCCCGACCGTGCTGTCGGCCTGCCCGCCCGGGGAAGGGACCGACGGCATGACCGGCGTATGGCCGCTCCTCGGAATCGGCTTGCTGCCCTTCATCCAGACCCCCGCGATCGTGACGGAGGGTGAGTTCGCCGGGAGCGCCACCGGCTCGACGCCCGGCACGGATGACGGCTACAGTGGACGTGGAGCCTGCGAGGGTGACCACCGCGTCGAGGTCTCGACCACTCGACCGGGTCGGACGGGGCCGGCAAGGTAAGCCCGGACGCAACGTCAGACGGAGGTGGGGCATGACCCGGAACGCGTTCAGGTGGATCGTGGCCGGTGCCGTGGTGCTCCTGCCCGGCACCGCTGTCGCGCAGGCCCGCAGCCAGACCGCCGAGCGGCACGCGGCGACGCCCGGCGTCGCCAAGACGTCGACGACGATCAGGACGCTCGCGGGGCAGCGACCGCTCCACATGGTCACGGTGACACCCGGCAGGGGCGCCCACCTGGAGGCGATCTGGCTCGGCGGCGGACCCGGACGCACCGGCACCGTCGGTCGCTTCATCGAGCGCAACGCGGGACGGCGGGGTGCGGTGGCCGGACTCAACGGCGACTTCTTCCTCCTGGCCGCGAAGGTGCCGTCCGGCAACCTGTTCATCCACCGGGGACGGAGCTTCCTCGGCAACACCGAGCGCGGCGCGGCGGTCTTCGCGGCCGACGGCAGCGTCGACATCGTCCCCGGCAGCGCCCAGGTCGGCGCCCTTCTGGCGCAGGGGGTCAGGGAAGCCATCTCCGGAAAGCCGGTGTACGTGAACAACGGCCGCGTCGGCGATCTCAGGCTGCTGGAGCCGTACCAGCGCAACCCGGCCTACCACCGCTCAGCGGTCGGACGGCTGAAGAACGGTACGACCGGCCTGGTCGTTATCGGCGGGGCGGGCCTGTCGGCACAGCACTTCGCAACGGCGCTCATCAAGCTCGGCTTCGTGGAGGCACTCGGCATGGACATCGACTCGAGCGCCAACGTCAACTGGCGCGGCGCCTCCCTGAACCGTCCGAGCTACCAGCGGCAGATCCCGACCGGGATCATCGTGTTCCGCCCGCCCGGCTGATCCCGCCGCCGAGGGCGGTCGGTCGGGTGGCGACGGGCAGCGCGACCGACGGACGGTACCGGACGGGACGAACGTCCCAAACCCTGTCCGCTGAGAGCTTCTCCCACCCCTCCTCGCAGCGCCGCTGGGTATACTGCCCCGGCTGCAGGGGGGGCGGGTACCGCCGCGCCGTCCTGCCAACGCTCAGGAGTTCGTCATCACGGAGGCCCCGGATCGTACCGACACGCCCGATGGGGCTGAACGCGAAGCAGTCATGACGACCGCCACAACCGCACAGCCCGCGCCGTTCCGCGCACGTCCCCTCGAGTTCCTGTTCTCCGTCCTCGGCCTGATCGTGGCGGTGATCGCACTGCCGTTCGTGCTTCTCGCGGACGGGCCGGCGGGAGGATGGGTCCTCGGCGCCGCCCTGTTCGCCGCGAGCTGGGCCGCCGGCATTGCGTTGACGAAGCTGTCGCTGTCGATGCCGCCGACGCACGCCGTCGGCATCTCCGGGATCTCGTTCATCCTGCGCGCCTGGATCATCGTCGCGATCCTGTTCGTCGTCGCCAAGAAGGGGTCTGAGGCTGTCGGGCTGGCCGCGGCAGGGGTCTTCCTTGCGGCATTCTCGTTCGACCTGCTCGGACGGATCATCCTGCATTCGTTGCGCATCAAGGGACACCCGGAAGGCCCCACGCAGTGACGCTCGCCGGCCGGACACGCCGGCTCGGCGCACTCGCCGCAGTCGCACTCCTGTCTGTCCCAACGCTCGCCCGGGCGGTCGACGCCGCAGGCGGGACGGCCGAGGAGTTCAAGCCCCAGGACGAGTTCAAGCTCGAGCCGTACCTCGACCTCAAGATCGGCCCGATCGACCTGTCGGTCAACAAGGCCGTCATCTACCTGTGGATCGCGTCGGCCATCGCGATCCTCTTCGGCATCTTCGTCGTCCGCGGCGGGCTCAAGATGCGTCCGACGAAGGCCCAGAACGTCGCCGAGCTCGTCTACGACTTCGCCGAGAACCAGATCGCGCGCATGACGCTGCCGTCGAAATCCTTCGCGAAATGGTTCCCGTACGTCGCGACGCTGTTCATCTTCATCCTGATCAGCAACCTCATCAGCTTCATCCCCCTGCCCTTCGGGCATGAGAGCGGCGGCCTCGGGATCAGCTGGCTGCCGGACCTCGGGCTCTACGCGGCGACCGCGAACATCAACGTCACGCTCGCGCTGACCCTGTGCACCTTCGCCATCTACAACTTCGAGGGCATCAAGGCACACGGATTGGCCGGCTACGTCAAGACGTTCGTGCCGCACGGCGACATCAACCCGATCATGAAGGGCGTCGTGTTCGCGCTCGAAGCGCTCTCGAACGTGCTGCGGCTCGTAAGCCTCTCGGTGCGTCTGTTCGCGAACCTCCTCGCCGGCCACCTCCTGATCATCATGGCAGCCGGGTTCGCGATCCTCATCGGCAGCTATGTCGGGGCCGTGGCGCTCCCGTTCGGACTGTTCTTCTACTTCTTCGAGTGGGTCCTGATCGCGGGACTCCAAGCGTTCATCTTCGCGATGCTGAGCGGCATCTACATCGGCTTCGCAATCGAGCCGGCTCACTAACCACACAGGAGGAAGCAGGATGGCCCTAGAGGGCAACATTGAAGATGCAGCAAAGGCCCTGGCGCTCGGTCTCGCGACCGGCTTCGGTGCGATCGGCCCGGGCGCGGGCGTCGGTTACCTCATGGGGAAGACCGTCGAGTCCGTCGCCCGCCAGCCTGAGCTCCGCGGCGACATCATGGGACTCATGTTCCTGGGTCTGGCCCTGACCGAAGCGATCACGTTCTACGCCCTGCTCATGGGCTTCGTGGCCTTCTTCATCGCCTGATCGGATGTCCACCTTGGACCACATCGGCGTGATCAGCGCGGCGGAGAACCCGCTGCTGGAGGCAAGTCCGGGTCTCATGATCTGGACCGTCGTAATGTTCTTCATCACGCTGTACATCCTCAAGCGGTACGTGTTCGGCCCGCTCGCGGCCGCCATCGAGAAGCGCCGCACCCAGATCGAGCACAGCATCCAGGAGGCCGAGTCGAATCGCGACGAAGCGGTTCGCCTGCTGGACGAGTACAGGACGCAGCTCGTGACCGCCCGCAAGGAGGCGGATGAGCTTCGCGATCGCGGCCGCCGCGACGGCGAGCGTGAGCGCGCGTCGATCGTGACCTCCGCCGAAGGGCAGCGTGACCGGATCCTGACCGACACCCAGCAGCAGGTGGAGGCCCAAAGCCAGGCGGCGTTGGCGTCGGTGCGCGACGACGTTGCGAGCATCGCGCTGGCCGCCGCCGAGAAGGTCACTCGCAAGACGCTCACCGACGACGATCACCGACGCCTCGTCGAGGACGCCCTGAAGGAGATCGACCTCGCGAAGGGAGCGCCCCAGGCGTGAGCGTCGCCGCGACCTACGCCGAGGCGCTGTACCAGGCCGCCGCCGCGAAGGGAGCCGTCCCTCAGGTCTCCGCCGACCTCGCCGCGCTCGGCGAGGCGCTCGGCGCCGACGGCGACGTCGCTCGCGTGCTGCACAACCCTCAGGTCGAGAGCCGGGCGAAGAAGGCGGCCCTCGCCGGTCTGGCCGGCACGGCCAACCCGCTCACCATCAACCTCCTGCAGGTGCTCGTCGACCGGGGACGCCTCGAGGAGCTGCCCGCGATGTCCGCGGCCTTCGCCGATCGCGTCGCCGCCGCGGAGGGGCGCCTGGCCGTGGAGGTCACCTCCGCCGTCCCATTGCCCGACGACCTGCGCACCCGGGTCGTGGAGCGCATCCGGGAGCAGACCGCCAAGACCCCCGAGATCACCGAGCGCGTCGACCCCGAGATCATCGGCGGCCTCTTGCTCCGGGTCGGCGGGGTCGTGACCGACGCCTCCGTCCGCGGCCGGCTCAACGGCCTGCGGCGCACGATCTCCGACGCATCCTGACCGAGCCGAACGACCGACAACCAGCGAGGAACCGAGAACAGCCGATGGAGCTTCGACCCGACGAGATCACAAAGGTGCTGCGCCAGCAGATCGAGCAGTACGCCGGCGCGATCGACACCGAGGAGGTGGGGACCGTCCTCCAGGTCGGCGACGGCATCGCCCGCGTCCACGGCCTCGAGAACTGCGTGGCCCTCGAGATGCTGGAGCTGCCGCACGGCGTCACCGGCCTCGCGCTGAACCTCGAGGAGGACAACGTCGGCGTCGTGCTCCTCGGCGAGGACACCCTCATCAAGGAGGGCGACTCCGTCCGGCGCACCGGCAAGGTCATCCAGGTGCCGGTGGGAGAGGCGCTCCTGGGACGCGTCGTCGACCCGCTGGGCAACCCGCTCGACGACCGAGGACCGATCGCGACCGACCAGTACCGGCCCGTCGAGTTCAAGGCGCCCGGCGTCGTGCAGCGCCAGCCGGTGAAGGAGTCGCTCCAGACCGGGATCAAGGCCATCGACGCGCTCATCCCGATCGGCCGGGGTCAGCGGGAGCTCATCATCGGCGACCGCCAGACCGGCAAGACGACCATCGCCCTCGACACGATCATCAACCAGCGCGGCCAGGACGTGATCTGCGTCTACGTCGCGATCGGCCAGAAGGCCTCGACCGTCGCTCAACTCGTGCAGCGCCTGCGCGACGCCGGTGCGATGGAGTACACGATCGTCGTCGCCGCGACCGCCTCGGCCTCGGCATCGCTCAAGTACCTGGCGCCGTACGCCGGCGCTGCGATGGGCGAGTACTTCTGCTATGGCGGCCAGCACGCCCTGTGCATCTACGACGACCTGTCGAAGCAGGCCGACGCGTACCGCCAGATGTCGCTCCTGCTGCGCCGCCCGCCGGGCCGCGAGGCGTTCCCGGGCGACGTCTTCTACCTGCATTCGCGCCTGCTGGAGCGCGCCTGCAAGCTCAGCGACGAGCTCGGCGGCGGCTCGCTGACGGCCCTGCCGGTCATCGAGACGCAAGCCGGCGACGTGTCGGCGTACATCCCGACGAACGTGATCTCGATCACCGACGGGCAGATCTTCCTCGAGAGCAAGCTCTTCTACCAGGGCGTTCGCCCTGCGGTGAACGTGGGCATCTCGGTGAGCCGAGTCGGCGGCAACGCCCAGATCAGGGCGATGCGCCGCGTCGCCGGGCGCATGAAGCTCGAGCTCGCCCAGTACCGCGACCTCGAGGCCTTCGCGCAGTTCGGCTCGGAGCTCGACGCCGCCACGCAGCGCACCCTCGCCCGGGGCGCCCGTCAGGTCGCCACGCTCAACCAGCCGGCGTTCGCGCCGTGGTCGGTCGAGGACCAGGTCGCGATCATCTTCGCAGCGAACCAGGGCCACCTCGACGCGATCGACCCGCTCGAGGTTCCGCGCTTCAACGAGGACCTGCGCTCGGCGCTTCGTGAGGAGGGCACCATCCTCGCGGCGATCCGCGAGAGCAAGGACCTCACCGACGAGGTGGCCCAGAAACTCGACGCGTTCATCGCGAAGTTCGCGGCGCAACGGACCGGCAGCCCGGCCGTGGTGCAGAAGGCGGAGACGATCGTGGAGGCGGCGCCCGAGGCGGCGGAGGAGCCGGAAGCGGCCTAATGGCAACGACGCGTGACATCAAGCGGCGCATCGAGTCGGTGCGCGGCACGCGGAAGATCACCCGGGCCATGGAGCTCGTGGCGTCCGCGAAGCTCCGTCGCGCCCAGGAGCGGATCGAGTCGCTGCGCCCGTACGCGCAGTCGATGCGAAGGCTCATGGCCCAGGCGGCCCGTCAGAGCGGCAGCCTCACGGGCATGCCGCTGCTCGAGGAGCGCGAGGCGGTCGCGCGCGGGGCGGTGGTCGTCATCACCGGCGACCGTGGCCTGGCCGGGGCGTTCAACGTCAACATCCTGCGCCGCGGCTACGCGATCGCCGAGGAGATGCAGACCGATGGAGCACAGGAGGTGGTGTTCGTCGCGGTGGGCAAGAAGGGCCTCGGCACGCTCCGCTTCCGCGGGCTCACCGTCGACCGCTCGTTTCAAGGCTTCTCCGTCAACCCGACCTACGCCGACGCCCAGCAGGTCACCGAGCACCTCGTCCATCGCTTCACCGACGGGGGCATCGACCGCGTCGTGCTCGTCTACAACGCCTTCAAGTCCGTGCTCGAGCAGAGGGTCAGCGACGAGCAACTCCTCCCGATTCCCCGGCAGATCGTGGAGGACGAGGACGACATCGGCGAGAACGAGCCGTCGTTCTCGCAGGCGCTTGCGTTCTTCGAGCCCGACGCGAAGGACTTCCTCCAGAAGCTCCTGCCGACCTACCTCGACACGACGATCTACCGCGCGCTTCTTGAGAGCGCCGCGGCCGAGCTCGCCGCCCGCCGGACGGCGATGCGCAACGCCACCGACAACGCCGGCGAGCTGATCGACCAGTACACCCTCGCGATGAACCGGGCCCGCCAGGCGGCGATCACCCAGGAGATCCTCGAGGTCGTTGCCGGCGCCGACGCGCTCAAGTAACCCAACCCGACGGACGGACTGACGCACATGGCTTCGAACGGACACACCGGGACCATCCTCGAGATCAAGGGCGTCGTGCTCGACGTCCGGTTTCCCGACGAGCTCCCGGCGATCTACAACGCGCTCGAGATCGCGCGCCCCGACGGCACGACGCTCGTGGCCGAGGTGCAGCAGCACCTTGGTGACGACAAGGTCCGCGCGGTCGCGCTCGACACCACCGACGGCCTGGCGCGCGGCAGCGACGCCGTCGACACCGGCGGGCCGATCTCCGTCCCGGTGGGCGACCAGACGCTCGGGCGGATCTTCAACGTCCTCGGGGAGACGATCGACCAGGGCCAGCCGATCACCGGCGGGGAGCGGTGGCCGATCCACCGTAAGGCTCCGGCGTTCGACGCGCTCGACCCGTCCGAGCAGATCTTCGAGACGGGCATCAAGGTCGTCGACCTGCTCGCCCCGTACGTCAAGGGCGGCAAGGTCGGCCTGTTCGGCGGCGCCGGCGTGGGCAAGACCGTCATTATCCAGGAGCTCATCCACAACCTCGCGAAGGAGCACGGCGGTCTGTCGGTGTTCGCCGGGGTCGGGGAGCGCACCCGTGAGGGCAACGACCTGTGGCTCGAGATGAAGGAGTCCGGCGTCATCCACAAGACCGCCCTGGTGTACGGCCAGATGAACGAGCCGCCCGGGGCCCGCCTCCGCGTCGCCCTCTCGGGCCTGACGATGGCCGAGTACTTCCGCGACGAGGGCGGCCAGGACGTGCTGCTGTTCGTCGACAACATCTTCCGTTTCGTGCAGGCGGGCTCCGAGGTGTCGGCGCTCCTGGGCCGCATGCCGAGCGCCGTGGGGTACCAGCCGACGCTGGCGTCCGAGATGGGCGACCTGCAGGAGCGGATCACCTCGACCCGCAAGGGCTCGGTCACATCGGTACAGGCCATCTACGTGCCGGCCGATGACCTTACCGACCCGGCCCCGGCCGCGAGCTTCGCCCACCTCGACGCGACGACCGTGCTTTCCCGCGCCATCTCGGAGAAGGGGATCTACCCCGCGGTCGACCCGCTCGACTCGACCAGCCGCGCACTGTCGGCCAGCGTCGTGGGCGAGGACCACTACACGACCGCGACGAGGGTCCAGGAGATCCTGCAGACCTACAAGGACCTGCAGGACATCATCGCGATCCTCGGCGTCGACGAGCTCACTGACGAACAGAAGCTCACGGTGGGCCGCGCACGGCGGATCGAGCGGTTCCTCTCCCAGCCGTTCAACGTGGCCGAGGCGTTCACCGGTCGGCCCGGGAAGTACGTGCGGCTCGAGGACACGGTCCGCGGGTTCCGCGAGATCGTGGAGGGCAAGCACGACGACCTGCCCGAGAGCGCGTTCTTCATGGTCGGCGGAATCGAAGAGGCCGTCGAACAGGCCAGCGAGATGGCGAAGGTCTCCTAACCCATGAGCACGGGCGTCCAGACGGAACGCAAGCGCCTCGGGGTGCGGCTCCTCACGCCGGAGGGACCCGTGTTCGACGGGGTGGCGTACATGGTGATCGCCCCGAGCGTGCTCGGCGAGGTCGGCCTCCTGCCACGTCACGCGCCGCTGATCGCCTTCCTGAAGACCGGGGAGACCCGTCTGAAGCTGGTGGACGACACGGAGCGGATCTTCGCGACGACCGAGGGGTACCTTTCGATCGAGGAGGACCAGGTGCTGATCCTGGTCGAGCAGGCCGACGACGCCACGACGATCGACCGGGCGCGTGCCGAGGCGGCGCTCCGCCAGGCCGAGGAGGATCTTGCCAACGTCGGCGACGACGAGGTCGCGGTCACCGCCGCCGAGAGCGCCCGCCGCCGGGCCGAGAACCGCCTGCGCGCCGCCGACAAGGTCGGCGGCCGGACGGGCAGCTCGTCTCAGCCGCACTCCTCCTAGGGTCGTCTGCGCGGCGGGCTTCCGGGGCGGCGCGGCGGTTCGGCGGGATCGGGACGACGGCAGGCTCGGTCGGTCGTGACCGGAGCTACCGCCCTCCCACGATCTCCCCGAGGTAAGCGAGGACGTCCTCTTCGTCCGCACCTGACACGATTCCCGCGGGCATGATCCCGCGGCCCGTCCGGATCACCCCTCGCGCGTCGAGGAGACCGATCCCGCTCCCGCGAAGCGCCGGGCCGACGCCGCCTCGCGCGTCGGCACCGTGGCACCCTGAGCAGTTCGTGGCGAACAGCGCCTCACCGCGCGCAGCGTCGCCGAGCGCCAGCACGTCGCCTCCGCCCGTGTCTTTCTCGAACGGCGTCGCCTTCGCCACGGCGAAGACGATCCCGCTGACGACGAGGAACATCGCGAGCGGAACGAGAGCGAGGCGCCACCGGCTGGGCGGTTGACCGCTCGACATGCGCCGATCGTACTGCTAGGAACCCGGCAGCGCACCCTCTCGTGGCTGGAGACCGACGTGTTGAACGTGGGGACTGAGTACGAGGATCTGCTCGAGACGGTGTTCTCGGCGCCGATCGCTGCGAAGGCGTGGCTCGCAAGCATCGCGATCGTCCTCGCGCTCGTCCAGATCACGACCGCCGCGCGGATCTACGGCAAGCTCGCGCCGGTCCTCCCGTTCTCGGCCTCGGGCGTCGCGCGCGTCCACCGCTGGTCGGGGCGGATCGCCCTGCTCATCACGCTCCCGATCGTCTTCCACTGCGTGTTCATCCTCGGCTTTCAGACCTCCGACCTGCGGGTCACGCTTCACTCGCTCGCCGGCACGTTCTTCTACGGGGTGTTCGCGGCGAAAGTGCTGTTCGTGCGAAGCCGCTCCTATCCCGGATGGGTGCTCCCCGTCGCGGGCGGCACGCTCTTCACCGTCCTCGCCGTCCTCTGGACCACCTCGAGCCTCTGGTACTTCACCGACGTCCGGTTCGGCTTCTGACCCGTCCCGAGCCCGGCTCGCAAGACGGTCGGGGCCACCGACCTGTATGTCCGATTCCCGCGAGACTCGCGGGGTTGGGTGCGTAATGATGGGGCGCATGATCCCGTCGAGAGAGCAATGCATCAAGGCATGCGAGAGCCGTGACGCCAGGTTCGACGGGTGGTTCATCGTCGGTGTCGCCTCGACCGGGATCTACTGCAGGCCGTCGTGCCCGACACCGGTTCAGCCGAAGCCGAAGAACATGCGCTTCTATGCGTCGGCGGCCGCCGCGCAGCGCGCGGGATTCCGTGCGTGCAAGCGCTGCCGTCCGGATGCGTCGCCCGGCTCGCCGGAGTGGAACACCCGCGCCGACCTCGTCGGCCGGGCCATGCGGCTCATCGCCGACGGCGCCGTCGACCGCGAGGGCGTCCCCGGTCTCGCGCGCCGCCTCGCCGTGTCCGACCGCCACCTCAACCGGCTGCTCATCGCCGAGCTCGGCGCCGGACCGCTCGCCCTCGCCCGCGCCCAGCGGGCGCAGACCGCCCGAGTGCTGATCGAGACCACGGCCATGTCGTTCGCCGAGGTCGCGCTGGCGGCGGGCTTCACGAGCGTCCGCCAGTTCAACGACACGATCCGGGAGGTGTTTGCGGCACGGCCCGGCGATCTTCGGCTCGCGCGCACGAACGGGATGCGGCCCGCCGCGGGTGCGGTGACGGTCCGCCTGCCGTACCGGCGGCCATACGACGCCGGCACGCTCCTTCGATTCCTCGGTGACCGCGCCGTCCGCGGCGTGGAGGCCTGGGACGGGGAGACGTTCCGCCGCGCGCTGCACCTGCCGCTTGGACGAGGTGTTGTTGCGCTGCGCCCATGCGACGGCCACTTCGATTGCGTGCTGCAACTCGACTCCGTCGCCGACACGCAGGCGGCGGTGCAGCGCTGCCGGCGGCTCCTGGATCTCGACGCCGACCCCGTGGCGATCGCCGACGCGCTCGGCGCCGACCCCGTCATCGGCGCGCTTGTGGCCCGACGCCCCGGCCTGCGCTCGCCCGGCGCGGTAGACGGCACCGAGGCGCTCGTCCGCGCGGTCGTGGGCCAGCAGGTGTCGGTGGCCGGCGCACGTACCGTTCTCGGGCGCGTCGCCGAGCGCCTCGGGGAGCCGGTCGACGACCCCGACGGCGGCATGAGCCGCACGTTCCCGTCCGCGGCAGCCATCGCGGACGCCCCCGACGATGCGCTGCCGATGCCCGCCGCCCGGCGGAGGGCGCTGCGCGACGCGTGCCGCCTCATCGCAACAGGTGAGTTGCAACTCGATGCCGGAGCCGACCGGGACGCGGTGCGCCGCGGCCTCGTCGACGTCCGGGGCATCGGTCCGTGGACCGCCGAATACGTCGCGATGCGCGCGCTGGGTGATCCGGACGCATTTCCGGCGACCGACCTCGGCATCCGCCAGGCGCTCGCCCGGCTCGGCGTGGGCGTCACACCTCGTGCGGTGGCCGGCGCCGCCGAAGCCTGGCGGCCGTGGCGCGCCTACGCCACCCATCATCTGTGGAACACCTTGGAGGTGACTGATGCTGCACCAGACGACGATGCAGACGCCGATCGGCGAGATCGTGCTCGTCGCGTCCGACCGCGGGCTTCGGGAGATCCGCCTGCCCATCGACGGGCGGCCCGATCGTGGTCGCCCGGACAGCGCCGATCACCCGGTACTCAAGGAGACGCGTCGTCAGCTCGACGAGTACTTCCGGGGCGCGCGGCGGGGCTTCGACCTGCCGCTTGAGCTCGAGGGCAGCCCGTTCCAGCGTGAGGTGTGGGACGCCCTCCGCCGCATCCCGTTTGGCGCGACGGAGAGCTACGGGCGGTTGGCGGAGCGCGTCGGCCGGCCCGGCGCCGCACGCGCGGTGGGGGGCGCGAACGCCCGCAATCGGCTGCCGATCGTCGTGCCCTGTCACCGCGTCATCGGCGCCAATGGGGCCCTCACCGGCTACGGCGGACCGAGCGAGGAGGGCATAGCGATGAAGCGGTGGCTCATCGACCACGAGACCGCGGGGAGTGGGCCGGGTAGGGTGCTGGGTTGAATGCTTCCGCTCTCGGTCCTCGATCTCACCCCCGTTCCCGCCGGCGCGACGGACGCCGACGCGATCCACAACACCGTCGATCTGGCCCGCCACGCCGATCGCCTCGGGTATGCGCGCTACTGGGTCGCCGAGCACCACAACACACCCGGCATGGCATGCCCGGCGCCGCCGGTCATGATCGGCCACGTCGCCGCTGCGACCGGGCGCATCAGAGTCGGCTCCGGCGGCGTGATGCTCCCAAACCACAGCCCGCTCCACACCGCCGAGACGTTTCGGGTGCTGGAGGCCCTCCATCCGGGACGGATCGACCTGGGAATCGGCCGCGCCCCGGGCACCGACCCCACGACGGCGTTCGCGCTCCGTCGCGGCGCGCCCAAGGAGACCGGCGACTTCCCAAGCCAGTTGGCGGAGCTCTTCGCCTTCGCCGGGGGCGGGTTCCCCGACGATCACCCTTTCCGGACCGTACGGGCTGAGCCCGCCGAGCTTCCGCTGCCGCCGGTGTGGATCCTCGGCTCCAGCAACTATGGTGCGCAGGTCGCCGCCGCGTTCGGCGTCGGGTTCGCGTTCGCCCGGCACCTCAACCCGCGCGGCGCGGCCGACGCAATGCGCCTGTACCGGGAACAGTTCCGGCCCTCCGCGGAACGCGCGACGCCGTACGCGATCCTGACCTTGTCGGCGATCTGCGCGGATCGAGCGGAGCGCGCCGAGGAGTTGGCGCTCTCGCTCGGGCTGGGCGTCGTGCGGATGCGCCAGGGCCGTCCGGGCAAGCTGCCCACGCCGCAGGAGGCGGCCGCGCACGTCTGGACGGAGGCGGAGTCCGATCAGCTGCGCCGGTACCGCCGGGCGCAGGTGCTGGGCTCGCCGGCCGACGTGCGCGAGGGCATCCTCGATCTCGTGCGCGACACCGGCGCCGACGAGGTCATGCTCATGACCTCCGTGCACGACCATGGCGAGCGCAAGCGCTCGTACGAGCTCATCGCCGACGCGTTCGGGCTCGCGACCGGCACCGCGGTGGCCGCCTAACCGAGCCCCACGATCGTTTCGAGGAGGTTGCCGAGCCGGCGGGTCCGGCGGTCGTCGACGCCGATGATGCGCTCCGTCCAGCCCGTCACCTCGGCCACGTCGAGATTCTTCGCCGTGATGAACAACATCTGCTCGATGTCGAGCCAGTCCTTCCGCCGGTCGAACACCGCCTTGAAGACGATGAGGTGCTCCGCGGCCAGGATCGGGATGCGTGTATCGCCGAACGGCACGAACCGGCGCGCGTCCTCGCACGCCGCGTGGAACGCGTCGTACGCGAAGAACAGATCGAGGGGCGTGCGGCCCCAGCGCACCCGCAACTGGCCGTCGCGGCGGGCCTGGGCGAGCGCCGCC
>CAYTRV010000059.1:0-13240 GCA_964440285.1 uncultured Bifidobacteriaceae bacterium
AGATCCGCCCAGTAGGGGAGCCGCTCGTCGACGGCGTACTCGTCCTCGTCGATCAGCTCCTCCGCCGAAGGGGGGCGGAGGATGTCGAACCGGTGCGGTCCGACGGCGACCGTCTCCTGCACGACGGCGAACCCCGGCGGCGGCTCGCTGATCACCGGGAGGCCGCTTCGCCGGCGCGCGCGAGGTCGCTATCCTGTCGCGACCCGAACCACGAGGAGCACCGATGAGCGACGACGCCCAAGACGCCGCGACCGAAGACACCGAGGCCGCGCAGGCCGCGGCCGACGAGATCGCCGAGGGATCGCCCGTCGGCGAAGCACCCGCTGAGGAAGCCGTCGCCGAGGCGCCCGCGGACAGGCCCGTCGCGGAGGAGACCACCGAGGTCGAAGCGGTGGCCGAGGATGCGCCCGCCGACGAGCCCGTTGCGGAGGAGGCGCCGGCGGCGGTCGGCGGCGCGCTCGGCCCGGTGCGGGTCGCGCGCGTCTACATCTGCGAGCGCGGACACCGCACCACCACGCTCTGGGGCGAGCCCGACACGTGCCAGGCGCAGCCGCTCCGCCACGGCCCGAACTGCGGGCTCAAGCTCTACCACATCACCGAGCTGCCCGAGCAGGTGCAGAAGGCGCTGAACCCGCTGAAGGCGTCCAAGAAGGCCTCGAAGAAGAAGTAGCCGTTTCGGGCCTTCAGGCCGAGGCGGCCTGCGCCTCGTCGATCATCCGCCCGAGCTCGGCGAACCCGTCGTCCCACACGGACGGGTCGCCGAGATCGAGGCCCAGGGGCGCCAGCAACTCGGCCGGCGAGGCCGAGCCGCCCGCGGCGAGGAAGTCCAGGTACGGGCCCACGAACGCGTCGCCGTCGCGCCGGTACCGCGCGTACAGGGCCAGGGTCACGAGCAGCGCGAACGCGTACGAGTACGTGTAGAAGCGCGTGTGGATGAAGTGGGGGATGTACGACCAGCCCAGCCGGTACCCGGGCGGCATCTCCAGCGCATCGCCGTAGTACGCCTCGTTCGCGGTGATCCACGCGTCACCGAGCCGTTCGGGCGTGAGGGTGACCCCGTCGGCGCGCATGTCGTAGGCGGCCTGCTCGAACCGGGCGAGCACGGTCTGGCGGAAGATCGTCGCGAACGCGCCCTCGACGCGCTCGCAGGCGAGCTGCCGGCGGGTGGCGGCATCCGGCTCGTTCGCCAGGAGGTGGTCGTACGTGATGTGCTCCGCGAACGTCGAGGCCACCTCGCACAGGGGGAGCCCGGCGCCGGCCGACAGCTGCGTCTGCCGCTCGTGCGCAAGCTCGAAATGCATGCCGTGGCCGAATTCGTGCGCCATCGTGAGCACGTCGTTCATGAGGTCGGTCCAGTTCATCAGGACGTACGGCTTGGCGTCCTGGGCGACCGGTGAGCAGAAGGCGCCGCCGCGCTTGCCAAGCCGCGGCTCGGCGTCGACGCGACGGTCGGCGATGAACGCCTCCGCGATGTCGGCGACCCGGTCCGAGAATCCCCGGAACGACGTGGTGACGATCCCCGTCGCCTCGTCGAACCGCACCGGCCGGCCGGCGCCGATCGGCGCGTACTGATCCGCCAGCGTGAGGCGATCGAGCCCGAGCAGGCCGGCCTTGGCGGAGAACCAGCGCTGCGCGAGGGGGTAATGGCGCGCGACGGCGTCGAACATCCCGTCGACCACGTCCTGGTCGAGCTCGTTGCGCAGGTGCGTCTGATGCATCGGCGTGGCGTACCCGCGGAGCCTGTCCATCGCGAGCCGGTCCCCGACCAGGGTGTCGTAGCAATGTGCGACGACCGGCGCCTGCGGCTCGAGCATCGCGAAGAGGGTGTCGAGCGCGCTGAGGCGCACGCCACGACGCTCGTCTCGCATGTAGGCCAGGAGACGGTCGATGCTGTGCGGCTCGGGTCCGTCGCCCGCGTCGAACGGCGTCTCCAGCGTGGAGTTGATCCGCCCGAACAGCGTCTGCCACGCGCCGCTCGCCGCCGGCGCCCGCTCGGCGAGCATGCGCTCCTCCGGCTCGCTCAGGGTGTGGGGCCCGAACCGGCGCATGGAACGCAGGTAGTGCCGGTCGGCGGCGACCTCCGGCGCGTCCGCGAGCTCGGCCGCCACGTCGTCGGGGACCTCCAGCCACTCCAGCTCGAAGAACCGCAGCTCGTTCCCGGCCTCCACCATCGCGCGGTCGACCGCCCCGGACAGGTCCATGCTCGCGGGATCGTTGACGTCGACGGCCTCGCGCAGATGGGCGTAGGAGCCGAGCCGCGAGAGCTCGTTGTCGATACCCGCAAGCTCGTGCAGCAGCCCGGCGAGGCCCGCCGGGTCGAGGGAGGCGATCGTGCCGCGGTAGCGCTCCCCGAACGCCCGGCAGCGGTCGAGGGCGGCCTCCAGGCGATCCCCGAAGGTCGTGTCGTCGTCGATCAGCGGCGACAGGTCCCAGCGGACCCCGGCCGCCTGGGGCGCGGAGGCGTCAGTCGTCACGGCCCGACACGGTAGCGGATGCGAAGCGCCCGGGACCGGGATGCGTCACGGCTCACGGATGCGTTCGAAGAGGCGATCGAGCACGTCGTCCGGCAGAGGCGGGCTCCCGGTGTCGCCGAGCGCGAACGGTCCGGCCGGCCGGTGGAAGTCGGAGCCGCCGCTTGCCACCAGGCGCAGCCGCCGGGCGATGGTGGCGAACGCGTCGCGCTGGTCCGGCCGGTGCTCCGGCCGGTGGACCTCCATCCCCACCAGCCCGAACGCGGCGAGCCGCTGGACGAACGAGGAGAGATGGCGCGCGGGGAGGGCCAGCGACCCCGGGTGGGCCAGCACCGGAGCGCCGCCCGATTCACGCACCACCCGCACCGCGGCGTCGGGCGCGAGGCCCTTCGACGGCACGTGCGCCGGGCGGCCGTCCGCGAGCCAGCGGTCGAACGCCTCGTCCAGGCTCGCGGCGTGTCCGGCGTCCACGAGGGCCGCCGCCACATGGGGACGGCCGAGCTGACCGGCGGCGCGCCCGCGCACATCGTCCCACTCGAGCGCGATGCCGAGCTCCGCGAGCCGCTCCACGACCCGGCGGATCCGCTGCTCGCGAAACCCCGCCACGCCGTCGAGCCGGTCCACCAGCGGCCGCGGCGCGGCGGCGGTGAAGTACCCGAGCAGGTGCATCGAGCCATGCGGGACGCGAACGGTCAGCTCGATGCCCGGGACCACGTTCACGGCGTGGCTCTCCCCGGCCGCGAGGGCCTCCGGGAGGCCGTCCATGGTGTCGTGGTCGGTCAGGGCGAGCGTGGTCACACCGGCGGCCGCGGCGGCCGCGACGAGGGCGGCGGGTTCGAGATCGCCGTCCGACGCGGTGCTGTGGGAGTGGAGGTCGGTCAGCACGTGCGACGGATCGCCCGGGCCGCGGGAACTCGTACGGTCATGGCGCTACGCTAGGGATTGCCCATGACGTGGATGCAGAAGCCCGCCAGGGCCAGTGTCGTCTACTCGACCGACACCGGCCGCATACGAGAGCAACGGGTCGTGCCGCCGGCCGCGCCCCGCGGCGACGGCATCGTCCGCGTCAGCCGGACCAAGTCCGGGCGCGGCGGCAAGACGGTCACCCTGGTCACCGGGCTCCCGTCCGCCGACCTCGACGCGCAAGCCAAGGCCCTCAGGCGCCTCTGCGGGAGCGGCGGCACGGTCAAGAACGGCGCCGTCGAGATCCAAGGCGACCACCGCCAGCGCATCGCCGACCACCTCGCCGGTCAGTACCATGTCAAGCTCGCCGGGGGTTGACCGACCGCCAGGGACCGAATACAAGGAGAAGAGTCGTGTCTGAATCAGGACTTGTCGCGCCGCAGATGGTCATCAACAGCCGGATGCTGTACTTCGGGTGGATCCCGGAGGACCCCGACGCCCTGGCACGGCTGCTTCCGCCCGCGCTGCGGCCGATCGCGAACCGCCAGCTGTTCATGAACCAGTACGTGGTGGACGCCGACGAGCAGACGTCCGGCTTCGGGGCGTACTCGCTCACCTACTGTGGCCCCGACCTCGACCGCACCGCGCCGGACGGGCAGACCCCCAGCAGGTGGTGGACGCACTACTTCAACTCGTCAGCCCCGATGCGAAGCTACGCCGCCGAGCGCGGCGTGCCCGCCACGCCGGGGCGCACGACGCTGGAGCTCAGCGGCGACACGCTCGTGGCCACCACCTACTCGGACGACACGCCGGTCATCCGCTCGACCGCGAAGGTCGGGTTGCCCGGGGCCACCGCCAGCGGCCAGCTCTCGTACATCACCGACACCGGCGGACAGCTCGTCGACGGGATCTACCCGTGGATCGCGACCCTCGTCGACCCGTGGGAGGTCACCAGCCTCGAGTTCCTCGAGCCGAGCCACTCCGTCTACGCGCTGCGGCCCGCCTCTCCGCTCCAGGTGACGTGGGGCTTCTACTCGCCGAACGCCTCGTTCTGCTACCCGGGCGGCGAGCACGTGGTCGCGTAGCGGTTCTCGCGTCAGGTCATCCGGGCGGGCCGGCCAGGCGGAGGCGCCGCCCGAACGCCCGCTCGAAGACCGGTCCCTCCTGACCGGCTGACCACAGGGCCACGGACGGCTCCTCCGAGGCGCGGAGCGTGAGCGTGATCGTCTTGCCGCGACTCTCGATGTCGACGCCGCGAACCACCTGCGCCCGGTCGCGTTCCAGTTGCTCCGCCAGCCGCAGGCACGACGCGAGGCGCCAGAAGCGCTCCTCGTCGCCGTCCTCCAGCACCGGGCGCATCCAGTCGAAGTTCGGCGGCGACTTTCGGTGGGCGCGCACGAGCAGCGCGACCAGCGCGAGCTCGCGGTGGTTGAAGCCGGGCAGCCCGGCGTTGAGGATGAGGTAGAAGCCGTGCTTGTGGTGGTCGTGGTAGTCGACGATCACCCCGATGTCGTGCAGCATCGCGGCGCTCCACAGCCACTCGCGCTCGAGCCGGTCCGCAGGATGGAGGCCCGCCCTCGAGGTGCCGTCGAAGATCTCCAGCGCGAGGCGCGCGACATGCTGGGTATGCGGCCGGTCGTACCCGTAACGGCGGGCGACGTTGAGCACGCTCGCGCGGCGCACATCGGGGAACAGGGGCGGGTCGGCCGGCACCAGGAAGCGCTCGTAGAAGAGCCCCTCGCGGAGGCCCTGGCTGCAGATCGTGATCGCGTCGGCCCCGACGCGCTCCATGACCTCGTCGATCGTCACGGCGCCGGCGAGGATGATGTCGGCCCGGTCGGCCTTGAGGCCGGGAATCCGCTGGCGCTGGCCGACCGGGAGGGCGAACAGCGCCTCGATCAACTCGCCCAGCAGGCCCCGGCCGAGCTCGTACCCGTGGATCTCGGGCAGCGGGTAGTCGGAGGTGCGCTGCGCCATCGCGGCGAGCGTCCGCACGGCGCCGCCCGTCCCGACCAGCGGCAGGCCGTCCGGGGCGAGCCAGCCGGAGCGGCCGAGCACGTCGTTGACGTGGCGGCGCAGCGCCTTGACCTCGCTGCGCTTCGACCGGGGGGAGCCGAGGAACGCCTCGGTCATCCGCACCGCGCCGATCGGCTCGCTCAGCGTCCGCTCGAGCGCCCGGCGGGTGACCCGCCCCACCTGCACGCTGCCGCCGCCGACGTCGACGAACAGGCCGTCCTCCAGCGTCGTGCTGTTGACGATCCCGAGGTAGCTGTAGAACGCCTCCTCCTCGGTGGACAGGACGCGGGCGTTCATGCCGTGCTCGGCGAACGCCGCAAGGACCTCCGTCTGGTTGCTGGCCTCGCGGATGGCGCTCGTCGCCGCCACGACGACCTCGTCCACGCCGGCGGTCCGGCAGAACGCGGCGTAAGTGCGGACCGCGGCGGCGGCGCGGGCGATGGCGTCCGGCTGGAGCGCGCCGTCGGACATGCCGGCGGAGAGCCGAACCGGCTCGCGGATCTCGTGGGTGAGCGCGAACGCGCCACCGGGGCGCGAGCGGAACACCACGAGACGGAAGCTGTTCGACCCGAGGTCCACGATCGCGACACGCCGCTCGCGGCGTTCGTCCGCTCCGGGCGCTACCCTAGACAACGTGACCCCCTCACCGCTTCGCCCCCCCTCGGTCCAGGAAGCGAGCGAGGCGTTGGGCCCATTCGCTCCGGTCGCCCTGGCGTGGCCGACGGCCTTCGACACGTCCGAGGCGGTCGACCGCGCCTGGGTCGACTTCGCCGCGAACCATCCGCAGTCGGAGCGCACGGCGCTGCGGCAGGCCCTCGCGTTCGCCCGCGCGCGCCACGGCGAGCAGTGCCGGCGGGGGTCCGACACGCCGTACTGGGTACACCTCGTCCGGGTCGGGCTCGAGCTCGCCCGCTGGGGCGAGACGTCGCCGGCGCTCTTCCAGGCGGCGCTGCTCCACGACGTCTTGGAGGACACCCCCACCACCCTCTTCGAGTTGCAGGAGGGGTTCGGGCCGGAGGTGGCGGAGCTGGTCGAGTGGCTCACCGCGCCGTCGAGCGACGACGCCGATGCGGTCACCGCCTACTACGCGCGCCTCGCCGCTGACGGCCCGCCGACGGCACACGTCCTGAAGCTCGCCGACCGCACCGACAACCTCCGCAGCATCCAGGCGCTGGTCATGCGCACCGGCGACCGCCACCGCCGCTGGGCGGGACGGTACCTCGCGCAGACCCAGGTGCACGTCGTGCCGCTGACGGTGCACGCGCAGTCGATCGCCCGTGTCGCCCTGGTGACCGCCATGGCCGACCTCGCTCCGCTCGTCGCCGAGGGCCTTACCGAGCCCTAATCGCGGCGCAACCAGGTCGTCACACATGCCGGAGAGGATGCATCCGTCATGTCGCACGACTCCAAGGAGCGTCCTCTCATGAACAGCACCACACTCTCGTCCGAGCGCATCCTGTCGTTGCTCGATCGCCTCGACCCCTCGGTCGACGAGCCATGCACGGTAGCGGGGTGCGTCCACCACAGCGGCGTGGCCGACCCGCTGCACGACGTGGTCGCCGGACGGGTGGCTGCCTGACCCTCCGCTCAACGCTGCTCGATCTCCTCGAGGTACGGCGGCGTCGCCGTCGGGGCGAGCGCGAGGTGACCGGCGGCGAGCCGGGTGAGGGCGTCCCCCGCAAGCTCCCGGCGCCAGCCGGCGGCGAGCGGGAAGTCGGCGCCGTTGCCCTGGATGCAGGCGGCGAGGTAGGTCTCGATCTCGTCCCGCGTCGCCAGGAGCGGGGCGGCCAGCTCGGCGGCGTCGGCCCGGACGCCCACGATCAGCTGGCCGAGGGCCGCCAGCACCGAGATCCTGGCGGCGAGGTCGGGCCGGATCTGGCGGCCGATCTCGATCGGCGACCCGCCGGCGCCCCGTCGCACAGCGTCGAGCAGCTCCCTGGCCTCCCGGTCGCGGATGCGTTCGGTGAGGCCGCGCACCCGCGTCAGGCCCGACTCGTCGGCGGGCTTTCGCCTCGCGACGTCCAGGGCGAGCCGGTCCTGCATGATCCAGGCGGGCGGGCGGTCGCGGCGCTGCGCCTCCCGCTCCCGCCACGCGCCCACCTCGCGCAGAACTGACCGATCCCGCGACGTCAGGCTGCCCTGACCCTTGATCTTCCGCCAGGCTTCCATGGGCTCGGTGACGAACCGGGCGCCCCGCCCGTAGCGCCGCTCGTGCTCCTCCCCGACCCACGCCTCCCGGTGGCGCTCCGCGACCCGGCGCATCAGCTCGTCGTGGAGCGGGATGAGGTGCCGCACGTCGTTCGCGGCGTAGCCGAGCTGGGCGTCGTTGAGCGGACGGCGGCTCCAGTCGCTGAACCCCTCCGTCTTCTCGATGCGGATCTGCAGGGTGCGCTCCAGCAGCGTCGCAAGGCTCTGCCCGGCCCCGCTCCCGACGAACCCGGCGGTGAGCTGCACATCGGCGATGCGCTGCGGTCGCGTGCCGAAGTGCAGGGCGAGCAGGGTGAGGTCGGCGGACGGGGCGTGCATGATCGTCTCGACGTCGGGATCGGCGACGAGCTCGGCGATCGGCTCCAGCGGCCCGCCCTCGATCGGGTCGATGAGCGTGACCTCCTCCTCGACGCTCACCTGCGCGAGGCAGGGGATCGGCCGGTACGTCCGCTCCCACAGGAACTCGAAGTCGAGCGCGAAACGACCGGCGTCCCTGACCTGCCGGGCCAGGTCCTCGACCCCGGCGCGGTCTCGGATCACGGGCGTCATCGGCATCCCCGCTACCCTACCCCGTCGTGAACGTGGTCGGTCTCAGCAAGTCGTACGGTGCCCGGACCCTCTTCGACGGGGTGTCGTTCCGTCTCGAGCCGGGCGACCGCCTGGCCGTCGTGGGGCGCAACGGCGTCGGGAAGACCACCCTTCTGCGCTGCATCGCCGGGCGGCTGCCGCCCGACACCGGCGAGGTGACGCTCCCGCGCGGGGCGGTCGTCGCCCTGCACGATCAGCGGCCGCCGCTCGGCCGGGACATAACACTGGGCGAGTACGTCGCCGAGGGGCTCGCTGCGGTCCGGGTCGTGGAGCGCAGGCTCCGCGATCTGGAGACGCGGATGGCCGGCGGCGATCACGGGCCGGAGGTACTCGGCGCCTACGACCGGGCCCAGCGGGAGCTCGAACGCCTTGGCGGGTACGCCTGGGAGGCATGGCTCGAGCGGGTACAGCGCGGGTTGGGGATCGAGCCGGACTGGCTCGGCCGCCCGCTCGGCTCGTTCTCCGGCGGCGAGCTGACACGGGCCTCGCTCGCCCGCGCCCTCGTCGCCCGGCCGGACGTCCTGCTGCTCGACGAGCCCACCAACCACCTGGACCTGCAGTCGGTGGAATGGCTCGAGACGGCCCTCGGCGAGGTCGACGCGACCATCGTGCTGGTCTCACACGACCGCTGGTTCCTGGAGTCGGTCACCAGCGTGGTGCTCGACCTGGACGACGGACGGGGCCGCGTGTGGCCGATGGGCTACTCCGCGTTCCGCCGTGCCAGGGCGGAGGCGCTCGCCAAGCAGGCGTCGCTGGCGGAGGCGCAGGCCCGTGAGATCGCGCGCCTCGAGCGGTTCGTGGAGCGCTGGAGCGCCGGCACCCGCGCGCGCCAGGCCCAGTCGCGGGCGAAGCGGATCGACCGGATCGAGCGGATCGAGGCGCCGTCCCGGGCGCGGTCCCTCGCGTTCGGCTTCCCGAAGACCGAGCAGCCGGTCCGGCTCGTGGTGGAGGCCGACGGGCTGACCGTCGCCGCCGGCGACACGCCGCTCCTGGACGGCGTGGGCCTCGCGGTCGAACGGGGCCAGCGGATCGCGGTGGTCGGGCCGAACGGCGCGGGCAAGACCAGCCTCGTCGAGACGCTCATCGGCAAGCGCCGCGCCCTCGCCGGCCGGGTGAGCCTGGGCCATCGCGTGAGCGTCGGTTACTTCTCCCAGCATACGGCCGAGCTCGACCCCGATCGCACCGTGGCGGAGACGGTCTTGAGCGGGACTGCCCTCACGAACACGCAGGCGCGGACCCTCCTCGGACGGTTCCTCTTCTCCGGCGAGGCCGCGGACCGCCGCGTCGAGGCGCTCTCCGGTGGTGAGCGCCGCCGGCTGGCGCTGGTGCATCTCATCGCGCACGGCGGCAACCTCCTCGTGCTCGACGAGCCGACCAACCACCTCGATATCGAGAGCCGGGAGGCGCTCGAAGAGGCGATCGGCGCCTACGACGGCACCGTGATCCTGGTCTCCCACGACCGCGCGCTGATCGACCTGGTCGCCACGCACACCCTGGCGATCGAGGACGGGGCGCTGCGCCTCCGCCCGGGCGGCTACAGCGACCTCGTCCGGCTCCGCGACGGCGAGGCCACGGCGCCGGTCCCCGCCGCCCCGGCCGCTCGGAAGCCGAAGCCGGCCGCGAGCGCTCCACCGCCGCAGCCCCGCCGGCGCCTCCGCGAGGTCGAACGCCTCGAGTTGAGGATCGCCACGCTCGAGGAGGAGCTGGAGCAGCTCGAGGCGCGGCTCGGCGACCCGGTCGTCCTCGCCGACCGCGAAGCCGTCGCGGCCGCCGGCGAGCGCCACCGCGGCGTCGAGCAGGAGATCGCCTGGCTGATGCGGGCGTGGGAGGAGGCCGCCGAGGCTTGACCTGTATCGCGGCGGTTCCGCCGCAGGGGCACGCTACGATTGATCGGTGATGGACGACCGCGCGACCGTCGCCGAGCCGACACCGACCTGCTACCGCCACCGCGACCGTGAGACGCTCGTTTCGTGCTCCAACTGCGACCGGCCGATCTGCACGTCGTGCATGGTCCAGGCGGCCGTCGGTGTGAAGTGCCCCGAGTGCGCGGGGCGGCCGACCGGCGCCGCTCGCATCAAGCCGCGTCCCGTGGCCCGTGGCACGGCGTACGTGACGACGACCCTCATCGCGCTCAACGTCGCGGTGTTCATCCTCCAGTCGCTCACCGACCGCGGCAGCCTCGGGCGCGGCATCGGCGGCGACATCGCATCGCGAGGCTGGCTCGACGCGCCCGACGTGGCGGCCGGCGAGTGGTGGCGCATCGGCACGTCGGCGTTCCTGCACGCGGGCGTCGTCCACCTCGCGTTCAACATGATCGCCCTGTGGTACCTCGGCAGGGCGTTCGAGTCCTACGTCGGCCCGCTGCGCTTCGGGTTGATCTACGCCGGGTCCGTCGTGTGGGGGTCGGCCGGGGCGTTGCTGTTCGCCCCCCTGAGCCCGACCGTGGGCGCCTCCGGCGGGGTGTTCGGCCTCATGGCGGCGATCCTCGTGCTCCAGCGCCAGCGGGGCGTCAGCATCCTCGGCGACGTCGGCCTGTGGCTTGGCATCAACCTCGTGATCACGTTCACCCTTCCCGGGATCTCGATCGGCGGTCACATCGGCGGCATCCTGGGAGGTGCGGCGGCGGCGTTCGCCCTGTCGAGCCTCGGGAAGGGCCACATGGCGGCGCGCACGCTCAGGCCGGTCGCCCTCGCCGCCGTGGCGGGCGTGCTCGTCGTCGGGGTGGTGGTGTCGCTCGTGGCGGCGGAGCGAAAGGCGACGCCCACGTCGGCGTCCGGCGGCGCGTCGCTCGTTGCCCTGCACGGCTGGTCACCGCCTCCCGCGGGTTCGTCCGGGCTCACCGTGCGGTTGCCGCCTCGGTGACCCAAGGGTCGCGCGAGTTCGGTATGCGGTCACATCGATTCGCGATTCGGCGGCGGCGGGGCCTGGCCGCTGCCCTGGCCGCGCTCGCCCTGGCGGTCGCCTTCCCCGGGTTTGCGAGCGCCCACGCCAGCCTCGAACGCTCCGATCCGCTCGACGGCCAGGTCGTTGCGACGTCGCCGAGCAAGGTGACGCTCACCTTCACGGAGCCGATCGAGACGGCCCTCGGCGCGATCAGGATCTTCGACGGCGAGGCCCGCCGGGTCGATGCCGGCGGCGCCGTGCGGCAGGCGCCGAACGTCGTGGTCAGCGGAGTCTCGGGAACGCTGGCGAAGGGGACGTACACCGTGTCGTGGCGCGTGGGCTCGGCGGACGGCCACCCGCTCGACGGTTCGTTCGTGTTCCACGTCGGAGCACCTGGCGAGCGTCCCGAAGGGATCGCAAGCGAGGTCCAGTCCCAGCCACCGACGGCGATCGACCGGGCCAGCGACATCGCCCGGTTCGTGAACCTCGCCCTCGTCATCCTGCTCGTCGGCGCCGTCGCGGCGCTGGTCCTCCTGTTCGCGGGACGGGCCCCCGATGTGGAGCGTCGGCTCTGGTACGCCGCCGCCGGGTGCGGCTTCGCCCTGTCCATCGTGGCGGGCGCCACGATCCTCCTGCACGCGGCATCGGTCGCCGGGGTGGGGCTGGACGGGGCCGCCCGCGGAAATGTGCTGTCGGCGGTGCTCGACACCCGGTTCGGCCAGGTCCGCCTCGCGCAGGTCATCCTCGCCGAGATCGTTGCGATCGGCGCGGTTTGGGCCGCCGCAACCGATGGCAACACCCGGCGGAAGCAGGTGGTCGCCCTCGCCGCTGCGGGGCTTGCCCTCACACCCGGCCTGGCCGGTCACGCCGGCGCCGGGAGTCGCCTGAGCGTGGTCGCGGACACCGGCCACGTGCTCGGGGCGTCGATGTGGGTGGGCGGGCTCGCGACGATCGTGACGGCACTCGGGCTCGCCGGGGCCGCGCGCGGCGAGCTGGCGCGGTCGCTGTGGCCGCGGTTCTCCATGGCGGCGCTCGTGAGCGTCGGCGTGCTGGTGGTCGCCGGGGTCATCGGGAGCCTCGCGAACGTCGACGGCGTCAGCGAGCTGTGGGAGACGACGTACGGGCGGCTGCTCCTCGCGAAGATGGGCATCGCGCTGGTGCTGATCGGGTTCGGCGTCGCCAGCCGGCGGGCGGTCCGGCGTCTTCGTGAGCGAACCGGCGCGGGGGAGGGCGCGCTCCGACGCAGCGTCATCGCGGAGCTCGCGCTGATGGCCGGTGCGATCGCGGTGGCGTCGGTGCTGATCAACCAGCCGCCGGCGCGGGTCGTGGCGTCCGCAGCCCCCGCTGGCGCGAGCACGCAGGTCGGCGACCTGGCCGTGCGGGTCGCGGTCGATCCGGCGGAGACCGGATCGAACCTCGTCAGCGTCTTCCTGAAACGTCAAGGTCAGCCGGTGACCGCCGATGAGGTCAGCGTGACCGCGACGCCGCCAGCCGACGTGGGCCCGTTCCGGCTGCAGACCCGCCAGGCCGAGACCGGCCACTTCGTCGCTCCTCCGCTCGAAGCCGCGGTCGGCGGGGTGTGGCGCTTCGAGATCGCCGTCCGGCGCGGCGAGTTCGATCTGACCGCCGCAACCGTCGCCATCTCGATCAGGACGAGCCGCTGATGTCGAGAACGCAGACGCTCGCCACGCTCGTCGCGGCCGTCGCCCTCCTGGCGGGAGCGGCGGCTGCGAGCGCGCACGTCGAGGTTCGCGCCGCCGACGGTCGAGCGGCAGGGGAGATCATCGTCACGGTCCCGAACGAATCCTTGGCGGCCGACACGATCAGCGTTGCGGTGCAGCTTCCGCGGAACGTCGTCGGAGTCACCATCCCGAGGGTCCCCGGCTGGACGCACACGGAACAGACGATTCCACTCGACCCCCCGCTTCGCATCGGCGGCGCCGAGATCGCAACCCGCGTATCGACGGTGACCTGGACCGGAGACCGCATCCCTCCCGGGCAGGAGGCCGACTTTCGCCTCCGGGTGACGGTCGCCCAGGGCACAACGCGCACCGGGCTCGTGTTCCCGGCCGTGCAGCGCTACTCGGACGGCGAGGTCGTGCGGTGGATCGGCGCGCCGAACAGCGACAAGCCTGCGGGTGTGCTGGCGTCGGCGGTTCCCGCGGTTGCCG
>CAYTRV010000060.1:0-13016 GCA_964440285.1 uncultured Bifidobacteriaceae bacterium
ACCGCTCGTCCTGCGGCATGACGACACGGATGAACCCGCTCTCGATCTCGCGACGGAGCCAGCGGCGCTGCTCATGGCTCGAAATGTGCTCGACCTGATAGGCGATGGTGCCGCAGTAGGTCTCCCGCATCCGCGGGTAGACCTCCGCGAACGTCTGCCCCGGGATGTACGCGCGCAGGAGGTCCGCGGGCACCAGCCCCATCATCTCGGGGGTGATCTCCACGGAGGCCGGCTCGAGCGCCGGGTCGCCGACCGGCGGGTAGCCGAGCGGGTCGAGGTCGGCGGCCAGGTGGCCGTAGATGCGGTGCGCCTTGACGAGCGCGGAGGCCGCTGCGACCGCCTGCAGCGTGCGGTAGTCGGCCGGTCCGGCGCTCGGCGATGCGGCGACGACGGTCGACATGGCCGGCTGCGGCCGCTCGAGCGCCGGGAGCGTCACGCCGAGGCTGGCGGCGATCTCGTCGTAGAACCCGTCCTCGCCCGCGAGGAACAGATCGATCTGGCGCAGGAACGCTCCGCTCTCGGCGCCCTGGATGACGCGGTGGTCGTAGGTCGACGTCGCGGTCATGACCTTCTGGATGCCGAGGGCCTTCGCGTCGACGTGCTCGAACCCGACCGGGAGCGCGATGGAGCCGGTCGCGACGATGGTGCCCTGCCCGGGCATGAGCCGGGGCACGGACGCGACGGTGCCGAACCCTCCGGGGTTCGTGAGGGTGACGGAGGCGCCGCGCAGCTCGTCTGGCTTGACGTTGCCGGAGCGCGTGCGCTTGACGAGGTCGTCGTAGGCCGCCAGGAACCCGTTGAACCCGAGTTGCTCGGCCGCGCGGACGACCGGCACGAGCAGGGACCGGCTGCCGTCGCGGCGCTCCACATCGACCGCGAGGCCGATATCGACCTGGCGGCGCACGAGCTTGTGCGGCTTGCCGTCGACCTCCTGGAAGCCGGTCGACATGGCCGGGAACCGCTCGACCGACTTGACGATTGCCCAGGCGACGAGGTGGGTGAACGAGAGCTTCTCGCTCCGCCCCACGGCGGCGAGAGCCTCGTTGATGTGGCGGCGGCGGGTGTCAAGCGTGCCGACCGGGATGGTGCGGAACGTCGTGGCGGTCGGGATCGACCGGCTCTCGTCCATGTATCCGGCGAGCGCTGCGGCCGGACCGCGAAGGGCAACGGCCTCCTCCCCACCGGATGCGGGGGCGGCACCCGCCCCGTTCGCCGCGGCCGCGACATCGGCGGCTTCGACCCGGCCGCGCTTCCCGCTGCCGGTGATCGACGCGATGTCGACCCCCTGTTCGCCTGCGAGGCGGCGGGCCAGCGGCGAGGCCAACCCTCCGCCGGTTGCGGGTGCGGGGGTGTCGCCCGGCGCCGCCGCGGCGGGGGCCGAGGGCGAGACGGCCGCTGCGCTGCCCGCTGCGCCGACGGCGATCCTGGCGAGCAGGCCGCCGACCTCGACGGTGTCGCCGGGCTGGGCGACGATCTCCGTGAGCGCTCCCGCGAACGGCGACGGCACGCGGAGGTCCGCCTTGTCGGAGGTGATCTCGACGATCTCCTCGTCCAGCGCAACGGCCTCGCCCACGCTCTTGATCCACTCGACGATCGTCGCCTCGGTCACTGACTCGCCGAGGCTCGGCAGGGTGATTTCGGCGATCTCGGCGTCCACCGCAGGTGCCGCGGCGGTTGGAGCGTCGCCGTTCGCGGCGGGGGCTGCGCCGTCCTCTGATAGCTCGCACAGGAGGTCGCCGATCTCGATGGTCTCGCCCGGCTGGGCGACGATTCGCGACAGCACGCCCGCGGCGGGTGAGGGGATCCGCAGGTCGGCCTTGTCGGAGGTGACCTCGACGATCTCCTCGTCGAGTGCGATCGCGTCACCCGGCTGCTTCAGCCATTCGACGATGGTGGCTTCGGTGACTGACTCGCCCAGGCTGGGCAAGATGACAGGGACGGTGGTTTCGGTCGACACGCTCTGGCTCTGTGGTTCGGGGCGGGTTCGGTCGCGCCGGCGGGGCGCGGCTGGACCCTATTCGTCCCGAAGGGTACCCGGCCCTGCCGGCCCGTGTGGATGACCGGCATCGCCGGTCGGCGGACGGACGCGTCAGCCCGCGGACGGCGCGGCGGCTGCCTCGCGGTACCGTGCGATCGCCAGGCGCTGCCGCTCGATGTGGTCGACGATCGGCGCTGGATAGTCGATCCCGATGCGGCATTGGATGCGCCGCTGGAGCTCCGGGTCCATGAGCCACGGTTCGTGAATGTGGTGCTCCGGCACGCGCCGCAGCTCCGGGACGTAGCGCTTGACGTAGATCCCCTCGGGGTCGAACCGCTTCGCCTGGCGGACCGGGTTCATCACCCGGAAGTACGGGGCGGCATCCGTCCCGGTGCTGGCCACCCACTGCCAGCCGCCGTTGTTGCTGGCCGGGTCCCCGTCGAGGAGGCCCTGCATGAACACGGTCTCCCCCTGTCGCCAATCGATCAGGAGGTCCTTCACCAGGAACGACGCGGCCACCATCCGCGCCCGGTTGTGGATCCACCCAGTGTCGGCGAGCTGGCGCATCGCGGCGTCGACGAGCGGGTAGCCGGTGAGTCCCCGCCGCCAGGCGTCGAGTTGCGCCGGGTCGTTGTCCCAGCGGATGCCGCGGTACTGGTCCTGCAGCGCGGTGTGGACCGCGTGCGGTCGCCACCAGAGGAGGTGATGGAAGAACTCCCGCCACGCGACCTGCCGCCAGAAGGCCTCGACGCCAAGCGAAACGGGCCCGGGCAGCCCGATCGCCCGCCCGACCTGCGTGCCGGTGCACATGCCGAACCGCAGGTACGGCGAGAGGCGCGATGTCGCATCATCGGCGACGAAGTCACGATCGTCCCGGTAGTCGTCGGCGTCGTGCCCGGCGGCGAAGGCGACGAGGCGCTCGCGGGCGGCGTCGGGCCCGGCCGGGATGAGCGGAGCGCCGTCGGGCAGTCCGGCGGGACCGCTTGACACGAGGCCGGGGTCCCCGAGCCGCTCGGGCGGCGGCACGTGGGCGGGCAGCACCAGCGTCTTCTGCCATGCGCGGTAGAAGGGCGTGAACACGCGGTAGCCGTGGCCTTCGGGCCCCGGCAGCGATTCGGGTGGCACCGCGAGGTCGCCGCCGTGCTCCTGGAAGCTCATCCCTTGGGCGGCAAGCGCCTCCCGCACCCGCCGGTCTCGGGCCCGCCCGAGCGGTGAGACGTCGCGTGTGGCGTCGACGCGGTCGGCACCGGCCTCGGCGGCGACCCGCGGCACGACGACCGCGGGATCGCCGTGGCGGATGACCAGCCGGCCGCCCAGTTCCCGCAGCGCCCCGTCGAGAGCTTCGAGCCCGGCGCGCAGGAAGCGGAGCCTCGCGGGCGCCCGGTGGTGGCGGCGTCCCAGGATGCCCGGGTCGACGACGAACAGGCAGACGGTCGCCCCTCGGGCGGCGGCTGCGATGAGCGCCGGGTGGTCGGCGACGCGGAGGTCGCGCCGGAACCACACCACCGTCGTCGGACGTGCGCTCACGTCCCGGACGTTGGTGGAGTGCGCCTCCCCGGGCGACCGCTCGCGCTAGCCGGGGGCATGTCCCGCGGCCGCGGCCTGTTTGAGGTCCTTGTCCCGCAGCATCAGGAACGTCGCGACGAGGCTGATGACGGCGAAGAGCAGGCCGACCGAGAACGCGAGCCCGAAGCCGCTCGTGAGCGCTTCGGCACGGTCGGTGCCCCCCTCGGTGAGGTTCTCGGTCCGGGTCACGGCGACGGTTGTGAGGATCGCGACGCCGAGGGCGCCGCCGATCTGCTGGGACGTGTTGATCAATCCGGAGGCGAGCCCCGCCTCCTGCGGCTGGACGCCGGCGAGCGCGGCGATCGAGACGGGCACGAACGAGAAGCCGAGGCCGACGCCCACGAGGAGGAAGCCGGGGAGGAGGTCGCCCACGTAGGTGCCGTTGACCGAGATCTGCGTGAAGTACAGAAGCCCGAGGCCGAGCAGGACCATCCCGATCACGAGCGCGACGCGGATGCCGATCTTCGTGACCATCGCCTGGGCGACGCCGGAGGCGACGACCGCGGTGAGCGCGACCGCGAGGTACGCGACGCCGGTCTTGAGGGCGGAGTAGCCGAGGACCTGCGGCATGTAGAGCGACAGCAGCAGGAACATGCCGAACACGATGGTCCCGAGGCCGAAGCCGATGACGTTCGCGCCGCTGGCGGTGCGGTTGCGGAAGAAGCTGAGCGGCATGAGCGGGGACTTGCCGCGGTTCTCGACGATCAGGAAGAGCGCCATCAGCACGCCCGACCCGATGAGCAGGCCGATCGTTTGGCCGCTACCCCATCCCTCGTTGTTCGCCTGCGTGAGCGCGTACACCAGAATCATCAGCGACGCGGTGACGAGCACCGCGCCGAGGGCGTCGAAATGGCGGGCCAAGCCGGTCGCGCGGCTCTCCTGGACGAACTTCGGGACGAGGATGAGGGCGATGATCGCGATCGGTACGTTGATCAGGAAGCACCACTCCCATCCCACGTACTCGGTGAGCACTCCGCCGAGTAGCACGCCGATGGCGGCGCCGGATCCGGCGATCGCTCCGAGGATCCCGAGCGCCTTGTTGCGCTCGGCGCCCTCCTCGAAGGTGACGGAGACGATCGAGAACACCGACGGCGAGAGAAGGGCGGCGCCCGCGCCCTGGAGGACGCGGAACGTGATGAGCATCCCCTCCGAGGTCGAGAGACCGCACATCAGGGAGAAGATCGCGAACGAGATGAGCCCGGCGATGAACACCTTCCGCCGGCCGAGCAGATCGCCGATCCGGCCGCCGAGCAGGAGGAACCCGCCGAACGTGAGCGCATAACCGCTCACGATCCACTGGAGGTTGGCCTGCGAGAAGTCCAGGTCCTCCTGGATGGCGTTGAGGGCGACGTTCACGATCGACACGTCGAGCACCACCATGAGGTACGCGACGCCGAGCACCGCCAGCGCCTTCCACTTGTTGTGTGCGGTCTCGCTCACCGGTTCCCCTCGTCGCTCAGATCCGCGTCACCCTATCCGGCTCTGGGACACTAGGACTTCGCGAGCACTTCCTTTTCCCGAGCGTGGATCGACTGGTGTCCGTAGGGGAACACCCACCGAAAGGTGCTGAGCACGGGACGCTTGCACCAGCAGTCCTGGGCACACCCGCATCGCTGTGCGCCCGCCGCCTCCGCAAGCCGGCTGAGCACGGCCACAAGGACGTAAGCCCCGATGAGCCATCGGACCAATCTCACGACCCCACCTTACCAGGAGGTCGCCCGTGCCAGGCGCGCGATCACGTGCCGGAACGGTGGCGTGCGATACGTCGTTTCGAACCTTCCCCGGCAACGTCTGTCTGGCAGCGTGTGCGACGGCGAACGACCACGCCGAGTGCGAAGGCGACGAAGGCGAACGCCGAGGGCGACGAGTCCGCTTCCCGTTACGAGCCCGGCAGGGGCTGCGAGCACCGCTCCCGCCACGACGGCAGGCCCGAGGGCGCCAGGCACACGTATCCCGAGGGCGGTCGACTCCCGGTCCAGGCGCGACAGCAACCCGCGCACCACGAGATGATGAGGATCTCCGGCAAGGGAGTACCCTTGCCGGAAATGACGCTCGAGCTCGTCCCCCCTCCGACCGATACCGGTCCGCCCGGGGCCTGAGGGGACTGCCGCCGGCCAGCCCCCTCCGCTTCTCGACCGCCGACAGGCAGGCAGACGCGGAGGCTCTATGCACGCCAATACGCTGTTGGAACGGAGGCGCGGGGCCGCTCAGCGGCTTCGCATCGGACTGCTCGCGCCCCCGTGGGTCCCAGTCCCACCCCCGTCCTACGGGGGCATCGAGCAGGTCGTCGCCACCCTCGCCGAGGGGCTTGTGGAACGCGGTCATGAGGTGGTGCTCGTCGCCGCACCGGGCTCGTCGCTGCACGGGGTCCGGCTGGTGAGCCCGCTGGCGTCGCTCCCGGAGCTCATCGGGGAGTCAGCGGCCGACTGGCGGCATGCGCTGGCCGGGATCGACGCGCTCACCGACGTCGACGTCATCGTCGACCACTCCGGTCCGCTCGGGGCGCTGCTCACCTCGCGACTGCCGATCCCCGCCCTGCACGTGACCCACGGCCCGCTCGACATCGTGCCCACCGAGATCTACGAGGGGATCGCCCGCCATTCACCCCGGCTGCGCTTGGTGGCGATCAGCAACGCGCAGCGCGCGATGGCCTCCGGGCTCCCGTTCGCCGGGGTGTGCCACAACGGCCTCGCGCTCGATTCGGCCCCGTTTCGCGCCCAGCCGGACGGCTACCTCGCCTTCCTGGGTCGCATGTCGCCGGAGAAAGGGCCCGCTGACGCCATTCGCATCGCGCGCCGCGCCGGTCTCCCGCTCCTCATCGGGGCCAAATGCCGCGAGCCGGCCGAGCACGCCTACTTCGCCCAGCATGTCGCTCCCGCGCTCGGCCCCGACGTCGTCTGGCTGGGCGAGCTCAACGCAGCGGAGAAGTACGACCTGCTGGCGGGTGCCCGCGCCCTGCTCTTCCCGATCGCCTGGCCGGAACCGTTCGGCATGGTCATGATCGAGGCGATGGCCTGTGGGACGCCCGTCCTGGCGACGGCTCGGGGCTCCGTGCCCGAGGTGGTGGCCGACGGTGTCACCGGCTTCGTTCGCTCCACCCCGGACGAGCTCGTCGAGGCGGTCGCCCGGATCGGCGAGATCGATCGGCGCGCGTGCCGCCGCCGAGTCGCCGAACTGTTCTCTGCCGAGGCGATGACCGCGGGGTACGAGCGCCTCGCTCGTTCCGAGCTGCCGGCGCGGAGACGCCCGGCATTTGCGATGAGGCCGCTCGGGGAGCTCCTCGGCGGTGCGGTCGCCGTCTCGTCCACCGAGGTCGCGGGCGCCGGTGCGTGAGGGGCCCTCCCCCGCGTCGGGCGACGCCCAGCGCGGGGGGCACCCTCCGCCGCGCGAGGAGCCGGTGATCCTCGCTGGTGGCAGCTCGACGATCACGCTCATCGACGGCTTGACGTTCGCGATCTCGGACGCGCTCGGCGACATCGGCGGGGGGGCCGACGGGTTCATCACCGATGACACGCGCCATCTCTCGCGCTTGTCCGTGCGGGTCGACGGCGCACCGCTCCGTCCGCTCGGGGCGGCGCAGCTCGCCCCGTCCACGGCACGCTTCCGCGGGTTCGTCTCCCCGAGGCCGGGGCACCTCGATCGTTCCCTCGAGGTCGAACGTCGGCGAAGGGTCGTCGCGGACGGGCTGGAGGACGAGCTGATCCTGCGATGGTGGGCCGAGTCGCCGTGCCAGGTGCCCGTGCTGGTCGAGTTGGACGCCGACTTCGCCGACATCTTCGCCATCCGCGGCCTGGACACCGGGCCGGTCTCATCGGCGGCTTCGGTTCACACCGCGGCCAACTCCGACTGCATCCGGTTCTGCGACGACGAGACCGGGCTGTCCACGGTGGTCCGACTGGCCCCTGCCCCCGATTCGCTGGACGGCGGAGTCGCGCGCTGGACGCCGTGCCTTCGCCGCGGAGAGCCCTGGCGCGTGCGCGTGACGGTCGAGGCAGGCAACGTCGGCGCCACCGAGCGGCGTGAGGTCGGCTCAACCGGCCACCGCGGTCGACGCGGGGTCGAGGTGCGCAGCCACCCGCCAGACCTGGGACGAGGCTGCCGCCGTTCGTTGGCAGATCTGGACGCCTTGAGCATGCCCGACCGTCTTGACGGTGGGCGGCGCCTCGTGGCCGCCGGCATCCCGTGGTTCGTGGCCCTCTTCGGTCGCGACAGCATCATCGCGGGACACCAGGCGCGAGCCTTCCTCCCCGGCCAGATGATGGACACCCTGGCCGCCCTGGCCGCCCGTCAGGGCAGAGTGAGCGACCCGGGAAACGAGGAGGAGCCGGGGAAGATCCTGCACGAGGTGCGCTTGACGCCTCGGCCCTGGCTCGGGGAGGGCACCCACGCCGGCGCACGACCGTACTACGGCTCGGTCGACGCCACGCCCCTGTTCCTCATCCTCTACGGGACGGCCCTGCGATGGGGTGCGTCCCGCGCGGCGCTGACGGAGCTCCTGCCGGCGGCGCGCGCCGCGCTCGACTGGATGCGCGGGCCCGGCGATCCCGACGGGGACGGCCTGCTGGAGTACCGCGCCGCGGGTGCCCGCTCGCTGAGAAACCAGAGCTGGAAGGACTCGGAGAACGCGGTGCAGTTCCCTGACGGGAGTCTGGCCGACGGACCCATCGCGATGGTGGAGGTGCAGGGCTATGCCCATCGCGCCCGACGGGAGTTGGCCGAAGTGCTCCGCCACCTCGGCGACGACCGCGAGGCGTCGGAACTGGACGAGGAGGCCGCGATCCTGCGCGATCTCATCCGCGATCGGTACTGGTGTCCGGGCAGGGACGGTGAGCCCGGATTCTTCGCGCTCGCCCTGGACGGCCGCAAGCGCCGGGTGGGCAGCGTCGCCTCCAACATGGCGCATCTGCTCTGGTGCGATGTGCCGTCGCACGACGAAGCCGTGCAGGTGTCGCGTCACCTGGCAGGGCCCGAGATGGCCAGCGGGTGGGGCCTTCGGACGCTGTCCCGCCGCATGGCCGGTTTCAACCCGATCTCCTACCACGTCGGTTCGGTGTGGCCCCACGACACCGCCCTGGCGTGCGAGGGCCTTCGCCGGTACGGGCTCGACGAGCCCGCCCTCGCCCTTGCGGATGACCTCATCTCGGCGATGACCCTGTTCGATCATCGCCTCCCGGAGCTCTTCGGCGGCCACGACCGAGAGCCCGGTGACACCCCCACCCCGTATCCCACCGCCTGCCGCCCGCAAGCGTGGGCGGCTGGCGTGCCACTGCAGCTCGCCACCATGTTCCTCGGCCTCGAGCCGCACGTCCCCGGTGGGCGGCTGGAGCTCAGCCCGCAGCTGCCGACGAATCTCGACACCCTCGAAGTCCGGGGGATCGCGTTCCCAGGGGGCCTCCTCTCCGTGCGGGTCGACAAGGAGGCGGGAACCCAGGTGCTCGAGGCCCCCGACGACCTTGTCGTCGAGCTGCGCCCCGCATCGACAGCCGGCCGCCGTTCGGCAACCACCGACGCCGGCCCACCGGAGCCTTCAGTGATCGATGTCGTCAACCGGGACGTGTCAACGGATCGGGGCTGATACTGGACGAGGGCCGGTCGGCGTGTCGCGAACTCGGCCCGATCAGCCCACCGGGAGCAGCACCTGGAAGCGAGTGTCGCCAGGCCGGGAGTCGAGGCGGATCTCACCGTGGTGGCGGAGCACGATCCGCTGGGCGATGTCGAGCCCGAGCCCGGTCCCCTGCCCGACGGCCTTGGTCGTGAAGAACGCGTCGAAGATGCGCGGCTGGAGATCCTCCGGGATTCCCGGCCCGTTGTCGCCGACCTCGATGAGCACGCGCTCGCCGTGCCGGCGCGTGCGCAGCGTGAGGCGTCCTTCGGGGTCGAGTGCGTCGATCGCGTTGTCGATCAGGTTCGTCCACACCTGGTTCAGCTCGGAGCCCGACGCCTCGATGCCCGGCAGCTGGGGATCGAAGTCGCGAACGATCTCGATTCGCTTCTCACGGAGTTTGTGGCCGAGAAGCGAGAGCGTGCTCTCGAGCCCGTCGTGCACGTCCACATGCTGGCTCGGCGCCTGGTCGACGAACGAGTAGCTCTTGACGGCGCCGACCAGATCGGAGATGCGCCGGGTCGCGTCCTCCAACTCCGAGAGCAGGACCCGCGTACCGGCGCAGGCCGCGACGAAGCGGAGGCCGGCAGTGACGTGCTCGCCCCCCACGCCGTGCGCGACGCGATCGACCCACTCCAACCCGAGCCCCGCCTCAGTCAGGGCCGAAGCAATCTCGAACGCGTCCGCGAGGCCTCGCTGCTCGAGCGCATCGCACAGTTCCTGCTCGAGGTCGCTCGCCGCGAGCGGGTCGAGCCGCGCCACCGGCGCAGTCTGTTCGGTTGCCGCCGCCGCGAGCACGACGAGCGCCGCGAGCCGCCCTGCTGTGGCGCCGGCGTCCACGATGTCGGCGAAGGCGGCCTGGCGCTGCCGCTCGTACTCGCGCAAGGTCGCGACCCCTCGAGCGGCGGCGGCCGCGGGGTTGTTCAGCTCGTGCGCCAGCCCCGCGGCGAGCTTGCCGACGGCGAGCAGCTTCTCGCGATCTCGCTCGACCCCCTTGATCGCGCCGCTCACCGACTCAACCGCAGGCAGGAACCCGCGAAGCACCGCCGGGTGCGTGAACGCGAGCCGGCGGAGCTCCTCTCCGTCCAGTTCGAACAGGAGCGCGTCGGTGACGGCGCGCGTCGTCCCGCGGTAGGGGGTGTCGGTGAGCAAGGCGAGCGCGCCGAGGTAGCCGCCGGGGCCGTGGCTGATCATCAGCACCTGCTCGCCGGCGACCTCGCGGGTCGTCTCGAGCTGCCCATCGAGCAGAAGGTGGAAAGCGACCGCGTGCTCGCCCTGACGGAAGAGGAGCTCACCCGGGCCGAGGCGGCGCTCGCGCCCGGCGTCGGCGAGCTGCACGAGCTCCTCCTCTTCGAGGGTCGCGAGGATCGGCGCGTCGCGCAGGCGTTCGGCGATCATCACGTCGCGGGCGCCAGGATCCCGCCGAGGTACTGGTGCACGAGCTGCACCGCCATCGAGCCTTCCCCGACCGCCGACGCGACGCGCTTGATCGACTGATCGCGCACGTCGCCGGCGACGAGCACGCCGGGCAGGCTCGTCTCAAGGAGGAACGGGTCGCGCTCGAGCCGCCAGCGATGCCGGCCCTCGACCCGCGCGACCGCCGATCCGGAGAGAATGAACCCTCCCGGGTCGCGAGCCACGGTATCGCCGAGCCAGTCGGTCTGCGGCCGCGCGCCGATGAAGACGAACGCCGAGGTCGCGGGGACCCGCTCGTCCCGGCCGTCCACAACGACCGTCAGCTCCTCGAGCCGATCGTCACCGGTGGCTCCTGTGACCATTGCGCGCGTCCTCACCTCGACGTTTGCGAGCGAGTGGATCCGCTCGACGAGGTAGTGGGACATGCTCTTCTCGAGCCGGTCGGCGCGACAGAGCACCGTCACCCGGCGTGCCCTGCCGGAGAGATGGACGACCGCCTGCCCCGCCGAGTTCGCCGCGCCGACGACCACGATGTCCTCGCCCTCGACGGCCGAGGCCTCTGCCGTCGCCGAGCCGTAGTAGATACCCGAGCCGGTGAGCCGCTCGACACCCGGGGCCTCGAGGCGGGAATAGTGCACCCCCGTCGCGATCAACGCGCTGTGGCAGCCGATCTCCTCGCCGCCGTCGAGCGTCACCAGTCGCGCCGGACCGTTCTGGCCGATGGCGATCACCTCGCGGGCGGTGAGGAGCTCCGCGCCGAGACGCAACGCCTGAGCCGTCGCGCGCCGTGCGAGGTCCGCGCCGCTGAGTCCGGCCGGGAAGCCGAGGTAGTTCTCGATCCGTGCGCTCTGCCCAGCCTGCCCACCCGACGCGTGACGCTCCACAAGGAGCGTCCGGAGCCCCTCGGACGCCCCGTAGACGGCCGCCGCCAGACCGGCCGGTCCGCCGCCGACGATCACCAGGTCGTAGAAGGGAAGTTCCGCCTGGGTGCGCAGCCCGATCCGCGTGGCGACCTCGCTCTGGGAGGGTCGCACCAGCGCCTCCCCGTCCTCGAGGACGAGCACGGGGAGTTCGGAGCCGTCCAACCGAGCCGCGGCCATCAGCCGACAGGCTTCCGGGTCGGCGACGTCGAGCCAGCGGTAGGGGATGCCGTTTCGGGCCAGGAAGTCGCGCGCGGTGTGCGCCTCGGCCGAGAATCGGTGGCCGACCAGGCGCAGCCCCGGCTCGGAGACCCTGGCGGCGGCGTCCGCCTCCCAGTCCTCCAAGAGCTCGTCGAGCACGGGATACAGCCGCTCCTCCGGCGGATCCCAGGGTTTCATCAGGTACTGGTCGAGCCGAAGCTCGTTGATCGCCCGGATCGCGGCCTCCGTGTCCGCGTAGGCGGTGAGGAGCACGCGCTTGGCGTGGGGAGCCAACTTCAGCGCTCGGGCGAGAAACTCGACTCCGCTCATTCCCGGCATGCGCTGGTCGACGACCAGGAGCGCCACGGGCTCGCCCCGCCGGACGACCTGCTCGACGACGCCGAGACCCGTCTCGCCAGAGTCCGCCAGCAGAACGCGGTGGCGCGCCCCGTACCGGTGGCGAAGGTCACGCTCGACCGCGCGGCCGACAGACGCGTCGTCATCGACCGCCAGGATGAGCGCGCGCGGTGACGGCGGCGTGGCCAAGCGGATCCTAGCGGGGCGCCGTTCCGCTGACGGAGACCAGGCACGGCTGTACGACGAGCGTCGTGTCATCGGTGCCGATCGCTGCGAACTCGGACGCCAGCTCGTCGAACTCGCTTTGGTTGAAGATCTCGGACTCGACGACCCCCAGGCTGGCCTCGAGGAAGGTGTACTCCCAGAGTCGCTTGTGCTCGCCGGTCGCGAAGCACGGCTGGTAGATCGACGCGTCCACGTCCGTGAGGCCGACATCCCGGAACACGCCGAACAGACGGCTGCCGAGGTCGTAGTCGACGCCGCGGTCCTCGCCGACCTGGAGGGAGAGCTCCGCGAAGCGCTCGTAGGCTCGGGTCGGCGGGTCGGTGAACATACTCGTCATGATCGATTCCTGGGCGATCAGGACGCCTCCGGGTCTCAGCAGCGCCGTCATCTGGCGAAGCGCGTCCGCAGGCCGCTGGAGATGGATGAGGAGGAACCGGCAGAAGACCAGGTCGAACTGCCCGTGTGGCAGGCCCGGCTCGTACGCACTTCCCTCGAGGAACGACACGTTGCCGAGGCCGCGCTGGGCCGCCCCCTCCCGGCCGATTTCGATCTGGTCGGGGCTCACGTCGAGGCCCGTGACCTGACCAGCCGGGCCGACGCGCTCACCGAACCAGCACGACACCCGCCCCGTGCCGCACCCGAAGTCGGCGACTCGCCACCCCTGCGAGAGGCCGTGCGCGAGGCAGACCCGCTTGGTCGCCGGGCCGTAGACCTCGTCGAGCATCTCGAGCCGGGCGGCGCCCGCATCCCC
>CAYTRV010000061.1:0-3974 GCA_964440285.1 uncultured Bifidobacteriaceae bacterium
AGACCTGCTGCGGATTGGCGCACGCCTCGGTTGCCGGCGGGTAGGTGACGTTGGCCTCGGCGGTCGGGTTGACCTCGACCACCACGTGCAAGCCGTCCCGCAGGAAGGCATCAGACTCGTCGATCGACCAGAGGCCGTTCTCGAACTTCCACAGCCGGTGGCGGCCACGGAAGCGGGTGTGCACGGGGGTCTTGCGCTCCGGGTAGCCGATGGTCTCCGGCGCCTTGAGCATCGTCTTGAACGTGACGCTGAAGCCCTTGAGTGTCGCCTGGATGCTCATGTCACTCCGAGAATCCGAGTCCGACGACGATCGCGGTGACGAGGAGATTGAGGGTCGCGAGCGGGAGGAGGACCTTCCAGCCGAGCTTCATGAGCCGGTCGTATCGCAGGCGGGGAAGCGTCGCCCGGAACCAGATGAATACCAGCACGAGCCCGACGACCTTGATCGCGAGCCAGAGCGGTCCCGGGAGCCACGGGCCGGAGTAGCCGCCCAGGAACAGGGTCGCCGCGAGCCCGGCGACGATCACCATGTTCAGGTACTCCGCCATCGCGAACGCGGCGAACTTCATCCCGCCGTACTCCGTGTGGTAGCCGGCGACGAGCTCGCTCTCCGCCTCCGGCAGGTCGAACGGCGGGCGGTTGGTCTCAGCCGTCCCGGCGATCATGAAGATCACGAAGCCGACCGGTTGCAGGACGATGTACCAGACGGTGTGGCCCTGGGCCTCGACGATGTCGACGAGCGAGAGGCTCTGCGACAGCATCAGCACCCCGACGACCGACAGCCCCAGCGCCACCTCGTACGACACCAGCTGGGCGGCGGTGCGGGCGGCGCCCAGCAGCGAGTACTTGTTGCCGCTCGCGTAGCCGCCGAGGATCAGCCCGTAGAAGCCGAGCCCGGACAGGGCGAGCACGAACAGGAGACCGACGTTGAGGTCCGTGCCGGCGAAGTTGACCTGGTGGCCCCACCACGTCGTGGGCTCGCCGAACGGGATGATCACGATCGCGGAGATCGCGGCGAACACCGAGATGACCGGGGCGAGCTGGAACAGCACGCGGTTCGCGCCGGCGGGGATGAAGTCCTCCTTGAAGATCAGCTTCACCACGTCGGCGGCGGGCTGCAGGAGGCCGAACGGTCCGGCGCGGTTCGGGCCGTAGCGCGCCTGCATCCGGCCGATGAGCTTGCGTTCGAGCAGGGTCAGGTACGCGAACGCGGTTACGACCACGAACACCAGCACGGCGGCCTTGATCAGGATCGTGAGGAAGGCTTCCTGCGTCATCCGGCCGCGGCCTCGACGGTGACGCGGACGGGACCGCTGTCGTCGGGGCGCAGCGCGCCGGCGCCGGCCGCCGGGGGGCCGGTCGTCACGAAGGCGGCGCCCTCGGGGAGGTGGTCGTCGATCGCGACGTCCAGCTTGCAGGATCCGTACGGCGAGGTGACCCGCGCCCGCTGACCCGCCGACACTCCCAGGGCGGTGGCCTGTCCGGGCGCGAGCCTGAGGCGTGCCGGGGTCCTGACGGCGGCGAGAGCGTCGGATTGATATGTGAGCGCGTCGCCGAAGATCTCGGTAGTGGTGACGAGCAGGAGCCCCTCGCCGTCCGGTTCGCGATGGCGGCTTGGGACGGCCGGTACCGGCGTTGATGGGACGGCGATGACCTGCCCGAGCGCGCCGAGCGATGCGTCGGTCTGGCCCGCGAACGCCGGACACGCCTCCGCGGCTCCGGCGAAGGCCTGGGTCGGTGTGCGGTAGGGAAGCGGCTTGCCGGCCCGGTGGCTCAGCGCGATCAGGATCTCCCACGCGGCGGCGGCGCTCTCGGGGCCGCGGGCGGCGGGACGCAGGCGCTGGGCCCGGTTGGCGAGCGAGACGAGCACGCCCTCCTGCTCGTGGTGCATGAGGGCTGGAAGGACGACGTCGGCCCGGTCGGTGGTTGCGGAGCGGTGGGTGGCGAGGGCGATCAGCGGACCCGCCTTGTGCAGGGAGGTGCTCCAGCGCGTCGTGCCCGCGGCGGTGAGCGGATCCGCGTGGACGGTCACGAGCGTGCCGACCTTTTGCGCCTCGATCGCGGGCAGCAGCTCGTCGGTCCGGATGCCGAGTGCGCGCAGGCCCGCCCCGTTGACGTCCGCGCCCAGCTCGATCTGACGGGCGCCCGCCGTTTCGATGAGCCGGGCGAGCTCGGTGGCGGCGTCGGGTTCGTTCGCGAGGTCCGCCTCGTCCCAGAGGACGATCGGGTTCTTCGCGTCCTGGAGCGCCTTCGCCACGGTCCCGAGGCCGATGACCAGCTGTCCCGGCGGCGTGCGCACGGCGTTGCTCGCGCGGTCGGAGAGGTCCTGGGCCCGCGGTCCGACGACGACGACGGTCGCACGATGGCGGGCGGCCTTGCGGATGCGAAGCTCCACGACGGGCTGGTGGTTGGCGACGTCTCCGCCCACGACCACCACCACGTCGGCGGTGTCGAGGTCGCCGAGCTGCGCGCCGGGCAGACTGCGAAGCGGGGCGAGCGCCTCCCCGGGGATGCCCAGCCGGCCGGTTCGCCCGCCGGGCAGGGACGCCGCCAGCGCCTGGGCGAGGAAGGCCTCCTCGACCGTCGCGGCCGGGCCGACCAGGAACCCGGGGGCGGCTGCGCGGGACAGGATGAGCGCGGCGGCGTCGATCCCGTCCTCGAGGGACACCTCGCGCTCCGTGCCGCCGTCGCGGACGATCGGCCTGGTGATGCGATCGGCCGACCATGCCGCCGCGTAGCCCCACCTGCCCTTGTCGCAGAGCCAACCCTCCTCGACCGCGAAGTTCGGCTCCTGGCGGCCGGTGACGCGCTTGATCTGACCGTCGCGCTGCGTGAGCTCGTTGTTGCAGCCCACCGGGCACGCGCCGCAGACCGACGGCGCGTTCTGGATCTCCCACGGGCGCGACACGAAGCGGTACGGGATGCTTGTGAGCGCCCCGACCGGGCAGAGGTCGATGATGTTGCCGGTGAACCTGCCGATGTACGGGTCGCCGGTGAACGTGGCGACCTCCATGCCGGCGCCGCGCTCCTGGAAGGTGAGCTGCCGGTCCTCCGCGACCTCCTGGCTGAAGCGCACGCAGCGGTAGCAGGCGATGCACCGCTCCCGGTCGATCGCGACGAGTGGTGAGAGGTCGAGCGGCTTGGGGAAGTGGCGCTTCGGCTCGCTGAAGCGCGTCTGGCCGGGGCCGAACTTGAAGGTGCGGTCCTGCAGCGGGCACTCGCCGCCCTTGTCGCACACCGGGCAGTCGAGCGGGTGGTTGGCGAGCAGGAGCTCCAGCACCCCGTCCTGGGCCTCGACGGCGGGGGCGCTGTTCGTGCGGACCACCATGTCGGGCATGACCGGCGTGGAGCACGCGGTCTGCAGGCCGTGCATCCCCTCGATCTCGACGAGGCACATGCGGCAGGCCCCGATTGGGGGCCCGAGCCGCGGCTCGTAGCAGAAGATGGGGATCTCGATGCCGATGGTCGCGGCGGCGTCGACGAGCAGGGTGCCCGGCGGCGCCTCGACCTGACGGTCGTCGATGGTGACCTTGACCCCGGTCGGGGCGGTGGCCCGCTCAGACAACCGCGGCCTCGATCATGGGCTCGGGCCTCGGCGAGCCGCCCCCTTCGATGACTCGCACGAAGTCGTCGCGGAAGAGCCGGATCGCGCTCTCGATCGGCGCGACCGCGCCGTCGGCGAGGGCGCAGAGGGTCGTGCCGGCGACGCGGCGGAACAGCGACTCGAGCAGCTCGAGGTCCTCGACGCGCCCCTCGCCGTCGACCATCCGCTGGAGGATCTTCTCCATCCAGGTGGTTCCCTCGCGGCATGGCGTGCACTTGCCGCAGCTCTCGTGGCTGTAGAAGTGGGCGAGGCGGACTTTGTCATCCAGGGAAAGGGCCGTTCGTAACTCCTCAAGCGCTTTGGCGATGTCGCCTCGTTCGTAGTGTGCCTGACTGAGTAGGATGTGCAGTTGCGGGCTGTTTCCGCCTAC
>CAYTRV010000061.1:3984-12892 GCA_964440285.1 uncultured Bifidobacteriaceae bacterium
GGAGTGATGCGCGCACGATGCAGCCGGAGTCGTCCATCACGATGCATCCACCGGAGCCGAGGAACGTCCCGGCCCCCTGCAGCGACTCGTAGTCGAGCGGGGTGTCGAGGTGCTGCGCGCCGAGCACCGGCACGCTCGATCCGCCGACCCAGCACGCCTTGAACTGCCGGCCCGTCCGCAGGCCGCCCGCCAGGTCCTCGATCAGCTCGCGCAGCGTCGTCTCGCCGAGCACGACCTCGTAGTTGCCTGGGCGAAGCACGTGTCCCGAGACCGAGAAGATCTTGGTGCCGGGGCTCTTCTCCGGGCCGATCGCCGCGTACCAGTCGGCGCCCTCCTTTACGATCGGGGGGAGCGCCGCGAGGGTCTCGACGTTGTTGATGAGGGTCGGCGACCCGTACAGGCCGGCGACCGCCGGGAAGGGCGGCTTGAGCCGCGGCTGGCCGCGTTTGCCTTCGAGGCTCTCGAGCAGCCCGGTCTCCTCGCCGCAGATGTAGGCGCCGGCGCCCCGGTACACGGTGACGTCGCACGGGAACTCGGAGCCGCACACCCGGTCGCCGAGGTATCCGGCGGCACGGGCCTGTGCGATCGCGCGGTCGAGCACGCGCGCCTGGTGCTCGTACTCGCCGCGGATGTAGATGTAGGCGCGGTGCGAGCCGACGGCGTAGGCCGCGAGGACGATCCCCTCCAGCAGCTGGAACGGGTTCTCCTCGATGATCTCCCGGTCCTTGAACGTGCCGGGCTCACTCTCGTCGGCGTTGCACACCACGTAGGCCGGGAGGGGCGAGCTCTTCGGGAGGAAGCTGGCCTTGCGGCCCATCGGGAAGCCGGCGCCGCCGCGGCCGCGCAGCCCGGAGCGGTGGAACTGGTAGAGCACCTCGTCCGGGTCGAGGGTCGCGAGGGCGCCTTTGAGCGCGGCATACCCGCCCGCGGCCTCGTAGGCGGCGAGCTCGGTGAGGTCGGCGTCGGCCTCCCGCTGCCGGTAGACGCTGTGCATTACGGGCATGTCAGCGCCAGATCTCCGCCGGGGCGGGGGCGTCCCGGAGCTCCTCGACCAGGCGGACGGCGCCGTCCGGGGTGAGGGGCCCGACCATGTTCTCGGCGTCGACCTGGATGCAGGGGGCTCGGTCGCACGCGCCGAGGCACTGGGCCTGCTGAACGGTGATCGCGCCGTCGGCGGTCGTCCCGCCGTGATGGGGGTCGAGGCCGAGGTGGTCGCACAGGTGCTCCATCAGCTCGTCGCAGCCGCGGAGCATGCAGGACAGGGTGACGCACACCGACACCACCCGGCGGCCGACCGGACGCAGGTACAGCCGGTCGTAGAAGGTCGCGACGCTCTCGATGTAGGCCTGCGAGTAGCCGGTGGCCTCGGCGACCGCCGCGAGGTCCTCCTCGGTGAGGTGGCCCCGCTCGGTCTGCGCGTACTTGAGCGCCGGCAGCACCAGCGAGCGCGGGTCGGCGAACTCGTGGCGAATCGGGTCGATGTGTGCGCGGATGTCGGCCACCGTCATCGCAGCGCCTCCCGGGACGCGGATGGCCCATGGCACGTTTGGTGAGGGGAAATGGGCGCGCGACGCCCAGCCTGATGTCCTGATGCGGTTGACGGGCCGCGCGTTGCGAGCAGCAATGCGGGGCCTTGGGAGGGCGCGCTCTGCACGCGAGCGCAAGGGATCGAGGAACGTCTCTCCCGCTGGAGAATCGACCTTGGGCCCAGCTGAGCGCATGTGACTGCGAGAGATTCTTCAGCGCATCTCATCGGTCGACGCCCCCCATGACGTTGTCGAGGGAGCCGATCATCGCGATGAGGTCGGCGAGGTACGCGCCCTTCGCCATCGGCCGAAGCGCCTGCAGGTTCACGAACGACGGGTCGCGCATGTGGCAGCGGTACGGCTTGGGCCCGCCGTCGGACACGACGTAGCAGCCGAGCTCGCCCCGCGGGCTCTCGACCGCCGCGTAGACCTCGCCCTCGGGCACCATGAAGCCCTCGGTCACCAGCTTGAAATGGTGGATGAGCGCCTCCATCGACACCGCGAGCTCCTCCCGCGGCGGCAAGACGACCTTGCGGTCGTCGGCGATGTGGCTCCCCTCGGGGATGCCGTCGAGCGCCTGCTCGATGATGCGCACGGATTCCCGCATCTCCCGGAGGCGGACGGTGAAGCGGGCGTACACGTCGCCCTCCGTCGCGACTGGCACGTCGAAGTCGAAGTGCTCGTACCCGGAGTACGGGGCCGCCTTGCGCAGGTCGTGGCCGACGCCCGCGGCGCGCAGCGCCGGCCCGGTCACCCCGAGACCGATGAGCCGGTCGGCCGGCAGCACGCCGACGCCCTTCGTACGGTCGAGCCAGATCTGGTTGCCCGACAGGAGCGTCTCGTACTCGTCGATGCGCGACGGCATCCGCCCGATGAACTCCCGCATCGCGGCCTCGAAGCCGTCCGGTATGTCCGCCGCGCAGCCGCCGACCTGGAAGTAGCGGGTGTTCATACGGTCGCCGGAGATCATCTCCCCGAGGTCGAGGGCCTTGTCGCGCTCCCGGTACGTGTAGAAGAACACCGAGATCGCGCCGAGCTCCAGGCCGCTGGTGCCGAGCCACACCAGGTGTGACGCGATCCGGTTCAGCTCGCACATGATGACCCGCAGGTACTCCGCGCGCTCGGGGATCTCCATGCCGAGCAGACGCTCGACCGCGAGGCAGTACGCCTGCGTGTTGAAGTACGGCGACAGGTAGTCCATCCGCGTGACGAGCGTGACCGCCTGCCAGTACGTCTTGTTCTCGCACTGCTTCTCGATGCCGGTGTGGAGGTAGCCGACGATCGGGTGGATGTCGAGGATCACCTCGCCGTCGAGCTCGGTGATGAGGCGCAGCACCCCGTGCGTCGAGGGGTGCTGCGGGCCGAGGTTGATCACCATCGGCTTGCGGATGCCGGCGTCCTCCGGCGGCGACTCGGCGAGGCGGGTCCGCGCGGCGGCCTCCTCGGGCGTGAAGGCCTCGACCTGGGCGATGGCCCGCTCCGTCTCTGTCAGCGCGCGTCCCTCGCGGCGGGCAGCTTCGAGCACGCCGCGGGCCTCGGAGGCGAGCGGGAAGCCGCCGCCGATGCCGGCGCCGGCCTGTTCCACGTCAGACGGCATCGCTGAAGGTCACCTCCTCGCCGCCGAGGGGGTAGTCCCTGCGAAGCGGGTGTCCCTCCCAGTCGTCGGGCATCATGATCCGCGCGAGGTCGGGATGGCCGCGAAAGCGGACCCCCATGAGGTCGTACACCTCGCGCTCATGCCAGTTGGCGGTCGGCCAGATCGACGTGACGGAGTCGACCTCGGGGCTCTCCGCTCCCGCCCACACCCGCAGGCGGACCCGTGCGCCGGACTCGAGCGAGTAGAGCTGGTATGCGAGGCGGAACCGGCCGGGCGCGTCCGGGAAGTCGGCGCACGTCACGTCGGAGAGCAGGCGGAACGACGACGACGGTCCGCTCAGCACGCGACCGACCTCGAGCAGGCGCTCGGGCGCGATCTCCACCGTGAGCTCACCGTATGCCTCGTGTTCGTCGACGACTGCGCCGGGGCAGGCTGCGTCGATCAGCGTGCGCAGGTCGCTCAGGCCGCGTCCTTCCCCTGCTGCTCGTCCCACAGCTCCCGGGACGAGGGCTGGCCCTTCCCGCCGATCTTGTTCTGCAGCAGCATGATGCCTTCGACGAGCCCCTCCGGCCGGGGCGGGCACCCGGGGACGTACACGTCGACCGGGACGATCTTGTCGACCCCCTGCACCAGCGCGTAGTTGTTGAACACGCCGCCGCTGGACGCGCAGGCGCCCATCGAGATCACCCATTTCGGCTCGAGCATCTGCTCGTAGATATGCCGCAGCACCGGCGCCATCTTCTGCGAGACCCGCCCGGAGACGATCATCAGGTCCGACTGGCGCGGCGACGCGCGGATCAGCTCCGCCCCGAACCGGGCGATGTCGATCCGCGGCGTGACCATGTGCATCATCTCGATCGCGCAGCACGCGAGACCGAAACCCGCCGGCCAGATCGCGGAGGAGCGCGCCCACGCCGCAACCTTGTCCACCGTCGTCATGAGCAGGCCGCGGTTGACGAAGTCCTCCATCGTCGGGTCGCGCAGGTCCCAGTCGACGGACTGGTCGGTGCGCGGCGCCCGCTCGATCGGTGTGCCGGGCGGCGGGATCAGCGCCATTCGAGCGCCCCTTTCCGCCAGACGTACCCGAGGGCCGCGCCGAGCACCGCGACGAAGATGACGAGCTCCACCACCGCGGCGAGGCCCACCGACTTCAGGACGACCGCGAGCGGGTAGAAGAACGCAAGCTCGATGTCGAACACGATGAACAGCATGGCGGTGAGGTAGAAGTCGATCGAGAACCGCTGGCGCACCGCCCCCGTCGCGAGGATGCCGCTCTCGTACGGCAGCTCCTTGGCGGCGGAGCGCTTTCGCCGCCCGAGCCGCGAGAGCAACAGGATGGCGCCGCCGGCCAGGAGGCCGATCGCGAAGAAGACGAGGACGGGCAGATAGTCACGCAGGTTCACGCGTGAAGCTCCTGGCGAGTGAGCTCGAGTCGGGCCGTGCCCCGTCGCTCGGGGCCGGTCCCGGGGCCGGACTTTGTAACACGCTAGCACCGGCCCTGGACGACCGCATCATCGTATGGATCAGCACTAGTGACGTGGGTTCAGAGGCTCGCTGGCAGGGCTTCGCGCGCGCGGTCTGTCACAAAGTCGCCGCTCACGCGAAGTGCGTGTCGTCGTGGGAGTAGGGCGGGGCGCAGCAGCACAGCAGGCGCAGGTCAGTGTCGCCGAGCGCGGTGATCTGGTGCCAGGCGCCCGGGGGGATGAGGATCGCGTCGCCCGGCCGGACCGTCGCGACGTCGCCGTCGAGCTCCATGCGCCCCTCGCCCGCGGTGATGAAGTAGATCTCCTCGGCGACGGCGTGGTAGTGGCGCTCCGTCGCCTGACCCGTGGGGAGGGTCGCCTCGGCGAGGCTCTGGTGCTGGGCGGGGACCGTCGCCGGGCCGAGCAGCTCCCGGATGACGCTGCCGTCACGGGTCACGAATGGTTCCGCGGCATCGAGGGCTCTGATCTGCATCGCGTTCGGACACTACTCCCGGGTCCGGAAGCGTTGAGGAGGAGGCGACCGGCGCACGGGCTGGACATCGGATCTCACTCGAGAACGGGGATCCCGCCGCGCTACCCAGCAATTTATCCGGTCGCTAACCAGCAGTTTATCGCCGCCCTCTTCCACAAGAATGCTTCGCCGGGTTCAGCACCTCACCCTCTGCTCGGTTCGCCCGGAGGCTGATCGCCCCGGAGGTCAAGGGGGTGCTGGTTGCGACGAACTTCCGCCGGAGACCACTACCCTTCAGCGGCAATGGATCGCCTCGAGTACTTCGCGAAGCTGGTCGCCGCCGAGCCGTCCGAGGCGCGCGCCCGATACGGGTACGCCAATGAGCTGTACCGAGCGGAGCGGTGGGACGAGGCGGCCGTTGAGCTGCGGGCGTACCTTGAGCTCGCCGAGGACGAGGGGAACGCCTGGGGCAAGCTCGGTGACGCGCTGCGCCACCTCGGCCGGGTCGACGACGCGGCCGACGCCTACCTCAGCGGCATCGACCAGTCCGAGCGCCACGGCCACCACGGCATGGCCGACGACTTCCGCGCGGCGATCGAAGCGCTGTGACCACCGTCCCGGCGAGCGTCGCCGCCCCGCCGGCGCCGGAGCGCCTCGGGTTCTCGCCGCGCGGCGCGTTTCGCATGTGGCAGCGCAACGCGCTGATCGGGCGCAAGACGATCCTCACGACGCTCGGCCCGCGTTTCGTCGAGGCGATCGCCTACCTGTTGATCATGGGCCTCGGGCTCGGCACGTACCTGAGCCAGATCAAGGGCGTCGACTACGTGGAGTTCATCGCCCCGGGAGTGGCGGCGTCGAGTGTGATGTTCGGCGCGATCCTCGAGACGACGTACAACGCGTTCGTGCGGATCCACATCCGCCGGGTGTACGAGGCCGTGGTGACGACGCCCCTCTCGGTGGGCGACGTGGTCGTCGGCGAGTACCTCTGGGCGGCGACCCGCGCGGTGATCTACGGCACCATCTTCCTGGTGGTGATGGCGGTGTTCGGGCTCGTGGGCTCGTGGTGGGCGCTGCTCGTGCCGGTGGTCTTCGTCGTGGGCGCGATGTGCTTCGCGGTGCTCGGGATGGCGTACACGTCGCTCGCCTCGAGCATCGAGCACTTCAACATCTTCTTCACGGGGCTCCTCACCCCGATGTTCCTGTTCGGCGGGATCTTCTTCCCGTTCGACGACCTGCCGACCTGGGCGCAGGCCGTCGGATGGTCCCTCCCGCTGTCGCACCTGGTGGAGGGCACACGAGACCTCGTGCTGGGCGACGTCGGCTGGGCGACCCTCCTGCACGTGGGCGCCCTGGTCGCGATCACGGCGGCGCTCTTCTGGTTCCCGATCCGTCGACTCGGCCGGAAGCTCATCCAGTAGGGGTGTCAGGCAGGTGACATTGACGGCCGCGCCGCTGTCAATGTCACGTGCCTGACACCGGGCTGAGCCAAGGTCGGGCTATGGGACCGGACGCCGACGCGGATCGCGCCGGACGCCCCCGACGCCGTTCCCTACGCCGCCGCCCCGGTGAGGCGCGCCGCCCCCGACGCCTCCGCCGCCTCGCGCACCGCGCGGGCGACGTTGGGCACCAGGTCGGCGTTGAAGACGGAGGGCACGACGTGGTCGGGCGCCACTGCCCCGGCGCTCGTCGCGGCGATCGCGCGTGCGGCGGCCATCACCATCCCGTCGTCGATGCGGGTGGCGCGGCAGTCCAGCGCGCCCCGCCAGATCCCAGGGAACGCGAGGGCCGAGTTGATCTGATTCGGAAGGTCCGGCCGGCCGGTCGCGAACACGGTGGCCACCCCGGCCGCCGCCGCAGGCGTGATCTCCGGCCCGGGCATCGCCAGCGCGAACACGATCGGGTCGCCGGCCATCGCCTTCACGGCGTCCGCGTCGATCAGTCCGGGCACCGAGAGGCCGATGAACGCGTCGGCCCCGCGCAGGAGCTCGCGGGCGTCGCCGTCGCGCCGGTCGGGGTTCGTGTGCTCGGCGATCCAGGTCAGCTCAGGCTCGTCGTAGTCCTTGCCGGCGTGGACCGCCCCGTCCCTGTTGCAGGTGAGCACTTCGCCGACCCCGGCCGCGACCAGCAGGCGGGCCGTCGCGACACCGCTCGGCCCGAGGCCGGCGATCAGAACGGTGGCGTTCGCGAGGGTCTTGCCGGCGAGGCCGAGGCTGTTGATGAGCCCGGCGAGGAGCGCCGCCGACGTGCCCTCCTGGTTGTCGTGCAGCACGGGGATGTCGATCAGCGCGCCGAGGGTCTTCTGCACCTCGAAGCAGCGCGGCGCCGCCATGTCGGTGAGGTGCACCCCGGCGAACACGGAGACGATCTTGCTGACCACCGCGGAGATCTCGTCGGCGTCGCGCACCGTCAGTGGCAGCGGGAAGCCGTCGATCCCGGCCAGCTCGCGCAGGAACATGCATTTCGCCTCCGCCGAGGGAAGCGCGGCGAGCGGGCCGAGGTCGCCCTGCCCCACCACGGAGCTCCCGTCGGTGATGACCGCGACGCTGTTGCCGCGGATGGTGAGGTCCCAGGTGCGCTCCGGGTCGTGGTGGATCGCCATGCACACGCGGGCGACGCCCGGCGTGTAGGCCATCGACAGGTCGTCGCGGCTCTCGAGCGCGGCGCGGTTCTGCATCGTCATCTTGCCGCCGACGTGCGAGAGCATGACCCGGTCGCTCGTGCTCTGGACCTCGATCCCGTCGAGGGCGTCGAGCGCCGCGACGATCGCCTCGCCGTGGGCTGCGTCGCGGACGTAGACCGTGATGTCGCGCGTCACTGCCGACTTGGTGGACCGTACGATGTCGACCCCGCCCACCTCTGCGCCCGCGGCGCCGATCGCGGCCACGACCCGGCCGAAGTTGCCGATCTCGGCGGCGATCTGCGTGCGGATGGTCAGGCTGGTGCTTGGCGACTGTGACATCGACGTCTCTCGGTTGTGTGTGGGACGAGCTGGAACGCGCATACCCGGGACGGGAGCGAGCCGGGACTTTAGCGCCTGCTCCGTCGTCGGGGCGCTTCCCGCAGGGGTCCCTCGCGCCGGCGAGCTATTGGCGGACGCGCCGGTAGATCGACGACCCGGCACCGCCGAGCGCGAGCAGCCCCGCGCCGATCGCTGCGCCGACGAACCACAACGGGAGGTCGCCGACAGGTGGCGACGAGGCGGGTCCCGTGCCCTCGCGCGGCGGGTTGAGTCCAAGGACCTTGAGGCGGATCTTCTGCTCGACCACCTTCCGGAAGGAGCCAGCCCGGGCGGGAGCGAGCACCTGCATGAGCAGCGGCGCGTCGCGAAGGTCGTGTATCGAGTAGTTGCCCTGGATCAACCCGTCGTCGTTGAAGTCGATGATGACCTCCCCCGGCCGTGCCATCGCCATCGCCGCAAGCCCGAGCGTGAGCGACACCACGATGACGCTGGCGCTACGCCATCGGAGCCTGCGTGGGCGGTGCATTCGCAGAGCGTAGTTTCGGGTCGTGCCCGGGGCAACCGTCTTCACAGAACCTTCAAGCCGGGTGGTAGGGTCGCGCCCCGTGCGCGCCCTGGTCACCGGCATCTCCGGCTTCGCCGGGCACCACCTCGCCGCCGAGCTCCTCGGCGCGGGGTACGAGGTGCACGGCGTCATCCTGAGCGACGCAGAGCCGGTGCCGGCCGGCGTGGCGTCGGCGCACGTCGCCGACATCACCGACCCGGCCGCGGTCGACTCCGCCTTCAGGGCCGTCGACCCCGAGCTCGTCTTCCACCTCGCGGGCGCGGCATCGGTGGGCCAGTCGTTCGCCGACCCGCACCCTCTCGATCCGAATCCCGACGATGATCGCG
>CAYTRV010000062.1:0-12259 GCA_964440285.1 uncultured Bifidobacteriaceae bacterium
ATGGTGATCGGCAGCGGCCCCATCGTCATCGGTCAGGCCGGCGAGTTCGACTACTCCGGAACCCAGGCCTGCACCGCCCTTCGCGACGACGGGTACCGCGTGGTGCTCGTCAACTCGAACCCCGCGACGATCATGACCGACCCGGGCATCGCCGACCGCACCTACATCGAGCCGCTCGACGTCCCCATGATCGAGGCGATCATCGCGAAGGAGCGCCCCGATGCCCTCCTGCCGACCCTCGGTGGCCAGACCGCCCTCAACCTCGCCATGCAGCTTCACGAGCAGGGCATCCTCGCCGCCCACGGGGTCGAGCTGATCGGGGCGAACGCGGAGGCCATCCACCGCGCAGAGGACCGGGAGGCGTTCCGCGCGACGATGCGGGCCGCGGGCCTGCCGGTGCTCGACGCCCATACGGTGAGCGACCTCGCCGGCGCAGAGGCGGCGGCAGCCGGGCTCCGATACCCGCTCATCCTGCGCCCTGCGTTCACGATGGGCGGGGAGGGAGGCGGGGTGGTCCACCACTTCGCGGAGCTTGCGCCGGCGATCGCCGCCGCACTCGATGCCAGCCCGATCCGGCAGGTCCTCCTCGAGCGGTCGGTCATCGGCTGGGGCGAGTTCGAGCTCGAGGTGATCCGTGACCGGGCGGACAACGCGATCGTCATCTGCTCCATCGAGAACCTCGATCCCATGGGCATCCACACCGGCGACTCGGTCACCGTCGCCCCGGCGATGACCCTCACCGACACCGAGCTGCAACGGATGCGCGACGCCGCCATCGGCGTGATCCGGGCGGTCGGCGTCGAGACGGGTGGCTCCAACGTGCAGTTCGCCCTCGAGCGCTCGAGCGGCGAGTTGGCGATCATCGAGATGAACCCGCGCGTCTCGCGGAGCTCCGCGCTGGCCTCCAAGGCGACCGGCTTCCCGATCGCGCGGGTCGCGGCCCGGCTGGCGGTGGGCTACACGCTGGACGAGCTTCCGAACGAGATCACGGGCGTCACCCCCGCGAGCTTCGAGCCGTCCCTTGACTACGTCGCGGTGAAGGTACCCCGGTTCGCGTTCGAGAAGATGCCCGACAGCAGCGGCGAGCTGTCCACCTACATGCAGAGCGTCGGGGAGGTCCTCGCCCTCGGCAGGACCTTCGCGGAGGCGTTCGGCAAAGCGATGTCCGCCCGCGAGCTCGACTCCCCACCGCCCGACTCGACAGGCATCGACGATGCGCTGCGACGGCTCGGGCGCCCGACCTGGGAGCGGTGGGACATCCTGGGCTGGGCGGCCGCCCGCGGCGTCGCCCCCGCAGATCTCGCCACGGTGAGCGGAGTCCATCCGTGGTTCTGCGAGGAGATCGTCGCGCTCGCCCGGGAGCGAGACGCGGTGAGGCGGCCGCTGGGCACCCTCGACGCGGACGACTTGCGCGGCGCGCGGCGCGCCGGCCTCACCGACCGCGACATCGCGGCCGTCACCGGCGCGGAGGAGATCGCCGTCGGTCGGCGCCGACGGCAGCTCGGCGTGGTCCCGACCTACCACTCCGTCGACACATGCGCCGGGGAGTTCGCCGCCCAAACGCCCTACTTCTACAGCGCGTTCGAGACCGCCGGCGAGCCGCTCGACGACGATCGACCCGCGGTGATCGTGCTGGGATCCGGGCCGAACCGCATCGGGCAGGGCGTGGAGTTCGACTACTGCTGCGTCCAAGCCGCTCAGGCGGTGCAGGCGCTTGGCCACGCGGCGGTCATGGTCAACTGCAACCCGGAGACCGTCTCGACCGATCACGGCGTGAGCGACCGCCTCTACCTGGAGCCCGTCACCCTCGACGCCGTCCTGGACATCTGCGCGCGGGAGCGGCCGGTCGGGGTCATCACCCAGCTCGGCGGGCAGACACCCCTCCGCATCGCCCGCGGCCTCGCTGACGCCGGGGTGCCCCTCCTCGGCACCCCCGCAGAGTCGATCGACCTGGCGGAGGATCGTGAACGGTTCGGCCGGCTCATCGACGAACTCGGCCTGCTCGCACCGCCGTGGGCGATCGCCCCCACGCCGGACGACATGTTCGCCGCCGCGGCCGACGTCGGCTACCCGGTGCTGGTCCGACCCTCCTACGTTCTGGGCGGGCGCGGGATGGCGATCGTCTTCGACCCGGGGGAGCTGGCCGCCTACCTCGAGCGCGAGCAGCCGTCCTGGCCGGTGCTCGTCGACCGATTCCTCGAGGACGCGATCGAGCTCGACGTCGATGCCCTCTGCGACGGCGACGGTTGCCACGTCGCCGCGATTCTGGAGCACGTCGAGGCCGCCGGCGTACACTCCGGCGACTCTGCCTGTGTGATACCTCCGCAGGAGACCGGCCCTGGCGTACTCGCCCAGATCGAGGAACAGACGACGCGGCTCGCGACGAGCCTCGGCGCCATCGGCCTGGTCAACGTCCAGTTCGCGCTCCAGGACGGTCGCCTCTACATCATCGAGGCCAACCCGCGTGCGTCACGAACCGTCCCGTTCGTCGCGAAGGCGACCGGGCTCCCGCTCGTCCATCACGCCGTGCGCCTCATGCTCGGCGCGCGACTGGATGAGCTGGCGCTCCCGGCGAGCCGGGCGAGCCGCCACGTGGCGGTCAAGGAAGCGGTGCTCCCGTTCGCCCGGTTCCCGCGGACGGATCCCACCCTCGGTCCCGAGATGCGGGCGACGGGGGAGGTGATGGGCATCGGCGGCTCGTTCGGAGAGGCGTTCGCGAAGGCCCAGCGGGGCGCCGGCGCGACGATCCCCCGGTCGGGGACCGCAGTGATCTCCGCCGCGGACATGGACAAGCCGCGCGCCGTGGCCGTCGCCCAGCGCCTGTCCCGCGCGGGCCTGCGGCTCGTGGCCACCGAGCGGACCGCGGTGGCGATCGCCGCCGCCGATGTACCGGTCGAAGCGGTCGGGAAGCTTCATGAGGGCGGCCCCGACATCCCGACCCTCATCCGCGATGGCGTCGTGGCGCTCGTCATCAACACCCCGAGCGGACGGCGCGCGCAGAGCGACGGCGCGGCCATCCGGCGGGCCGCGATCCGTGCAGGCATCCCGTGTATCACCACGATGGAGGCCGCCGAGGCCACCGCGGACGCCATCCGGGCGCCCTGCAACGTGCCCGTCGCGCTTCAGGATCTTCGCAACGAGGGAATTCACGGGGCGGGTCAATGGACCTCAAGTTGAGCTTGAAGATCGCCGCTCGTTGCGGGAAGCTCCCAGATCGTCATGTCCCTGCAACGTGCGTGAAATTCCCTTGAAAACTGCTGCAAAGACGGCCTTGCGGACTGCAACGCATGCCCCTTATCATCCTCGCCGATGGTCACCACGTTGAAGGCTCCCACCCAGGCCCCCGAACGGTCGCTCGATCAGCGAATGGACGCACTCCGTCGCGCGAACGACATCCGCTCCCGCCGGGCGCAACTCAAGAAGGACCTGAAGAGCGGACGGGTCCAGATCAAAGATGTCATCCAAGCGCCTCCCGACTATGTGATGACCGCGAAGGTCTTTGACATGCTTCTCGCTGTGCCGAAATACGGCAAGGTCAAAGCAACGCGGTTCATCAACCACTGTCGCATCTCGCAGGGGAAGACCGTCGGGGGGCTGTCGGAACGTCAACGCAACGAGCTGGTCGATCTTCTGAGCCGGTAACGAGCCGGGCTCGTGTCCTCGTCATCTCAGGACCGTCGGGGGCCGGGAAAGGAACGCTGATCGAGCGGATCCTCCCCCGGTTCCCCGGTCTTGTGGTAGCCGTCTCCGCCACGACCCGTACGATGCGCCCTGGCGAGGTTGACGGGGAGGACTACCACTTCATTACGGATGAGGAGTTCGACCGGGCGGTCGCGGCCGGTGAGTTCCTCGAGCACGTCGGGTACGCAGGCAACCGCTACGGCACCCTGCGGCGCGAGGTCGACGGGCAGCTCGCCGCCAGCCGTTCCGTCGTGATCGAGATCGAGCTCGAGGGCGCCCGCGCAATCCGCGAGATGCTGCCCGACGCCGTGACGGTGTTCATCGCGCCGCCCTCGATGTCGGAGCTCGCCCGGCGGCTCGAGCAGCGCAACACCGACAGCGCAGGCGAGATCGCGACGCGCCTCGCCGTCAGCCGGCGGGAGCTCGCGGCGATGGGGGAGTTCGACCATCGCGTCGTCAACGAGGACGTCGACGCCGCGGTCGCCGATCTGGTCGCGATCGTCGCCCGCGAGATCGGCACCCAACCCGTGGGGAGTCCCTAGTGGCCACGATCCTTCTCGGCGTGACCGGCGGCATCGCCGCCTATAAGGCGATCGACACGGTCCGCGCACTTCGCCGCGCCGGACACGACGTCCACGTCGTCATGACCCGGGCCGCCCAGCGGTTCGTCGGTGCCGCGTCGTTGGCCGCCCTCTCAGGCAACCGGGTCGCCGCCGGCCTGTTCGGTGCGGACGACGAGCCGGACTACCGACACCTCGATCTCGCCCGGGTCGCCGACCTGATGCTCGTCGCGCCAGCCTCGGCGAACACCCTGGCGCGCATGGCCGCCGGGCTCGCCGACGACATCCTCACATCGTGCTACGTCGCATTCGACGGGCCGGTCATGGTCGCGCCCGCGATGAACACCCGGATGTGGGAGCACCCGGCCACCCGCGCCAACCTCACGACCCTCGCCGCGCGCGGTGTCGAGACCATCCCTCCCGGAGAGGGACTCCTCGCCGACGGGGACGTCGGCGCCGGGCGCCTGGCGGAGACCCCGGTCATCGTCGCGGCGGTCGAGCAGCGCCTCGCCTCGCGCACCGGGCCGTTCGCTGGACGGCGAGTGCTCGTCACTGCGGGAGGGACGCGTGAGCCGATCGACTCGGTGCGGTTCGTCGGCAACCGTTCGAGCGGGCGGATGGGCTTCGCCCTTGCCGATGCGGCCCGGCGCCGCGGGGCCGCGGTCACGGTCGTCGCCGCGAACGTCGACCTGCAGCGGCGGGGCGACATCAGCTACATCGACGTCAAGACCGCGGCGCAGATGCTCGAGGCGACCCGCACCGCGTTCGCCGACTGCGACCTGCTCGTCATGTCGGCGGCGGTCGCCGACTACAGCCCGGCCGATTCCCATGAGGGGAAAATCGACAAGTCCGCGAGCGACCGCCTCGACATCGTTCTCGAGCCGACCGTGGACATCCTGGCGAGCCTCGCGACCGCCCGCACCCGGCAGGTGCTCGTGGGGTTCGCCGCCGAACATGGAGACGGCGGTCTCGCCCGCGCACGGGAAAAGCGCACGCGAAAGGGACTCGACGTCATCGTCCACAACGACGTCTCCGTCGAGGGCATCGGGTTCGAGGGGGACGACAATGCGGTCACGATCATCGGGCCTGGTGAGGACGAGCAGGTGGTGGCGCGAACGAGCAAGACGGGATGCGCCGAACGCGTCCTGGACGCCGTCGCGCCTCTCCTGGCCAGCCGAGCGGGATCGTGAACTCCCCCCCGGCCGGGTCCGCGTGAAGCTCGCCACGGCGGGCAAGGGTCACGAGCGGCGGCTCGGGAGCGCGCACCGCCTCAAGGGGGGCGGCGCGCTGGTGTCCCCTATCGTCCGGGCGCGCTGCGGTGCCGCAGGCCGCGCTCGACGGTCGGCGTCAGACGATTGCCGGAGCCGTTGCTGCGGTTGATGTAGGTCTGGAACATGGGATCCTCCGAGCCGTAAGTTGCTTGACAGGACCGACTATAGCGCCGTTAGTTGCATTATGCAACTCACCAGGTAGAATGGGCCTCATGCTGGGGAACAGCTACGACACGCAGAACTGCTCAATCGCGAGGGCCCTGGAGGCGGTCGGCGAGCGCTGGTCGCTCCTCATCCTGCGGGACGCCGTTCGCGGCACCCGGCGGTTCGAGGACTTCCTCGGCGGTCTCGGCATCGCCCGCAACGTGTTGACCTCGCGCCTGAACCGGCTCTGCGAGGAAGGCCTCCTCGAGCGGGTCCAATACCAGGACCGGCCCGCACGGCACGAGTACCGCGTGACGCAGAAGGGCATCGACCTACGGCCCGTCCTCATCGGTCTTATGGAATGGGGCGACCGCTACGCACCTTGCCCCGACGGCCCACCGACGATACTCACGCACGCCGGCCGCGGCCACGATCTGAACCCCGTCCTGACCTGCAGCCACTGCGGCGAGGCGGTTGACAGTGCCGCGGTCGGAATCCGCCCGGGCCCCGGCGACCTGAGGGGGCTCTAGAGGGTGAACTCCCCGACCGGTGTCGCGGACGGATCAGCGTGAAGCTCGCCCTCCCGGTCCCGCAGCTCGACCCGCCGGATCTTCCCGGAGATCGTCTTGGGCAGCGTAGCGAACTCCAGGCGCCAGATCCGCTTGTACGGGGCGAGGTTGTCGCGGGCGAACTCCAGGATCGACCGGGCGGTCTCCTCGGTCGGTTCGTGCCCCGCGGCGAGCGCGACATAGGCCTTCGGGACGGCGAGACGGACCGGGTCGGGCGAGGGGACGACGGCGGCCTCGGCGACGGCGGGGTGCTCGATGAGCACGCTCTCCAGCTCGAACGGGCTGATCCGGTAGTCCGAGGCCTTGAACACGTCGTCGGCGCGCCCGACGTAGGTGATGTAGCCGTCCGAGTCGCGGGAGCCGACGTCGCCGGTGTGGTAGTACCCGCCTGCCATGGCCTCGGTGTTGCGCTCCGGGTCGCCCTGGTACCCGACCATCAGCCCGAGCGGGCGGCGGGACAGGTCCAGGCAGATCTCCCCTTCGTCGGCCTTCTCGCCGGTGGCAGGGTCGATGAGCTCGACGTGGTAGCCGGGGAAGGGGCGGCCCATTGACCCGGGCTTGACCGGCTGACCGGGCGAGTTGCCGATCTGGAGCGTGGTCTCGGTCTGCCCGAAGCCGTCACGGATCCGCACCCCCCAGGCCCGCCCGATCTGCTCGATCACCTCGGGGTTCAGCGGCTCGCCCGCGCCGACGACCTTCGTCGGCGGGTTCCGCAGGCCCGAGAAGTCGGCCTGGATGAGCATGCGCCAGACCGTCGGCGGCGCGCAGAAGCTGTCGACGCCGCAGCGGTCGATCACGCGGAGCACGCTCTCGGCGTCGAGGCGTGCGTAGTTCATCACCAGCACGCACGCCTCGGCGATCCACGGCGCGAAGACGTTGCTCCACGCATGCTTCGCCCACCCCGGCGAGGAGATGTTGAGATGCACGTCGCCGGGCTCCAGCCCGATCCAGTACATCGTGGACAGGTGCCCCACCGGGTAGGAGACATGCGTGTGCTCGACCAGCTTCGGCTTGGCTGTGGTTCCGGAGGTGAAGTAGAGCAGGAGGGTGTCGTCCGCTCTGGTGACGCCGTCGGGGGTGAACGTCGCGTCCGCCCCGCCGGCCTGCCCGTAGTCCAGCCAGCCCCCCGGCGCGGCGTCGCGATCGGGGCGGACGACGATCCGCGTGTAGTCGCCCTCGACGTCGTCGAACTTGCCCGTGTCGGCCCCGCCGACGACGACGTGTCCCGCCCGGCCCCGATCGACGCGGTCGCGCAGGTCGGCCGCGTTGAGCAGCGTCGTGGCCGGGATGACCACCGCCCCCATCTTCATCGCCGCGAGTAGCGTCTCCCACAGCTCGATCTGGTTGCCGAGCATCAGGACGATCCGGTCGCCCCGTGCGACGCCTTGAGCCCGCAGCCAGTTCGCCACCCGGTTGGAGCGCTCGGAGAGCTCGGCGAACGTCCAATGCGCCTCGGAGCCGTCGGGCTCGACTATCCACAGCGCCCGCCGCGCCCCGCGCTCCGGGTCGGCGGCGACGGCGTCGAAGTGGTCGAGCGCCCAGTTGAACTCGTCGATCTCGGGCCAGCGGAAGTCGCGACAGGCCGTCCCGTAGTCCTCCCGGTGGGTCCAGAGGAACTCGCGCGCCGCGTAGAAGGCCCGCAACGCGTGGGACTGTCCGGTCATGGGGTCTCCTCGATCGGGGAGGTCGCCGCTCTGGCCGCCCGCAACCCTACCGAGTGCTCCACCTTCGACGTGCTGGCGGCCTGATCGCCGAAAGCGCCACGGGGCCGTCGGAGGACCGCAACGCCCCTCGGCGGATGGGGAGAGGAACCCCTGCTAACGTGGCCGATGTGGAGCGTCTGCATGTCGTTTCCGCGCCGCCCCTGGCGGACGACGAGCTTGCCCGCGGAGGACAGCTCGCGCACGCCCTGGTCGACGCGCTCGCCGCGTCCGTCCGCGCGCCTCGCGACACCCTCGCCTCGGCGGTCGCGTGCCTGCTGGCCGGTGGCCATCTGCTGATCGAGGATGTACCGGGAGTGGGCAAGACGGTGCTCGCCAAGAGCCTTGCCCGGGCATCCGGCTGCGTGTTCGCCCGGCTGCAATGCACCAGCGATCTGCTGCCCTCCGACGTCACCGGGGTCCACGTCTACGACCAGCGCACCCAGACCTTCGACTTCCGTCCCGGCCCGGTGTTCGCGAACTTCCTCCTGGCCGACGAGATCAACCGGGCGTCGCCGAAGACCCAGTCGGCGTTGCTCGAGTCGATGGAGGAGGCGCAGGTCACGATCGACGGCCACACGCGCCCGCTCCCGAGGCCGTTCATGGTCGTCGCGACGATGAACCCGATCGAATACGAGGGCACGTTCCCGCTCCCGGAGGCGCAGCTCGACCGGTTTGCGCTGCGACTGTCGATCGGCTACCCGCAGGCGGACCTCGAGGCGAGGATGATCATCGACCTCGCAGGCCACGACCCGCTTGACGACGTCGCAGCCGTCGCAGACGACGCTCAGATCCGCGCGGCGATCGCCGCCGCCGGCCGCGTCCATGTCGAACCGGCGATCGCGACCTACATCGTCGACCTCGTCGCCGCCACGCGGCAGGACCGCCGAGTGGTCCTTGGCGCGAGCCCGCGCGCCGCGCTGACGCTCCTTCGCGTCGCGAAAGCGGTCGCGTTGATCGATGGGTGGGGCTACGTCATTCCGGAGCACGTCAAGTCGGTCGCGCTGGCGGTCCTCGCCCACCGCCTCGTCATGGGTTCCGAGGCACGGGTGGCCGGGGTGCAGGGAGACACCGTCGTCGCGGAGGCTCTCAGTGTCGTCCCGGCCCCGGCGCTCTAAGAAACGCCGCCATCCGCGCGCCATCGCCGTCGCCGCGGCAGGGATCATCGCGCTCATCGCCGCGGGCGGCTTCGGGACGCCGTCGCTGCGACCCCTCGGCGTCGGTCTGCTCCTCATGGGCGTCGGGACGATCGCGCTCGTCGAGGTGGTGGCGAAAGGCATGCGGATCTCGCGGAGCGTGGACCGAGAGACACTGCCCAGCGGGGAGCCGGGTGTCACTTCGATACGGCTCCATGGCTGGCCGGTGCGAAACCGGCTGCTCCGCCTCCTCGACTGGGAGATCCGTCCCGGACTGCCCGATGCCGCCCGGGGTGAGGCGCGACGCCCGTCGTGGCTGGGCGGAGAGATCCGCAGCGAGTTCCGCTTCTCGGGGCTCCCACGCGGCGAGCACCGCTTCGGGCATCCAGGTGTGGCGATCGCCGACCCGTTTGGACTCGCCCGCGTCCGGCGGGCGGTGACGACCGAGGCCACCGTTCTGGTCCTCCCCCGGACGGTGCCGATCGCGATTCCATTCTGGGAGTCCGGCGCGGCCCGGCGCGCCGGCCAGCAGGCCGGGCAGCTTCGCGGGCGCTCCGAGCTCGGCGGGATCCGCGACTACGAGCCCGGCGACCCGCTCTCGCTCATCCACTGGGCGCAGACCGCGCGACGCGGACGGCTCCAGACCAAGGAGCTCCACGGCGAGTCCGGGCGCGGCGCGACCCTGCTCGTCCTCCTCGACGCGCGTGCCGATTCGGGAAACGGCGGGCCGCCGGACGGCCCGTTCGAGGTGGCGGTCTCGGCGGCGGCGAGCCTCGTGGCGACCTGCTCGGCGCGGGGAGACGCGGTCGGGCTCGAGCACACCGCCTCCCGACCGGTCGCGCTGCCGCTCGGAACACCCGCCGGGACCCTCGAGCGCGAGCTCGCGCTGGTCCAGGCCGACGGCGCACAGGCGATCTCCCTCGCCCTTCGGGCGGCCGTGGGACGCGGCGACGCCGTTCGAACCTTCGTGCTGGTGAGCGCGAGCGGCGACCGGGGACTCGCGGCGGCGGCCGGCCAGGCACGAAGCGCGGGCGTGAACCTCGCCGCCGTGCTGATCGGGCCGGCACGGGCGTACGGGCAGGACCTTCGCCGCGCGGGGGCATCGGTCACCGAGATCGCCGGAGCATCGGATCTGACGCTGGCGCTGGAGGGGAGGGGCGCGCGTGCCCAGCGGGTCTGATCCTGCGCGGCATCTGCGGACGCTCGGCCCGATCGCCGCGGCCGGCATGCTCCTCGGGCTTCTCGCCACGACCTGGTCGGGTCTGTGGCTCGAGCCACCGCGGGGACGCCTGGCGCTGGTGACCGCCCTTGGCGCGGCAGCCGCGCTGGTGCGCGCCGGTGCTGGGCGCCACTCCGCGCGCTGGGCGGCATTGACCGCCGCCGCCGCGGCTGTCTGCGCCCTCGGCGCATCGGTGGGCGCGAGCCCGATTCGCGTGCTCACCGGCGACCGGCCCACGTGGACCGCCCTCGGGGACATCATTCCCGATGGCCTCGGGAACGCCGCGAGCACGCGGCTGCCTCTGTCGGCGGAGCCCCCGCACGCCCTGTCCGCGCTACTCGTGCTCGTGCTCTGCGGGGCGGCGGCCGTCGTCGCGTGGCAGGTCATCGTCGCCCGGCGGCCCCTGGCGGCGATTGTCGGAACCGCGGCGGGCCTTGCGTACCGGTGGACGCTCGTGCCCCCCGAGCGCCCGGTGCTCACCGGCCTCGCGACGCTCGTCATCGCCCTCGCCGTCTTCCGGTTCGCCGCCCCGCCCCGCGCGGGCGTCCGATCGGGCTCCGGCCGCGCGGTGCTCATCGGCGGGGCGGTCACGGCGATCGCCGCGCTCGGCAGCGTCGGCGTGGATTCGACGCCCGGGTCGTGGTGGAATTGGCGCGACTGGGACTTCGGAAACGGTGGCGGCGTGAGCGCGATCAACTTCCGCCAGAGCTACGGGCCGCTGACCTATCCCGACGACCCGGCCGTCATCGCCCGGGTCGAGGCCGCTCAGCCGCTCCCGCTGAGGGCCATCACGCTCGAGAGCTTCGACGGGCTCTCGTTCGGCCAGGCGTCGGCCCCGCTGCGCGAGCGGACCGGTGACGGGGGCATCCGGCTCGATCCTGATACGCGCGCCACCGATGCGTCGACCGAGCAGCGCATCACCCTGACCGGGGTCCGCACCCCGTGGGTCCTGGCCGGCGGGCGCCCCACCGCGGTGCGCGGCATCGGCCGCCGGTCCGTGACGGTCCTCGACGACGACTCACTCCGAGTGGAGCCGCCGCTCGGCCCCGAGACACGGTACGTGGTCGACACCCTCGTCCCGGACCCGGGCGTTCCCAACCTGATCGGCGCGGCGCCGTACGGCGATGTCGCCGCGGAGCTCCTCACCATCCTTCCGGGGCTCGGCAGGACCGCCGTCCGGGTCCCTGTGTGGGGGAGCGGGGAGGCCCCGCCGGACGCGTCCGCCTTCGGGCAGTACGACAACGTATACGGGCTGTCGCGCCGGGTCGTCGGGAACGCGCGCACCGCCTATGAGGCCGTCAACCGGGTCGAGGCGTTCGTCCGGGGGAGCCCGTTCCGCTACGACGAGCGGGCACCGCGCCCGATCGCGAACCCCGACCTCGTCGACTTCCTCCTCGTCACGAAGCGGGGCTACTGCCAGCATTTCGCCGGGGCGATGGCCCTGATGCTCCGGATGAACGGCATCCCGGCGCGCGTGGCGGTGGGGTTCACGTCCGACCCCGGCCGCTTCGACCCCGACAGGGCGTCGTACGAGATCCTCGATCGCGACGCCCACTCATGGGTGGAGGTGCTGTTCCCTGGCTCCGGGTGGATCCCGTTCGACCCGACGCCGGGCCGATCCGTGCCGAACAGCGCGTCCGTCTCGTCGCCGAGCTATTCGCGCGACGGTGTCGACATCACCATCGACCCCGGCATCAGCGCCGCGCCGGTCCGCCCGACCCCGCCTCCGGGCGCGCAACGCAATGATGAGCGCGTCCCGCCCGCCGCGGTCGGCACGACAGAGGGGTTCGACGCCCGGTGGCTGCTCACGATCCCCGCGGCGCTGCTGCTCGCGCTTGGGACGCCGCTCGCCGTGAAGTGTGCGCGGCGGATGGGGCGTCGCCGGGGCGGCGAGCGGGCCCGGGTGCTCGGCGCCGCCCGGGAGCTCGAATCGCTCCTCGAGGACGCCGGCAGGCCGATCGACCCGGCGCTCAGCCTCG
>CAYTRV010000063.1:0-12246 GCA_964440285.1 uncultured Bifidobacteriaceae bacterium
CAAGGACTCGCGGGAGCACTTCGAGATCCGGACGCACAAGCGGCTGATCGACATCTACTCGCCGACGCCCCGCACGGTCGACTCGCTGATGCGCCTCGACCTCCCCGCCGGCGTCGACATCGAGATCAAGGCGTAGCGAGGCACCGGTGTCCGCGATCATTGGACGCAAGCTGGGCATGACCCAGATCTTCACCGAGGACGGTCGGCGGGTGACGGTCACGGTCATCGAGGCCGGCCCCTGCCCGGTAGTGCAGGTCAAGACCCCGGAGAACGACGGGTACTCGGCGGTGCAGCTCGCGTTCGGCCAGACCACGCCGAAGCACCTGTCCAAGCCCGAGATCGGCCACCTGCAGAAGTCGGGCGCCGCACCGCACCGCCACCTCGTCGAGTTCTCCCCCGAGGACCTCACGGGCGACCTCGCCGTCGGCGACGTCGTGACCGTCGAGTCGTTCAGCTCCGGTCAGCGCGTGTCGATCGTGGGGACCTCGAAGGGCAAGGGCTACCAGGGCACCATCAAGCGCCACAACTTCAAGCGCGGGCCCGTGACCCACGGCTCGCACAACGTCCGCCAGCCAGGGTCGATCGGCGCCGCGGCCTACCCCGCCCGTGTGATGAAAGGCGTTCGCATGAGCGGCCGGATGGGCGGCGCGCGCGTCACTCAGCACGGCCTGCAGATCGTCGACCGCGACCCGGAACGCAACCTGCTGCTCGTGCAGGGGACGGTCCCCGGTGGCGTCAACGGCATCGTGATCGTGCGGCCCGCATGACCGTCCCCGTGCTCAACTCCGAAGGCGTTCGCGCCGGCGAGGCGGCCTTCCAGGGGCCGGTCGCCGAGCAGGAGATCAAGCCGCACCTCATCCACGAGACGATCGTGTCGGAGCTCGGCCGGCGTCGCGCCGGGACCCATTCCACCAAGAACCGCGGCGAGGTCCGCGGCGGTGGGAGGAAGCCGTGGCGCCAGAAGGGCACCGGCCGCGCCCGTCAGGGATCGACGCGCGCCCCGCACTGGCGCGGCGGCGGCGTCACCTTCGGCCCCACGCCGCGCAGCCACGGCGGCAAGGTCAACCGCAAGGTCCGCGCCCAGGCGTTCCGGGCAGCGCTCCGCGCCCACGCCGACCGCGGCAGCCTCGCCGTCATGGAACCCACCGCCTGGGACACGCCGTCCAGCAAGCGCGCGGCGGCGTACCTCTACCAGGCGCCCGAGGGCATCTCCCCACGTCCGCTGCTCGTCCTCGTGGACGACCCGGACGCCGTCGTCGGGCTGTCGTTCCGCAATCTCGAGGACGTCTACGTCCTCGCGGCGAGCGACGTCGAGGTGGTCGACCTGATGGCGGGACGCAGCCTGCTCGTGGAGCGCGCCGTCTGGGAGCGATTCACCGGGTCGGAGCTCTCCGTCAGCGAGGTCGAGGCGACGCCGAAGGCCCTGCCGACACGCACGCCGCCGCCCGCGCCGAAGCCGGTCACCCGCAAGTCCGACGACGAGAAGCCGAAGCGCGGCCGAAAGAAAGCCGCCGACGAGCCGGTCGAGGAGGCCGTGGCGGAGGAAGCCGGGCTCGCGGACGCGGTCGCCGAGGAGGTCGCGGTCGAGTCACCCGCCGAGGTCGCCGAGGAGAGCGTCGCCGCGGCAGTCGTCGAGAAGCCGAAGCGCACCCGGAAGAAGGCGGAGCCGGCCGAGGAGATCGAGGCTCCTGCCGACGAGGCCCCCGCGGAGGAGAAGCCGAAGCGCACCCGCAAGAAGGCGGAGCCCGAGGCGGACGTCGCGACGGACGAGCCCGCTGTGCCCGAGGAGGGTCAGGAATGAGCGGCAGCCTGCGTGACGACATCCGCAAGGTGGTGGTCCGGCCGATCATCTCGGAGAAGGCCTTCCAGCTGGCCCAGGCGCACAACCAGTACACCTTCCAGGTGCTGCAGGACGCGCACAAGATCCAGATCCGCCAGGCCGTCGAGGACATCTTCGACGTGACCGTCACCGACGTGCGGATCGTGAAGGTCCAGAGCAAGCCGAAGCGGCGCGGGCAGACGCGCGGCATCCGGCCAGGCTTCAAGAAGGCGATCGTCGAGCTGGCGCCCGGCGATCGCATCGAGCTGTTCGAAGGGGTCTAGGGGGACGGCTGATGGGAATTCGCAAGTACAAGCCGACATCCCCGGGACGTCGCTTCGTCACTTCGTCCGACTTCGAAGAGGTCACCAAGACGACGCCCGAGAAGTCGCTGCTCGACAAGGTCTCGAAGTCCGGTGGGCGCAACAACAACGGCCGCATCACTACCCGCCACATCGGCGGCGGCCACAAGCGCCGGTACCGGATCATCGACTTCAAACGGCGCAAGGACGGCGTGCCCGCGAAGGTCGCCACCATCGAGTACGACCCCAACCGCTCCGCGCGCATCGCGCTGCTGCACTACGCCGACGGCGAGAAGCGCTACATCCTGGCGCCCCTGCGCCTCGGGGTCGGTGACACCGTCATGAGCGGGCCGGGCGCCGACATCAAGCCCGGCAACAGCCTGCCGCTGCGCGACATCCCAACGGGAACCATCGTCCACAACATCGAGCTCCAGCCGGGTCGCGGCGGCCAGATGTGCCGGTCCGCCGGCGTCGGCGCACAGCTCATGGCGAAGGACGGCGACTACGCCACGCTGCGGCTGCCGTCGACCGAGATGCGGATGGTGCACCTGGAATGCCGCGCCACGATCGGCCAGGTCGGCAACACGACGCACGAGAACATCAGCATCGGCAAGGCCGGCCGCTCGCGCTGGAAGGGCGTCCGCCCGACGGTGCGCGGCTCCGCGATGAACCCGGTCGACCACCCGCACGGTGGTGGTGAGGGCAAGTCCAACTCCGGCCGTCACCCGGTGACGCCGTGGGGCAAGCCCACCAACGGGCATCGCACGCGCAACAAGAAGAAGGCCAGCCAGAAGCTCATCGTCCGCGGCCGCCGCCGCGGCAAGCACGCAGGGGAGAAGTAGTGGGTCGCAGCCTGAAGAAGGGCCCGTTCGTCGAGGTGAAGCTGATGCAGCGCATCGAGACGATGAACGCGGCGAACGAGAAGAGGATGGTCCGCACCTGGTCGCGCTCGTCGACGATCTTCCCCGAAATGGTGGGCCACACCATCGCGGTGCACGACGGCCGCAAGCACGTCCCGGTGTTCATCAGCGAGAGCATGGTCGGCCACAAGCTCGGTGAGTTCGCCCCGACCCGTACCTACCGCGGCCACCAGGGCTCCGATCGCACATCGAAGATGCGTTGATGGCTCAGGCAAGCGACACCCAGATCGTCAAGGCGACCGCGAAGTTCGTTCGCGTCTCCCCGCGCAAGGCGCGGCTCGTGGCGGACCTCGTGCGCGGCAAGAGCGTGACCGAGGCGCGAGCGATCCTCGCCTTCGCCACGCGTGACGCCGCCGTGCCGGTCCGCAAGGTCCTGGAGTCGGCCGCCGCGAACGCCGACCACAACCACGGGATGCGCTCCGACGATCTCATCCTCGCCCACGTCACCGTCGACCCCGGCCCGACCATCAAGCGGTTCCGGCCGCGCGCCATGGGTCGCGCGACGCCCATCATGAAGCGCACGAGTCACATCACGATCGGATTGGCGGAGGCGCCCGGTGGCGGCGGCCGTCGAAGGAGAAGTCGTTAAGTGCATCACCTGACCTACGGAATGGAGCACTAATGGGCCAGAAGGTCCACCCAACCGGGTTCCGTCTCGGCGTCATCAACGGCTGGAAGAGCAACTGGTTCTCCACTCGTGACTTCTCCGCTTCGCTGGACGAGGACCGCGCGGTGCGCGGCCACATCCTCGGCAAGCTCTCGCACGCCGGCCTGTCGGACATCCACATCAAGAAGGACCCGGCCAAGCTGACGGTCGACATCTTCACCGCCCGTCCCGGCATCGTGATCGGCAAGAGCGGGCAGGAGGTCGACGCCCTGCGTCGTGAGCTCCATGCACTCACCCAGAAGCAGATCCAGATCAACATCAACGAGATCAAGCGCCCCGAGCTCGATGCGCGTCTCGTCGCCCAGTCGATCGCCGAGCAGCTCCAGAACCGCGTCAGCTTCCGCCGTGCCATGAAGCGCGCACTGACGTCCGCGATGCGCTCCGGCGCCCAGGGGGCGAAGGTGCAGTGCTCCGGACGCCTCGGCGGTACCGAGATGTCGCGTTCCGAGCACTACTCCGACGGCCGCGTCCCGCTGCACACCCTGCGCGCCGACATCGACTACGGCTTCTGCGAGGCGAAGACCACCTACGGCCGGATCGGCGTGAAGGTGTGGATCAATCGCGGCGAGGTCCTCCCGGAGGGCGTCACCGACGCCCGCGGCCGCGTCGACCTCGAGGCTCCGCAGCAGCGCCGCCCGCAGCAGCGCCGTGACCGACGCGACCGGGGCGGCGAGCGCGGCGGCGACCGCCGCCCGCGCGCACCCGAGGCGCCGAGCCAGGGCCAGGCGTAAGCGATGTTGCTTCCCAAGCGCGTCAAGCACCGCAAGCACCACCGTGGGCGCCGCGCCGGCATGTCGCGGGGCAACACCGAGGTGCATTTCGGCCAGTACGGCCTCAAGGCGCTCGAGCCCGCGTGGATCACGAACCGCCAGATCGAGGCGGCGCGCATCGCCATCAACCGGCGCATCCGGCGTGGCGGCAAGGTGTGGATCAACGTGTTCCCGCACCTTCCCGTGACGAAGAAGCCCGCCGAGACCCGCATGGGCTCCGGCAAGGGCTCGCCCGAGACGTGGGTCGCCGTCGTGAAGCCGGGAAAGGTCATGTTCGAGCTCACCGGCGTTCCCGAGCCGCTCGCCCGTGAGGCGATGCGCCTCGCGGCAAACAAGCTTCCGATCAAATGCAAGTTCGTGACGAGGGACGACTTCTAATGGGCAGCAAACAAGCGACGGAGCTGCGCGATCTCACCGACGAGCGCCTCGCCAGCCGCCTCGAGGAGGCGCGCGAGGCCCTCTTCAACCTGCGGTTCCAGCACGCCGGCGGTGCGCTCGAGCGCACGTCGGAGATCGCGCTGCGCAGGCGCGAGGTCGCCCGAATCCTGACGATCGTCAAACAGCGCGAAGTGGAGGCGGCACATGGCTGAGACCCCGCAACAGTCCGTTGCGGCGCGCAAGACCCGCCTCGGCGTCGTGGTCAGCGACGCCCGCGAGAAGACCATCACGGTCCGCATCGACACCTCCCGCCCGCATCCCGTGTACGGCAAGACGGTCCGCCGGTCGCTGAAACTCCACGCCCACGACGAGCAGAACGACGCGCACATCGGTGACAGGGTCAGGGTCATGGAATGTCGGCCGCTGTCGGCCCAGAAGCGCTGGCGCCTCGTCGAGATCGTGGAGCGCGCCCGGTGATCCAGCAGGAGTCCCGCCTCCGCGTGGCCGACAACACCGGCGCACGCGAGATCCTCTGCATTCGCGTGATGGGCGGCTCCAAGCGCCGCTACGCCCATGTCGGCGACATCATCGTCGGCACGGTCAAGCAGGCGACGCCGAACGGCGCGGTGAAGAAGGGCGATGTGGTGAAGGCCGTCGTCGTTCGCACGAAGAAGTCCCACCCGCGTGACGACGGCACGTTCATCGCGTTCGACGAGAACGCCGCCGTCATCATCGACAACGCGCTCAACCCTCGCGGCACCCGCATCTTCGGCCCGGTCGCGCGCGAGCTTCGCGAGAAGAACTTCATGAAGATCATCTCCCTCGCTCCTGAGGTGCTGTGATGGGGATTCGCATCAGGACCGGCGACGAGGTCGTCTGCATCTCGGGCAAGGACAAGGGGAAGACCGGTACGGTCCTCGAGGTCCGCCCGAACGAACAGCGCGTCGTCGTCGACGGGCTCAACATCGTCAAGCGCCACACCCGGCCGCGGCCGCCGACCGAGCCGGGCGGCGTGATCGAGAAAGCGGCGCCGATCCACTGGTCCAACGTCGCCCTGATCGACCCGAAGGACGGCCGCGCCACGCGGGTTCGGTTCGGCGAGGTAGACGGCAAGAAGGTCCGGATCGCGGCACGAAGCGGAGAGAAGCTCGACTGAATTCCATGATGGCTGAGGAGAACGACACACAGATGCCCGACGAGGCGACGGACGACGTGACGAGCGAGGCGCCGCAGGCCGACGCCACGCCCGAGCCCGTCGACCAGCCGCAGGCCGACGCCGCGCCGGAGCCCGAAGCTCCGCTCGCCGACGCCACGCCGGAGCCAGACGTCCCTGTCGACGAGCCGGTGGTCGAGGCCGCGCCGAGCGCCAAGGAGCCGAAGGCGGCCCCCGCGGCGAGCGATGGGCGGCCGGCGCCTCCGCCGCGGATGCGCGAGATCTACGAACGCGAGATCCGGCCGAAGCTCCAGGACGAGTTCGGCTACAGGTCGCCCATGCAGCACCCGAGCATCACGAAGATCACGCTCAACATGGGCGTCGGCGAGGCGAAGCAGAACTCCAAGTCGCTCGACGAGGCGGTCGAGCAGCTCGCGGTGATCGCCGGCCAGCGGCCGATCATCACGAAGGCGCGCAAGTCGATCGCCCAGTTCAAGCTCCGCGAAGGCATGGCCATCGGCTGCAAGGTCACGCTGCGCGGCGCGCGCATGTGGGAGTTCTACGACCGGCTCACATCGGTCGCACTGCCGCGGATCCGTGACTTCCGCGGGGTCAACCCAGACAGTTTCGACGGGCGCGGGAACTACGCGCTCGGCATCCGCGAGCAGACGATCTTCCCGGAGATCGACTACGACGCGATCGACAAGACCCGCGGTCTGGATGTCATCATCACCACGTCGGCTGCGACCGACGAGGAGGGGCGGGCGCTCCTGCGTCACCTCGGGATGCCGTTCAGGGCCGACGGGTACACGGCTGACGAACGGGCCGCACGGCGCCGGCGCAAGCAGCGCTCGCGGAGCCGATCGAAGAAGCGATAGGAGAACAGTGGCGAAGACCAGTCTGCGCGTGAAGGCCTCACGCCCGCCGAAGTACCAGACGCGGGGCTACTCGCGCTGCCATCGATGCGGGCGCTCCCGCGCCTTCTACCGCAAGTTCGGCCTGTGCCGGATCTGCCTGCGCGAAGAGGCGCACGCCGGCGTGATCCCAGGCATGACGAAGTCGAGTTGGTAGATGCTCACTGATCCCGTCGCCGACATGCTCACCCGCGTGCGAAACGCCAACCAGGCGTTACACGACCAGGTGGCCATGCCGACCAGCAAGCTCAAGGTCGAAATCGCGAAGCTGCTCGAAGCCGAGGGCTACATCGTCGGCTGGGACGAAGAGGGCGAAGGCAAGGACCGTCAGCTCGTGGTTCGCCTCAAGTACGACCGCAGCCGCCGCCAGGTGATCTCCGGCCTGCGCCGCATCAGCAAGCCCGGCCGCCGCGTCTACGTCGACCGCACGAGCATCCCCAAGGTCCTCGGCGGCATGGGCGTCGCCGTGATCTCCACGTCGCAGGGTCTCTTGACGGGCCAGGAGGCGCGCCGCCGCGGTATCGGCGGCGAGATCCTCTGCGAGGTCTGGTAGGTGACCAGGCGATGAGCAGAATCGGACGCGCACCGATCCCGCTGCCCACCGGCGTGACGGTTGAGATCAAGGGCCAGCACGTGACCGTGAAGGGCCCCAAGGGCGAGCTGTCGCACACGGTCGTGGAGCCCATCCGGGTCGTTGCGGAGGAGGGCGTGCTGAAGGTGGAGCGCCCGACCGACCGCGCTCCGCACCGGTCGCTCCACGGTCTGTCGCGGACCCTGGTGGCCAACATGGTCCAGGGGGTGAGCGACGGGTTCGAGAAGCGACTCGAGCTCGTCGGCGTCGGGTACCGCGCGCAGCTCAAGGGCAAGGACCTGGAGATCGCCGCGGGCTTCTCCCACCCGGTCGTCGTGACGGCGCCCGAGGGCATCACGTTCGACTGTCCCCAGCCCACACAGATCGTGGTGCAGGGCATCGACAAGAGCCTCGTGGGCCAGATCGCGGCGGACATCCGCAAGGTGCGTCCACCGGAGCCGTACAAGGGCAAGGGAATCAAGTACGACGGCGAAGTCGTCCGCCGGAAGGTCGGGAAGCGCGCGTGAGGCACATCAGTCCAGCTCCGAGCGGTCGTGAACGACGCCGGCGGCGCATCCGTGGCAAGGTGCACGGCACCGCGCAGCGTCCCCGCCTGTCGGTCTTCCGTTCCAACGCGCGGATCTACGCGCAGGTCATCGATGACACCAAGGGCCACACCCTGGCCGCCGCCGGATCCACCGAGCAGTCGCTCCGGGACGTCGGCAAGGGCGACGCCGCAACACAGGTCGGCAGGCTCGTCGCCGATCGGGCGAAGGCCGCCGGGGTGACCCAGGTCGTGTTCGATCGGGGCGGCTACCTCTACCATGGTCGAGTCAAGGCACTCGCGGACGCCGCTCGCGAGGGCGGCCTTGAGTTCTAGGAGGATTGTTGGCTGAGGTACGACGTACAGAGCGCATCAACCCGACGGGGCTCGAGCTTGCCGAGCGCGTCGTCCAGGTCAACCGGGTCGCGAAGGTCGTGAAGGGTGGCCGGCGCTTCTCGTTCTCTGCGCTCGTCGTCGTCGGCGATCAACACGACGTAGTCGGCATCGGGCATGGCAAGGCGCGCGAAGTTCCGCTCGCGATCCAGAAGGCCATCGAGGACGCCAAGAAGAACCTCTTCCGCGTCCCCAAGCACGGGGCCACGATCACCCACCAGGTGCTCGGCCGCCACGGCGCGGGCCGGGTATTCCTCAAGCCGGCGTCGCCGGGTACCGGTGTCATCGCGGGCGGCCCGGTGCGCGCGGTCCTCGAGCTCGCGGGTATCAACGACATCCTCAGCAAGTCGCTTGGCAGCTCCAACCCCATGAACCTCCTGCCGGCGACCGTCGCCGCGCTCAAGGGGCTTCGCCGTCCGGAAGAGATCGCCGAGCGTCGCGGCAAGACCGTCGCGCACGTGCTCGGCCTCGCCGACAACCACCGCGCGAAGGTCCTCGAGGACACGCCGGCCGAGGCGCTCGACGAGCCGGTTGCCGTGGGCGTCGGCGCCGACGAGCCGGTGCAGGGGGACGCGCCGTGATCCGGGTGACCCAGACGCGCTCGGCGATCGGTACCAAGTGGGAGCACCGCGGCACGCTGCGGGCGCTCGGCCTCGGCAAGATCGGCCGCAGCAAGGTGCACCGCGACACGCCGGAGCTCCGTGGACGTCTTCGGAAGGTTGCATTCATGGTGGCGGTCGAGGAGGGGGTCAGCGAATGAGCGACGCGGACGCGACACCGGTCGTCGACCCGAACGACGTCCGCCTCGAGAGCCTCGCCCCGCGCCCCGGCTCGCGCCGAAAGCGCAAGCGGATCGGGCGTGGCCCGGGCTCGGGCCACGGCAAGACCTCGGGACGGGGGCAGAAAGGCCAGGGCTCCCGCTCCGGCAAGGGCCCGATCGAGACGTTCCAGGGCGGCCAGACGCCGATCCACATGCAGAAGGGCAAGCTGCGCGGCCCCAACCACAAAAAGTCCATGCCGTTCGGGCCGTTCCGCACGCACACGATCCCGGTGAACGTCGGGAGCCTCACGGCGTTCGACGCCGGATCGGTCGTGGATGTGGAGGCGCTCGAAGCACGCGGGCTCGTGAAGGGCAACCGCAACCGGCGCTGGCCGGTCAAGATCCTCGCCCAAGGCGACCTGGACCGCGCGCTTGCGGTGCGCGCCCACCAGTTCTCCGCCGGCGCACGCGCGAAGATCGAGGCGGCGGGCGGCACCGTCGAAGTCATTCCCGCACGAGCGTCGGCCGCGGCAGCCGAGGAGTAGACGCGGTGTCCCGCGCCATGTGTGCGCCGTCCCTGGGTAACTGAGTGCTCAAGTCGATCCTCAACGCGTTCAAGTCGCCCGAGCTTCGCAAGAAGATCGCGTTCACGTTCGCGATCCTCGCGATCTACCGCCTCGGCACCTTCGTGCCGAACCCCGGCGTCGACGCGAACGAGATCAACGACGCGATCAACAGCCAGGGCGCCGCGAACGTGCTGCAGTTCCTCAACCTGTTCTCGGGCGGGGCGCTGACGCGGTTCTCGGTCTTCGCGCTGGGGATCATGCCGTACATCACCGCGAGCATCGTGGTGCAGCTCATGACCGTGGTCATCCCGAAGCTCGAGCAGCTCCAGAAGGAAGGCGAGGCCGGGTACACCAAGATCACGCAGTACACGCGGTACCTCACCGTCGCGCTCGCGTTCCTGCAGTCGCTCGCGTACGTCCTGTTCTTCCGCCAGCAGGGCGCCTTGGGCGGCCTGTCCGTCGGGCGCCTCTATCTCATCGTCATCTCCCTCACCGCGGGGACGGTGCTGGTGATGTGGTTGGGCGAGCTGGTCACCCAGCGGGGCATCGGCAACGGCATCTCGCTGATGATCTTCGCGAGCATCGTGGCCGGCATCCCGACCGGCATCGACCGGTGGTGGGGCCTCGATCCGGTGTCGAAGATCATCATCGCGGTGATGGCGGTGGGCGTCGTCGTCGGCGTCGTCTACGTCAACGAGGGGCAGCGTCGCATCCCGATCCAGTACGCCAAACGGGTGGTCGGCCGGCGCATGACGCAGGGCGGCACCACCTACATGCCCTTGCGCGTGAACATGGCGGGTGTCATCCCCGTGATCTTCGCGGCATCGATCGTGATCCTGCCGTCGCTGTTCTCGACCCTCATCGGCGGGTCGTTCTTCCGGCGGGTGGCCGAGGTGCTCGGCACGAACTCCTGGTACTTCATCGTCTTCCAGGCGCTGCTCATCGTGCTGTTCACCTACTTCTACACCGCGGTGCAGTTCAACCCCGTCGATCAAGCCGAGAACCTCAAGAAATACGGCGGGTTCGTGCCGGGGGTCCGGCCGGGCCGGCCGACCGCCGTGTACCTCGACCGCGTGATGACGCGGTTGACGCTGCCGGGGGCCGTCTACCTGGCGATCATCGCGAGCATCCCGAGCATCATCTTCAAGTACATGCCCGAGGTGAACTTCACGTTCGCCGGGACGTCGCTGCTGATCGTCGTCGGCGTCGCGATCGACACGATGCGTCAGCTCGAGGCGCAACTCATGCAGCGCCAGTACGAGGGGTTCCTCAAATAGCGCGGCTGGCGCTGTTCGGTCCGCCCGGCGCCGGCAAGGGGACGCAGGCGGAGCGACTCAAGCACGAGCTCGGGTTGGTCCACCTCGCAACCGGCGATCTGCTTCGCCAGGAGATCGCCGATGACACCGCACTGGGGGCCGAGGCCAAGCGTTACGTGACCGCGGGCGAGCTCGTTCCGGACGAGGTCGTGATCGGGATGATCCGCGGCCGTCTCGCCGGGTCGGCGGACGATTTCCTGCTCGACGGCTTCCCGCGGACCGTCGCCCAGGCCGATGCGCTCGACGCCATGCTCACCGAGCTCGACGCCCCGCTCGACGCGGTCCTGTCGCTGCTCGTCCCGACCGGCGAGCTGGTGCGCCGTCTCGGCGGGCGCTGGCTCTGCCGGGCGTGCGGGCGCTCCTACCACGAGGTGTTCAACCCGCACACACCCGAGGACGTTTGCGAAGCGACGGGTGTCGCCGGCGGCTGCGACCTCTACCAGCGCGACGACGACGGTCCCGAGACGGTGGCGGCGCGGCTGGAGACCTACGAGACGCAGACGTCTCCCGTGGTCGACTACTTCCGTTCGCGCGGCCTGCTGCGCGAGGTCGACGGCACCGGGGAGCCGGGCGCGGTGTACCGGCGCCTCCTCGGCGCGCTGGGTCGATGAGCGCGAAACGCCGGCGTCCGCCGCGGCAGCCGACCGGACCGGTGCCCAAGACCGCCGCGGAGCTCGACGCCATGGCTGCCGCGGGCGTCGCGCTCGCCGAGTGCGTCGAGCTGCTACGCGACGAGGTGCGTGCCGGCATCTCAACGCTCGAGGTCGACCGGATCGCCGAGGAGGCGATTCGTTCGCGCGGCGCCATCCCGGCGTTCCTCGGGTACCCCGGGGGCGCGTCGGTGCCGCCGTTCCCAGGCACCATCTGCGCCTCGCTCAACGACGAGGTCGTTCACGGCATCCCCGGCCCGGTGCGCCTTCAGGATGGCGACATCTTCTCGGTGGACATCGGACTCGTTCTCGACGGCTGGGTCGCCGACACCGCCCGCACGTTCCCGATCGGGAGCATCACCGCCGATGCCGCCCGGCTCATATCGGTCACCGAGACCGCGCTCGCGCGGGGCATCGAGCAGGCCCGCCCGGGGCGCCACGTCGGCGACATCGGCCACGCCGTGCAGACCGAGGTCGAGGCCGCCGGCTACGCAGTCGTCCGCGCGCTCGTCGGCCACGGCGT
>CAYTRV010000064.1:0-4101 GCA_964440285.1 uncultured Bifidobacteriaceae bacterium
ATTCGAGGTCATTCATTGAGCCGAGGCTAGCCACGATCCCGGACGGCCCGAGGCGCGTGGCAAGACGAGTGGCAAGAGTACCGCGAAATGCCACTGGGTGCCGCTCGATGCCGCGAGCTAATCCAGCCCGGATAGCGGCGTTTTACAGGGGGAAAGACGCCGGGGGCCCCGTCCTGGGCGCCCCGGGGTTAGATGTAGTCCTTCCAGCGGGTAATCGCGAAGAGGGCCGTGATCCAGGCGAAGGCGAACGACAGCCCGAGCGCGGCGATCCAGTCGGTATGCCCGGTGCGGCCGAGCGCGACCACGAACTCGATGAGCAGCGCGATCGTGAGGAAGCCGAACAAGCAGAACCCGACCCAGTTGCCCCAACCGGTGGGCAGGAGCTTGCGGATGCCGGTGAGCTCGACGGTGGGCTCGTAGTTCCGCCGCCGCCCGCCCTTCTTCTTGGTGTTCCGACGGCCCAGTGCCATGCCGCGACGATAGCAGTCGAGGCCGGCGGGCCTGCCCGGTAGTCTCGGGGCGATGGACCTCGGAATCGCAGAGCGCGTTGCCCTGGTCACCGGCGCGAGCCGCGGGCTCGGGTTCGCGGCCGCGGAGGCCCTCGCTGCGGAGGGGTGCCGCGTAGCGATCGGCGCCCGCGACCCGGAACGGCTCGCGGCAGCCGCCGCCCGGATCGGCGCTTACCCGGTCGTGGCCGACATGTCCGACCCGCAGGGCCCAGCCGCTGCAGTCGAGGCGGTGGAGCGCGAGGTCGGGCCCGTCGAGATCCTCGTGGCGAACGCCGGTGGACCGCCGACCGGACGGTTCGTCGACGTCACCGATGCCGACTGGGACGTCGCGATCCAGCAGACGCTCATGGGGACGGTGCGTCTCATCCAGGCCGCCCTTCCCGGCATGCGCGAGCGCCGGTGGGGCAGGATCGTCACGATCACGAGCCGCACCGTGCGCGAGGTGATCGACGGGCTCGTGCTCAGCAACGCGACCCGCGCCGGCGTCGCGGGCGTCGTGCGGACCCTCGCCCGCGAGGTCGCCGCCGAGGGCGTGCTGATCAACAACGTGATGCCCGGCTCGTTCCACACCGAGCGGCTGCGGGAGATCCACGGTTCGGACGAGGCGGTGATCGCCCGTGGCGCCACATCTCCGATGGGCAGGATCGGCCGCCCCGACGAGCTGGGCAGCGTCATCGCGTTCCTGGCGAGCGAGCGCGCCTCCTACGTGAGCGGGTCGTCGATCCTCGTCGACGGCGGCGACGGCCACGTGATCGCCTGAGCGACGCCACCCGACAGCGGCTGGCGGCGCTGCTCGGCGAGTCGCGACCGGACATCGCCGAGGCGAACCTGCTGATCGCCAGCGAGGCAGACCCGGGCGTCGATATCGCCGCGGCGCTGGCTGAGGTCGAACTCCTGGCGGATGAGGCCGCACGGCGGGGCGGCACCGTCGACGACATCGTCGCGGTGCTGCGAGAGGCAGGCTTCGCCGGCGACCGCGACGACTACGACGATCCCCGGAACTCGTTTCTCCAGACAGTGCTCGAGCGGCGGCGGGGTCTGCCGATCCTGCTCTCGGCGCTCACGATCGCGGTGGCCGAGCGCATCGGCGTCCCGATCGTCGGAGTGGGGCTCCCTGGCCACTTCATCGTCGCCGACCCGTCGCGGCGCGAGCCCAGGTACCTCGACCCGTTCGACGGGTGGGCCGAGCTGACCGAGGAGCGTTGCGGGGAGATGGTCCGTTCGGTCGCCGGCGTCGACCTGGTACCGCAGCACCTCGAACCGGTCGGGGTGCCGGCGACGGCGCGGCGGATGCTGCTGAACCTCCGCGGCGCGTACCTGCGACGCCGGAGCCTCGCCGACGCGCTGTGGACGGTGGAGCTGAGCGCGATCGTCGATCCCGACAACCCGGGCGTGCGGGTCGAGCACCGGGCCCTCCTGATCGGACTCGGCCGCTACGACGAGGCTGAGCGCTCCGCGATTGAGGAGCTCGCCGACGATCCCTCAACCGACGCCCGGCGGAGGATCAACGAGCAGCTCGAGGCGATCGCCGAGCTGCGCCTCCGCATGAACTGACCCGAGGGTCGGGCGGCTACGCGCCCTTCTTGGCGATGAACTCTCCGACCATCCGTTCGCCTGCCTCGTGGCCCTGCTCGAAGTACACGCGGTTGATCTCCGTGAAGACCTCCCATTGGGCGGGTACGTCGTCCTCGGCCAGGGTCGCGTCCACCGGGCAGGCCTCGACGCAGGCGTCGCAGTCGATGCACTCCGCCGGGTCGATGTAGAGGATCGTCGCCTCCTCGTGGTGCTCCTCGCCTGGCGCCGGGTGGATGCAGTCCACGGGGCAGACGTCGGCACAGGACGTGTCTTTCGTGCCGATGCAAGGTTCGGCGATCACGTAGGTCATGCGGTGGGATCTCCCTCAACGGAAACGGCGATGAGGCCCGATCGTACCAGGGGCGCCTCCCGCGTCGACAGGTACGCTTGGCCCGGATGGACCGTCAGCTGCGCTTCGGCGCGTTCCTCGCGCCGTACCACGAACCACGCGAGAACCCGACCCTCGCCATGGAGCGCGATCTCGATCTGATCGTGCACCTCGACCGGCTCGGATTCGACGAAGCGTGGGTGGGGGAGCACCATTCAACCGGTTGGGAGACGATCGCCTCGCCGGAGGTGTTCCTCGCGGTCGCGGCCGAGCGCACCCGCCACATCCGGCTCGGCACCGGAGCGGTGAGCTTGCCGTACCACCACCCGCTGATGGTGGCCGACCGCATCGTCCTGCTCGACCACCTCACCCGCGGGCGCGTCAACTTCGGGGTCGGCCCCGGCGGGCACCTCACCGACGCGGCGATGCTCGGGATTCCCCCGGCCCTGCTGCGGGAGCGTCAGGCGGAGGCACTCGATGTGATCGTGCGCCTGTTCACCGAGATCGAGCCGTTCACGTACGTCTCCGACTGGTTCGAGCTCCACGACGCGGTCCTTCAGGTCCGCCCCTACCAGCGCCCGCACCCGCCGATCGCCACCACGAGCATGGAGTCGCCCGGCGGCATGCAGCTCGCGGGGAGATTCGGGGCGGGCGTGATGTCGCTGGCGGTGTCACGCGGGCCCCGCGGACCCATCGACCTGGCCGCCCACTGGCGCATCGCGCAGGAGGCCGCGGAGGAGGCCGGCCGCGAGGTCGACCGCGCCGAATGGCGGCTGGTCGTCCCGATCCAGCTGGCCGAGACCAAGCGCGAAGCGGTCGAGGACGTGCGCGCGGGCGCAGGCCGGTTCCTGCTCGACTACGCCGAGGGCACCACCGGCCGGCCACGCCCGGTACCGGGACCGTACGAGAAGGTCGTCGACCAGATGATGGAGCTCGGGGCGTGGATCATCGGCACGCCGGACGAGGCGATCGACGCCATCGACGCGCTCTGGGAGCGAAGCGGCGGCGGGTTCGGCGGCCTGCTGGTGTTCGGCCAGGAGTGGGGCGGCCCCGCCGCGACGCGCCGCAGCTACGAGTTGCTCGCCCGGCATGTGGCGCCCCGGTTCCAGGGATCCCTCGCCGGCCTGGAGCGATCCAACGCGGTTGCCCGCCTGCAGACCGACACCCTCCACCGGGAACGGACCGCGGGGGTGGAGCGGGCGCAGGCCGCCTACGAAGCCGGTGGTGAGCTACCCGCCGACGGCGAGGCGGTAGACCGCGCGTGACTTGGATGTGAGGGTCACCGGGGCGCCCGAGGCGACGGTTGCCGACCGTCGGGCGGAGCGGATAGGCGGAGATGGTCGGCCCGTCCGATCAGATCGCACTGGCGCTGCCGGGCGATGTCTCGGCAATGTGGGGGTGCAGGTGCATGGTGCCTCCCAGACGTGACGACGGTGCATCACGACGATAGGCCCAGCGCTCCGGCGCCGGCAACGGGAGGTGGTGCCCATCTTCAGGCCGGTGGCTGCCCACCTTCGTCGGGGGCGATGCCCAGGCGGCGCGCGGCGGCGGCTTCGCGGCGGGAGGACACTCCGAGCTTGCCAGCACCGCTGCGACGTGGTGGTCGACCGTGCGGGGCGAGAGGACCAGGCGCTCGGCGATCTCGACGTTGGTGGCCCCCTCGCAGACGATGCACAGCACCTCGTGCTG